>JBAZQO010000025.1:0-17353 GCA_041645145.1 Candidatus Omnitrophota bacterium
GGAGGCGCTTAAGAATTTAGTAAATATGCGGGGACTTTTGATTGCGCCCGCTCAAAAGAATCTTGATGTGTATGTCGTCAGGTCAAGGGATTTAATTTCGGATATGCAAAGCGATATTTATGGCGCGAATAATAATCGCAATATCCAGTCTGCCGAACGCATTAAGTCGGATATTCAGCGCGGTTTTATTTATCCGAAGGTGAAAAATTATTTACGATGATCCTGGAAACCGTTAATGTCGGTCCCATGCAGGTTAATTGCTATATACTTGCCTGCGCGGAAGAGAAAAAAGCGATCATTATAGACCCGGGAGACCAGGCGCGTAAGATAAACGCGGTTTTAGAGAAGCATAAATTACATCCGGGGATGGTGATTAATACCCACGGCCATTATGATCATATCGGGTGCGATGACAAATTCGGGGTCGCGGTTTATGCGCATAAACAGGATTTGGCCATGCTTACTGATGCCGGCTTAAATCTTTCCGCTTCTTTTTCCCGGGCTTACAAAGTTAGATCCGAAATTATTGCCCTGGAGGATAAGCAGGCCATTAAATTTGACTGTCTGGAGTTGGAGGTCATGCATTTGCCAGGCCATACTCCGGGAGGAATCGCTCTTTTGATGAAGAAACCTCAAACGGATATTATTTTTACCGGGGACACATTGTTCTGCCGGGGGGTTGGGAGGACAGACTTGCCGGGAGGTAGCCAGCCGCAGCTTGAGAAATCAATAAGAGAAAGATTGTTCGTTTTACCTGAGGCAACCAGGGTTTATCCCGGGCATGGCCCTGCAACGACAATAGGCGAAGAGAAAAACAGCAATCCGTTTTAAATTAGATGAAAGAGCTCATTGATTCATTCCTGGATTATCTAACAGTTGAGCGCGGCTTGGCCAAGAATACAATTATTGCCTACCGCCAGGACCTGAATATTTATCTGGATTTTATCATTAAGCGCGGCTACAACGCGCTTTCCCAGATATCCAAAAACGATATCACCGAATTTATGCTTTCTGCCAAGAATAAAGGGATATCCCCGGTGAGCATATCGCGGCGCCTGGCAGCTATACGCATGTTCCATCGCTTCCTGGCCAGGGAGAGGGTTTTAAAAAGCGATCCCACCACCTTGATTGATTCGCCTAAGCTCTGGAAGAAGGTTCCTGATACCCTTTCTTTGAATGAGGTGGAGGCATTGATAGCTCAGCCTGATCCGCGCGATTTTCAGGGGGCCAGGGACAGGGCGATTCTTGAGACCCTTTACGCTACAGGTATGCGTGTATCCGAAGCCACTGATCTTAAGGCCGCTAATGTGAATTTGGACATCGGTTTTCTGCGTTGCATCGGAAAAGGCAACAAAGAGAGGGTAATCCCGTTAGGCAAAAAAGCGATCCATAGCATTAACAGGTATTTGAAGTTTAGCCGGCCGCATTTCTTAAAGAAAAAAACTTCGGAACTGCTTTTTATCAACCGTTCCGGTGGAAAGATATCCCGGCAATCCGTCTGGAAGCTGATCAAGCAGTATGCCAAAAAGGCCAAAATAAAGAAACCGATAAAGGTGCATACTCTCAGGCATTCATTTGCCACGCATCTATTGGAGGGGGGGGCGGACCTGCGTTCTGTGCAGGAGATGCTGGGCCATTCCAGTATCTCTACTACGCAGATTTATACGCATATCGATAAAGAACGGCTTAAGAAAATACATAAGATGTTTCATCCGCGCCCATGAAAGAATATTTAAAAAGATTACCGCGAGAGATTAAAGAATTGATTAGCTCAGCAGGAAAAGTTTCTAAGGAGACCGGGATGCCGGCTTATTTGGTCGGCGGGTTCCTGCGCGATCTACTCCTGGGGGTAAAGAACTTTGATTTGGATATTGCCGTTGAAGGCAATGGTATACTTTTTGCCGGTAAACTGGCAAAAAAACTAAAATCAGGAATAAGGGTTCATGAAAGGTTCGGGACCGCGACTTTAATTTTAAAAGGCAGGCTAAAGGTTGATATTGCCACCACCCGTAAAGAAAGGTATCCTTGCTGCGCCTCTCTTCCGGTTGTAAGCGCGGGTTCATTAATAGAAGACCTCATGCGCCGGGATTTTACCATTAATGCCATGGCTGCCGGCATTGCCCGCGCGGGCGCTGGAAAGTTAATTGATCCTTTCGGCGGAAAAGCTGATTTGGCGCAAGGCCGGATACGCATCCTGCACGATTTAAGTTTTAAGGACGACCCTACGCGCATATTAAGGGCTGTGCGTTTCCAGGCGCGCTTTGGTTTTCAGATCGAACGCAAGACACTTTCGCTTTTAAAAGAGGCGATAAGTTTAGGCCTGCTGCATAAAGTAAGTGCGCACAGGATGCGCGATGATTTAATATTAATGCTTAAAGAAGATAAACCTTTAAAACAGATAAGGGCTCTCGACGGCCTGACGGGTTTATCTTTTTTAAGCCCCAAGCTTAAGCCCGGCAAAGCAACCTATGATTTGTTTAAGGCAGTTGATAAAAAGGTCGCCTGGTTTGCTAAAAGCTTTCCCGGCCGCAGGCATCTTGATCTCTGGCTGATTTATTTTACGGCGCTTTTAAAGCCGCTTGGTTTGGCCGAAATCAAAAAGATTTCCCATAGGCTGGCCTTAGCTTCGGGGGAAGAGAAGAGGATTATCAGCTATTGCCGGCGTGGCCGGAAGCTTATCTTCCGTTTAAGCAGGAAGGAGATCAGCCCGGCGCAGATTTTCTCCCTGCTTGAGCCATTGAGCTATGAAACGGTAATCCTTTTGGCAGCTACTTCGCAAAATAAGTATTGTAAGAAGCACATCGCGGATTTCCTTGAAATTTATAACGGCATGCGCCTTTATGTTTCGGGACATGACCTGCATGGCCTGGGTGTTTTGCCGGGGCCGGTGTATCAGAAGATATTTTCAAAGGTTTTAGCGGCTAAACTTAATGGCCGGGTGGCCACTTATCAGGATGAGTTGGCTTTGATCAGGAGGTTAATAAGATGTCCAGGCACCAGCGTGTTGAGGAAGCAATAAGGAAAGAAGTAAGTTTGATAATCCATGATGAACTGAAAGACCCGCGCATAGGTTTTATTACCATAACCCGGGTAGAGTTAACCGGGGATTTAAGGTCTGCCAAGGTTTTCTACAGCGTCTTGGGGAAAGAGGAGGAGCATAAGAAGACAAGGTTAGCTTTGGATTCCGCCTTAGGCTATATCCGCTCCCTGGTTGCCCAAAGGATTAATCTGCGCATTGCCACAGAGCTTATGTTGAAAGAGGACCATTCAACTGAATATAGCGTAAGGATAGAAGAGGTGTTGAATCAGATAAAGGAGATAGATGAGCCTAAAAAAGGTTTGCGCAAGCGTAAAAAAATATAATAATTTTCTTATTACTGTCCATACCAGCCCTGAGGGGGATGCTTTGGGATCGCAACTGGCGTTTTATAACCTTATAAAGAAGCTGGGTAAAGAGGGGACAATCATAAATGAGGATGCATTGCCTTATGGCTATGATTTTCTTCCGGGTAATAAACTTATCCGCCGCCTGGGCAAAAGCTCTAAATATATTGATTTTGATTGTTTTGTGGTTTTAGATTGCGCGGACCTAAAACGCACCGGGGAGGTTTACAAGCTGAATACCGGTAATAAACCGGTATTGAATATTGACCATCATGTCAGTAACCGGATTTTTGGCGATGTGAACTGGGTGGAACCCGGTGCTTCTTCATGTTCGGAGATGATTTATAAGCTGTATAAACAATTACGCCTGCCTATAGACAAGGATACTGCTTTAGTTTTATATACAGGTATGATGACTGACACAGGATCATTCCGCTATTCCAATACCTCCAGTTTTACGCATAAGGCTGCATCCGAGCTTTTGGAATCCGGCCTTGACGTTGCGCAGGTTTACCGCAATACCTATGAAAATATCCCGCTATCTGACGTAAAATTACTGCTTGAGATCCTGCCGGAAATAAAATTTTATTACCGTGGGAAGATTGCCCGGTTTAAGATTAAAAAAAAGCTGCTTAAGTCCGGTAAGCCTTGCGTTGATATAGCGGACCTGGTTTTGAGTTTCGGCCGCGCGATTAAAGGAGTGGAGGTAGTGGTATTATTCAAGGAAAATCTGGGAGAGAATAACGAAGTGCGCATAAATTTAAGATCTCAGGGCCAGGTTGATGTAAACAAGGTCGCTTCTTTATTCGGCGGCGGAGGCCATAAGACTGCCGCAGGCTGCACGCTCCATGGCGATATCGACCAGATTAGTAAAAAAGTTTTAAATAAGATCAGGGAAAGCTTTAAAAATTAACTCATGAATGTTATATACGGAATAAGTAATATTAAAAAACTTAGTAAGCCGGTAGTGGCTTTGGGGGTTTTTGACGGCGTGCACCGCGGGCACAGAGAGATAATTAACTATGCGGTTATGCAGGCGCGTAAAATCAAGGGGACCAGCGTTGCTTTGACCTTTTGGCCGCATCCGCAGAAGGAAGGGAGTTTGTATTCCCTGGAGCACCGCTTAAGATTGATCGCGGAGCTGGGCATAGGAGTATGCATAGTGGTAAGTTTTAACCGTAGTTTCGCCAAAATCAGCGCCGATGATTTTATCGCCAGAATACTGGTTAAAAAGATCGGGGTGAGTTTTGTTTGCGTGGGAAAGAATTTCCGTTTTGGCAGATTTGCCCTCGGTGATTATAAAAAGCTTGTGGTAGGGGCAAAGAAATATAATTTCCAGCTTAAGGCTCTTAGTGTGCTAAAATCAAGAGGCGAGCCTATAAGCAGTACCGCTATAAGAAAGTTGATTAGGAAAAGTAAAATTAAGGAAGCGCAGGATTTGCTCGGCCGTCCGGTTAGCGTATTAGGTTCAGTGATCAGAGGAAGTTCCCTCGGCAGTGTATTAGGGGTACCTACGGCTAATATTGATCCGCACCATGAAGTTATCCCGCCGGCGGGGATTTACGCGGCGCGAATTTTTCTTTCAGGCAGGAGGTATGGAGGCGTCTGTTATATCGGGACAAGGCCCACAATTTACGCCAAAAATAAAGCCATACACATAGAAGTGCATATATTCGGATTCCATAGAGATATTTATGGAGAATTCCTGGAGATTCAGTTTGTAAAGCTTATCCGGCCGGATAAAAAATTCTCTTCACTTGAAGGCCTGGCTGTACAAATGAAAAAAGATATACTTTCCTGCCGCAAGATCCTTAAATAACAAAGGAAAATGGGGTCGAAAATGGGGTCAGAATTATTTTTGCTTTTTGACAAAAATAATTCTGACCCCATTTTCCACAACCGCTGGTTATCTTAGGCGCTTAATCCCCTACTTATTGTAGTTGTTGAATTTAGGTAAATTTTTCCCTTGACAAAATAAGGCATTTTGTTTATACTTTGTGTATTAAGTGGATAAAAGTGGAGTAAAGTGGAAGGAAGGGAAAAGTGTTCTACGGTGAATTCCAGCATTCCATAGACCGTAAAGGCCGCCTGATATTACCTGCTAAATTTCGCGAAGTCGCCAAAAACCAGTTCGTGGATAAATTTTTTGTTACCCGCGGTTTGGATAAATGTCTTTTTATGTTCTCCGAGGAGGAATGGCGCTCGCAGGAAAATAAATTTAAGACCATGTCATTTACCAAGCAGCAGTCGCGTACTTTTAACCGCCTGCTTTTTTCCGGCGCCTGCGAACTGGTTTTTGATAAGCAGGGCAGGGTATTGTTGCCGCAATACTTAAAAGATTTTGCCGAGATCAAAAAAGATGTGATGATCGTCGGGGTTTCTAACCGAATTGAGATTTGGGCGCAAGACAAGTGGAATGATTTTTACGCAAACAGCCGTCAGTCTTTTGAAGAGATCGCGGAAAAATTAATGGATGTTTAAAGAAAAGCTGCATATACCGGTAATGTTGCATGAGGTTATAGATTATCTGAAGCTTAAGCCCGGACAATTAATTGTGGACGCGACCCTGGGTACGGGCGGCCACAGCTTGGAGATATTAAAGAGGATCACCCCGGGAGGCAGATTGATCGGCATAGACCGCGATGAAGATTCAATAGAGGTCTGCCGCAGGAGGTTAAGCGATTTTGCCGGAAGAGTCGAACTTGTGCATGCTAATTTTGCGGATCTTGATCAGGTATTGGGGAAGCGAGGCATAGATAAGATCGACGGGATTATTTTTGATTTAGGGATTTCTACCTTTCAGCTTAAAGATGCAGAGAGGGGTTTTAGTTTCCAGGAGGAGGGGCCGTTAGATATGCGGTTGGATAAAGGCAGTTATATATCGGCATATGATTTGGTGAATAACCTCAATGAGAGCGAGATCTCCCATATGCTCTGGAGCTTCGGCCAGGAGCGTTGGCATAACCGTATCGCGCATTTGTTGGTTCAGGAGCGCAAAAACCAGCCTATCTCTACTACCGGACAATTAGCTGATTTAGTGGTGCGGGCTATCCCGTATAGATACCGCAGAAGCTATTACCGTATACATCCGGCTACGCGCACTTTTCAGGCAGTGCGCATTGCTGTCAACCGGGAGTTGGAGATAATTGAAAGCGCAATTAAGAAAGCCGTTGCAATTTTAGGAAAGCAAGCTAGAATATGTGTTATTTCTTTTCATTCTTTGGAAGATCGCGCAGTCAAACATACATTCCGCAGCCTTAAGGCTGACGGATTAATCAACATTGTTACGCCTAAACCCCTGACTCCTACGGCGGCCGAAGTAGAAACCAATCCTTCCAGCCGCTCAAGCAAATTCAGGGTTGCTGAAAGGATTTAAGACCGCATGAGGATGACCAGGTTTCTCTCCATAACAGTATTCATCACTTCCTTTTGCGTCCTTTATGTCTACCAGCAGAGTGAGATCTTCCGCCTGGCTTATCTGGGGCATAAAAAGCAAACTACTTTTAATGAATT
Source organism: Candidatus Omnitrophota bacterium (assembly GCA_041645145.1). Lineage (GTDB taxonomy): Bacteria > Omnitrophota > Gorgyraeia > Gygaellales > Profunditerraquicolaceae > UBA6249. Next base: position 6,898 of record JBAZQO010000025.1, read on the forward strand.
GCTTGATAAGAATACCGCATTGCGATACAATATTAAAAAGAATTCTTCTTTGGTGAGCATCGGCAGCCGTATCAGCGTCACTAATGAATTTCAGATGCCGGATAATTACCGCTTTGTTAAGTTTATTTCTTCCAGGGATGGATTAAAGCTTGCGGATCAGAATCAGGGCAGGACAGGATTACTTACGCGTATTTTTAGCTTGAAGCGTGAGGCCCAGGCAAAGACAATTAACCCCTAATTTACTCCTGACAAATAGTGTATATCAGCAACTATCGCCGAAGAAGCGAGGCGGTATTCTTAACCTTCTTCATTTTTCTTTTGTTTTGTGTAGGCCGTCTGCTTTTTATTCAATTCTTCCGTTCAAACTACCTTACCGTTATCGCCAAAAAACAGCATAATCAACTCGTGGAGCTGGAGCCCAGGCGCGGCACAATCTATGATTCCAGTCTTAAAGCGCAGGCATTCAATATGTCCATGGATTCCCTCTATGCCGTGCCCAGTGACATTAAAAATAAAGAAAATGCCATAAATCAACTGCTGCCTATACTTGGCGTAGAGCGTTCTTACCTGCAGGAGCGGCTCTATCGCAAAAAGGCATTTATTTGGTTGGCGCGTAAATTAACCCCGGAGAAATCCGTTGCGATCAAGAAACTTAATATCAAAGGTTTAGGATTCCTGAAGGAAACCAAGCGTATTTATCCCAATAGCTATCTGGCCAGCCACGTTATCGGGTTCAGCGGCATGGATAATATAGGCCTTGAGGGCGTGGAAAGAGATTATAATAAATACCTGAAAGGCCAGCTTGGATGGGCGATCTTCTTACGCGATGCCCGGCAGAAAAAATTAGACATCTGGGAGAAGATGGTTTTGCCTGTTGACGGGCTAAACGTGGTTTTGACCATTGATGAAGTTATCCAGTATATTGCCGAGAGGGAATTGGATAAGGCCTTCAAGACCTTCCACGCCAAAGGTGCCAGCATCGTGATTATGGACCCGCACACAGGAAGGATCCTGGCTTTAGCCAACCGGCCCACTTATGACTTGAATGACCATTCCGAGGTAAGCAGGGATGCTATGCGTAACCGCTCTATCTGCGATTTATTCGAGCCGGGGTCAGTGTTCAAGATTGTTACCGCTTCAGCGGCCCTTGGAGAAAAGAAGGTTACCGAGGAGGATGTGTTCTTTTGCGAGAACGGAGCTTATAAAATAGGCGGCCGCATCCTGCATGACCATACCTCACATGGCAATCTTACTTTCAGGCAGGTAATCGAAGAGTCAAGCAATATCGGGACAGTAAAAATAGCCCAACTATTAGGCCCGGATACGCTCTACCGGTATCTCAGGGCTTTTGGTTTTGGTTCAAAATTAGGAGTGGATCTTGCCGGCGAAATCTCCGGGATGATCAGCCCGGTGCGGGCCTGGTCAAAGTCCTCCATGATAGCCATACCCATCGGCCAGGAGGTGGGGGTTACCGCCTTGCAGTTAGCCAGCGCAATTTCGGTAATCGCCAACGGCGGGCAATTGATGAAGCCGTATATCATTGATTCGGTGCGCGATAATCAAGGCCAAATTATAAAACAGAACAAGCCGGTTTTAATCCGCAAAGTGATCTCCGTAGATACCGCCATGCGTATCAAAAAGATCCTCACCGGAGTGGTGGAAGAAGGCACCGGTAAATTAGCCAAGGTTTCCGGTTTTAGCGCCGCGGGTAAAACCGGCACCGCGCAGAAACTTGAGGCCAACGGAACTTATTCGCACAGCAAATTTGTCGCTTCTTTTATCGGTTTTGCTCCTGCGGAGGACCCTTTGTTAACTATTGTTGTGACAATTGATGAACCGCATCCGGTTTATTTTGGCGGGGTAGTGGCCGCTCCGGTATTTCAAAAAGTGGCAGGTGATGCCATCCGCTATATAAAAGGTAATGAAGTGCCGCTTGAGGCTATGGCGCAATGAAAATCGCAAATTTAGAAGTAAAGGGCATAACCTGTAATTCTAAGGAGGTCAAGAAAGATTTTGTCTTCGTCGCCATAAAAGGCAGCCGCCAGGATGGAGGTTGTTTTATAGGTGAGGCAATTGCCAGGGGCGCCGGAATTGTGGTTGTCCAGGGGAGGCCGCCGGCAAATAAGCTTTGGCCAAAAGTAAACTTAATATCGGTTAAGGATAGCCGCAAGTTTTTCGCCCAGGCCTGCGCTGAATTTTATCGTCATCCTTCGCGAAATTTCAAGGTTATCGGCATTACCGGCACTAACGGCAAGACAACGGTTTCGTATTTAATTGAAGCCATCGCCAAAAAGTCAAAATACGGCTGCGGGGTTATCGGAACAATAAGCCACCGTTTTAAGAATAATGTTATTATCGCCAGGAATACTACCCCCGGGGCCGGGGAGTTGCAAGGGTACTTGAGTAAAATGCACGGCCAGCGCGTTAAATATTGCGCTATGGAGGTTTCATCCCATGCCCTGGACCAGGAGCGTGTGGCGGGGATAAATTTTTCTCACGCGATTTTTACTAATCTTACCCAGGATCATCTGGATTACCATAAAAATTTAGAGGATTATTTTCAGGCAAAAGCTAAACTTTTCCGTTTTCTTTCAGATGACAGTGTCGCCATAATTAATAACGATGATAAATACAGCCGCCGGCTTAAACAGTTGACATCCGCTGAGGTTATAACCTATGGCATCAAAAATAAATCTATTGTCATGGCCAGGGATATTAAATTCAGCATTACGGGCAGCCGGTTTACGCTGGTAGCGCCGAAAATCAAAGCAAAGATTAAGACCGGCCTGGTAGGCAGGTACAATATTTATAATATTCTGGCAGGGATTGCCTGGGGATTAAGCGAAAATCTGGGGTTCAAGGATATTAAATCCGCCGTTGAAAAATTTAAAACTGTTCCGGGCAGGCTGGAGAAAGCCGGCTGCAAAAAAGGATACCATGTTTTTGTGGATTACGCGCACACCCCGGACGCTTTATTCAATGTGATCACCGCCTTAAGGCCGGTAGTTCGCGGGAAGATCATTGTGATCTTTGGCTGCGGAGGCGAGCGTGATAAGCTTAAGCGGCCGGAGATGGGCAGGATAGTCACGCGGTTGGCTGACTACGCGATTATCACCAGCGATAATCCGCGCTCTGAAGACCCTTTGCGGATAATCAGGGATATCCGCAAAGGAATAAGCAAAAATAATTTTTGCCTGATACCCGACAGGCTTAAAGCCATAAAAGAAGGTTTATTGTTGGCCAGGAAGGATGATTGCCTGATTATTGCCGGCAAGGGGCATGAGAATTACCAAATATTAAGAAATAAAGTTTTGTATTTTAATGACCGAAAGGCAGTGCAAAAGTGTTTAGGGTTAATGAAATAATTAAAGCCACGGACGGCTTGCTTATCCAGGGCAATTTGCAGGATAAGCTGACAGGTATCTCTACCGATTCAAGGGGATTAAATCCCGGGGAGGCCTTCCTGGCGCTAAGGGGTAGTAATTTTGACGGCCACAATTTCATTTCTGCGGCCTTAAGATCAAAAGCATCCTGCGTTATCGCGGAAAAAACAACTGGCCTGGTAATCCCCAAAGGCAAAGCACTTATTCAGGTAAAAAATACAACCCTGGCTTTAGGAGATATTGCCCGTTTCCAAAGACAAAAATTCAATCTTCCGGTTATTGCTGTTACCGGCTCAAGCGGTAAAACTACGACTAAGGAGATGATTGCCCGGGTTTTGTCGGCGGACGGCCGGGTATTGAAAAATGAGGGCACAAAGAATAACCAGATCGGCCTGCCGCAGACATTAATTAAGCTTGAGAAAAGAGATGATTTCGCGGTAGTTGAAATCGGCACAAATCATTTCGGGGAAGTGGATTATTTATCCGGAATTGCCCGGCCCAATATCGGGGTGATCACCAATATCGGGCCGTCACACCTGGAGTTTTTAAAGAATACAAAAGGGGTTTTCAAGGAAAAGTCCGGCCTGTTGAATAATCTGGCAGCTCCGGCAATAGCCTTGCTTAATGCCGACGATGGATACCTGCGGCCCTTAGTAAAACAAAAGCGCAAAGGCCTGCATATTTTCAGTTACGGTATTGATGAAAAAAGCGATTTTTCCGCTTCCTTAATCAGGTTAGAGGCCGGCAAGGCCAGGTTCAAGATTAACGGAAAGTTTGATTTTGCATTATCCACCTTGGGCCGTTATAATGTCTATAATGCCTTGCCCGCTATTGCCGTTGGCCGGATATTAGGTCTGGATTACCGTAAGATTGCCTCCAGATTAGCGGGTTTTAAGTTCCCCAAAGGCAGGCTTAACCTCGTTATATTCAAAGGTATCAGGTTTATTGACGATACTTATAACTCCAATCCTCTTTCTTTAAGGCGCAGCCTTGAGGCATTAAAAGCCATGAAGTGTAAAGGGAGGAAGATTTTGATTATGGGGGATATGCTGGAGTTAGGCAGCCAAAAAGAATCATTGCACAGGCAAATCGCCGGTAGTATAACTAATACCTGTGACCTGCTGGTTACCTCAGGCGATCTTGCCAGGCTTACCGGAATCGAAGCCGGCAGGCGTGGCTTAAAAAGCAGTAATATATTCTGCTGTGCTACGGCGGTCGAAGCCAGGGATTTGCTGTTTAAGAAAATATTTCCGGGGCCCGATGATCTGGTCCTGGTGAAAGGCTCACGGGGAATGAAAATGGAAGAGGTCTTCAAGGTTTAATGCTTTATCATCTGCTTTATCCGCTAAGGGATTTTATTTTTGCTTTTAATATTTTTCGTTACATTTCCTTCCGCGCGGCTATGGCCTGCCTTACCGCATTCCTGCTCAGCTTGGTCTTCGGGGGGCCGTTAATCAAAAAACTAAAAGAACTTAAAATCGGGGAAAAAATAAATAAGGCTGACAGCTTAAAGCTTGATGACCTGCACCGCCATAAGCAGAGCACCCCGACCATGGGCGGCATTCTTATACTTGGCGCGGTTATAGTCTCAACCCTGCTTTGGGCGGATATTACCAACCGCTGCATCTGGATTGTTTTGTTTTCCACTCTCTGGTTAGGCTTAACCGGATTTGCGGATGATTACTTAAAACAGGTGAAGAAAAAGGCAAAGGGCTTAGCACCTGGCTTAAAACTGGCCAGCCAGGTTATCCTCGGCCTTATTTTAGGAATAATCCTGATCATCAACAGCCAGCATAACGTTAAGCTGGATATCCCTTTTTTAAAAGGGGCTAGCCTGGATTTAGACGGCCTGTATATTTTATTCGTGATACTGGTAATTTCCGGCTCATCCAATGCCGTAAACCTTACCGATGGACTGGATGGTTTGGCTATCGGTATCGTGGTAATGGTGGGCATTGCCTTTAGCGTGCTAAGCTACGTCTCCGGGAATATCAACTTAAGTAATTACCTATTGATCCCTTATATTAAGGGCGCGGGGGAGTTGACTATTTTCTGCGCCGGCATTATCGGCGCCGGCCTGGGTTTTCTGTGGTTTAACTGTTATCCGGCATCTGTATTTATGGGGGATGTCGGCTCCCTGGCTTTAGGCGGGGCTATCGGGACAGTGGCGTTATTGATCAAGAAAGAGATGCTGCTTATAATTGTGGGAGGTATATTTGTTCTGGAGGCGCTTTCAGTAATACTGCAGGTAGGTTATTTTAAGCTGACTAAGAAACGCATCTTCAGGATCGCGCCTCTGCATCATCATTTCCAGTTTCTTAACTGGCCGGAGAATAAGGTAATTGTCAGGTTCTGGATTATCGCCGGAATGCTTGCCTTGTTTTCCCTGGTTACCTTAAAGATCAGGTAACCTACGGCTTTGCCTATCGGAAGGCAAACCGTGGTTCTGTAACCTATGCGCAATATAGAGTATTTCAAAAATAAGAAGATTACTGTCGTGGGATTGGCGCGTTCAGGGCTTGCCTGCGCTAATCTTTTGCATAGCCTGGGGGCGAGGGTTTGCGTTACGGATATTAAGGATAACGACCAAACCAGGTCATACGCGGCCTTGCTTTCATCCAGGGATATCCTGGTAGAGCTTGGCTTACACAGCGAGGATTTTATCAGGCAGGCTGACCTGGTGGTTATTTCACCCGGGGTCCCGGGTAATTCCCAGCCGCTTGCCTGGGCTAGAGAATTTGCTAAACCGGTGATAAGCGAAATTGAGGTGGCAGGCATGATTTGCCCGGCGCAGATCATTGCCGTAACCGGCGCAAACGGAAAGACCACGGTTACTACTTTGATCGGCATGATCCTGAAAGCATGCGGTAAAAATGTTTTTGTGTGCGGTAATATCGGTAACCCTTTTAGCGCTGAAGTAGGTAAGATGCGGGAAGGGGACTTTGCGGTTGTGGAGGTAAGCTCATTTCAGCTTGAGAGGATCAGGGATTTTAAGCCGAAGATTGCTTTAATCATCAATCTTACCCCCAACCACCTTGACCGCTATAATAATATGCAGGAGTATCTGGCTGCCAAGAAGCGGATTTTTATGAACCAGGATAAGAATGATTTTTTGATTTTAAACGCGCTTGACCCGCTGCTTTCAGGCCTGGCGCCGGAAGCAGCCTCAAAAGTAATTTTCTTTGCCAGGGAAGAGGGTTTTAATTCCAACCAATGCGCGGTGCTTAAGGCCGGTGAGATACTGGGACTTGACAGGTCAAAGATGCTTGATGTTTTTAGTAAGTTTAAAGGCCTGGAGCATCGCATGGAGGAGGTGGCTCAGATTAATAAGGTAAGATTTATCAATGATTCTAAAGCTACCACCGCGGATTCCGCGATCTGGGCAATAAACAGTATTTCATCGCCGGTAATCCTTATCGCCGGAGGCAGGCATAAAGGTATTGATTACCGGGTGATCATTGAAGCAGCCAGGAATAAGGTTAAGCAGGCAGTTTTGTTCGGAGAGGCTAAAGACCGGATTGCCGCTTGCCTGGACGGGGAATTTCCGGCGGAGAAGGCCGTCAGTTTAGAGGATGCGGTAAATAAAGCTTATGCCTTAGCCAAGCCCGGATACAGCGTATTATTTTCTCCCATGTGCTCAAGCTTTGATATGTTCACGGATTATGAAGAACGGGGCAGGGTTTTTAAGGAAATTGTGCTGGATCTGGCCGGAAGGAATCAGTAATGGTTAGGAAGGCGCGCATCAATCTGTTTACTATATCGGTTATGCTTATTTGCATAGGCATAGTGATGATCTATAGTTCTTCAAGCATTTATGCCTGGGAAAGATACCAGGATAGTTTTTATTTTTTGAAAAGGCATCTATCTTTTTTAACGGCCGGATTATTGTTAACTTTCCTGGCTATGCTTATTGATTATCGTTTATTCAGGAAATATGCCCGGATGCTGCTTTGGATCTCTTTTTTTTTATTGGTCCTTGTGCTCATCCCCGGCCTGGGCAGGGAGGTTTCCGGAGCCAGGCGCTGGTTCAGGTTTAAATTTATCAGTTTCCAGCCCGCGGAGTTCGCCAACCTTGCGCTTATCATCTATATAGCTGATTTTATCAGCCGTAAACAGGATAAAATCAAATCTTTGCTTAAGGGATTTATCCCGCCGGTATGCGTGTTAGGGGCTATCTGCGTGCTTATTCTTTTACAGCCGGATTTGGGCACGGTGATTACCTTGGGCGCTGTGGTGCTGATCATGCTTTTTGTTGCCGGGGTAAGCGGCAGGTATATTTTAACCTTGATACTTTGCAGCTTGCCCGCGGTTTATCTTCTGGTTTTTAGCGTGCCTTACCGCAGGGCGCGTATCCTGGCGTTTTTAAACCCGTGGCTTGACCCTAAAGGCATGGGTTTTCAGATTATCCAGTCGCAGATCGCTATAGGCTCGGGTGGATTATTCGGGGTGGGCCTGGGTCATTCCAGGCAGAAGCTGTTTTATCTGCCTGCGGCGCACACGGATTTTATCTTTTCCATTATCGGCGAAGAGCTGGGTTTGCTGGGCACGCTGGGAGTAGTCGCGTTATTTATGGTTTTTATCCGGGAGGGGCTTAAAATCATCAAGAATGCGCAGGACAAATTCGGGTATTTTCTTGCCCTGGGTTTAGTGCTGATGATTTCTCTTAAGGCGATTATAAATATCGGAGTATCCTGCGGGTTATTTCCTACCAAGGGCCTGCCCCTGCCGTTTATCAGTTATGGAGGATCTTCTTTGGTATTCGACATGGTTAGCTTAGGCATATTGATCAATATCGCCCGCACCGGGGAGTATCCTTAAGATGCGCGTTTTACTTGCCGGCGGATCCAGCGGCGGGCATATTTTCCCCGCGTTGGCCTTAATGGATTCATTAAAAATAAATGGCACAACTGTGCTTTTGGTTTTGCCGCAAAAGAGCAAAGATAGCAAGATTTTATCTGATTGCGGGGATGTTGAGTATATACATTCAACTCCCTTTAGTTTTAATTTAAGCGCCAGGAATATGTATGGCGCTTATTCTTTTTTGAGGGGAGGCTGGGAAAGCCTGCGCATCATCATAAGATTCAGGCCGGATGTGGTTATCGGTTTTGGAAGCCTGCATACAGTAGCCTTATTATTTTGGGCCTGGCTCTTTAGGATAAAAACTATGGTGCATGAGCAGAATGTCCTCCCCGGGAGGGCTAACCGCCTATTGGCTAAATTTGTGGACAGGCTGGCAGTGTCTTTTGCCCAGACAAAAAACTATTTTTCTATAGCCCAGGCGAAGATCGTGCTTACCGGCAACCCCCTGCGTAAGGAGTTGATCAGGCTTTCAAGAAAAGAGGCGCTGGATTTCTTTAAATTTGAAGAAGGGAAATTCAATATTCTAATCGTCGGAGGCAGTCAGGGGTCGCATAAGATCAATATGGTCTCTTCCGCGGCGATAGCTTGTTTAGTCCGGAAACAAGATTTGCAGGTAATCCATATTTCCGGGGTTGGGGACCTTGCGAGGCTGGAAGAAATTTACGCTGCGTCAGGCATAAACCATAAACTCTTTGATTTCTTTTATGCTATGCAATACGCTTATAGTTTAGCGGACCTGGTAATCTGCCGGGCAGGCGCAACGACGATCGCGGAATTGCAAAGGTTCAGCCTGCCGGCGTTATTGGTTCCCTATCCTTTTGCTTACGGCCATCAGCTGGATAATGCGCGCGTGCTGGAGGATATCGGGGCGGCTGGAGTTATTCTTGACGCGGAGCTGACCGCGGAAAAATTAAAAGATAAGCTGCAGGAACTTTTATCTAATCCCGGGGAATTAATCTCAATGCGCAAGGCTTACGAAAAGGTCTGTGTTCCGGATGCAGCAAAGATGCTTGCCCAAGAGGTGTTAAGCTTAAATTGAAAATGCTCAGATTGAAATTATTTTTTTTGTTTCTTTTTATGCCGCTTTTCCTCTTTGCGCAAGACCAGCAGTGGCGTATATTTAAAAGCACGCATTTTCTGGTTTATTACAATGCGGCCCCGGAGGATATACTTAACCGGTTGACGCAGAGGGCTGAGGAGTATTATAATGAAATTACTAATGATCTTGGGTTTAACCGGCTTAACTTCTGGACCTGGGATGACCGCGCAAAGATATATCTTTTTGATACTCAGGAAGAATATATGAGGGCAACAGGCACACCTGATTGGTCAGCAGGCCAGACAATGGCCAGCAGCAAGGTTATCCGGACTTTTATTACTGCCCCGGATTTCCTGGATAATATCCTTCCGCATGAAATGGGGCATATTATTTTCAGGGAAATGGTGGGTTTTAATAATCCGGCCATTCCTCTCTGGCTTGAAGAGGGGGTGGCAACTTATCAGGAAAAACAAAGAACTCCTGGCATAAAAAAATATTTAGCCGGTCAGATACACAAGGGTTCTTTTATGGGTTTAGCCGGCCTGGAGAGCTTCGAATTGGCCAATTCTAAAGACAAGGAAAAGGTGGAATTATTTTATCTGGAGTCATACAGCCTGCTTGATTACCTGATCAAAGAATTCGGTAAGGATAAATTCGTGCTTTTCTGCCAGAACCTGCGGGACTATAAGGATTTAACCAGGGCGCTTGCGCTTGCCTATTCTTTTGGAGGCCTGGAAGATTTTGAAAGCTCCTGGAAGGCGCGTATTTTACAATGAAAAAATATTATCATTTTATAGGCATAGGCGGGATCGGGATGAGCGGGATCGCCTGTCTGTTGCTTAAGAGGGGTTTTAAGGTCAGCGGCTCGGATTTAAAGGCAAACCGGGTAACGGGTGAGCTTTCCAGATTAGGTGCTAAGATATTTATCGGCCATGATGCCAGGAATATAGACGGGCAGGAGGCAGTGGTCTATTCTTCGGCGATAAGAGAGGATAACCCGGAGATGCGCAGGGCTAGGATTTTAGGCATACCCTTGATTAAAAGGGCAGAAGCCTTGGCGGATTTAATGCAGCAGAAGACCGCGGTAACGGTGGCAGGCAGCCACGGCAAGACTACTACTACCTCATTGATCTCTTATATGTTGATTGAAGCGGGGCTTTGCCCGACCATAGCT
>JBAZQO010000081.1:0-2713 GCA_041645145.1 Candidatus Omnitrophota bacterium
GCATCACTCGGATGAACCTTTTTCAAAATACTTTTTGTCCAACCTTTTGAACGTTTCTAATCAATTTTTAAATATGCCACAACTTTTGAACGTTACTGATTATTTTGTTATATTCCCTGAATATCAAATAATCCAGCAGTCCAGATTTCAGCTTGAACGTTTTGTTGAACGAAGCCGCTACGCAGCGGGAAAAAAATCAAAAATAGTGTATAACTCCTATAAGTGCTCAATTCCGGACACTTATAAAAAAGGAGTATACCATGACCCCAACAGAAGTAAACCGGTTTGAAAAACTCTACCAAAGTCACCTGAGATTACTCAAACTTCAGGGCAAAAGTCAAAAAACCATTGATGCCTATTCCCGGGCAGTTCGTCGAGTCAGGGACCATTTTGATTGTTGCCCGGATCAATTGACCCCGGAACAATTAGAAACCTATTTTGGAGAACTGGTTGATACCCACTCATGGAGCACAGTTAAAGTAGATCGAAATGGCCTGCAATTCTTTTGGCGACATGTACTCAAGCGTGACTGGCAATGGGTTAATATTATAAAACCGCCCAAAATCCATACAATACCTGATATTCTTACCCCTGTCGAAATAGAGCAACTCATCGGGAAAACCCGCAAACTGCGCTATCGTGTTTTTTTATTAACCACCTACTCAATGGGACTTCGTTTAGAAGAAGCCTTATCTCTTCAAATCGGCGATATAGATGCCGGGCGCAAACGGGTTCATATCCGCCGGGGCAAAGGACATAAAGACCGGTTGGTTCCGTTACCTGATCTCACTTTACAGGGATTACGCGCACTCTGGCGTAAGCATCGCCATCCAAAGTTCATATTCCCGAATGCCAACGGGTCGATGGAAACGATTCAACGGGCAACTACTCATATGGACAGAGGAGGTGCCCAAAATGCCATGAAAGTAGTGGTCACGGAATGCGGCATTAAAAAAAAGTCTCTATACACTCCCTTCGCCACAGTTTCGCCACTCACCTCCTTGAACGCGGTTTAAGCCTTCGTCATATCCAGGCGCTGCTTGGTCATGCCAGTCCTAATACAACTGCACGTTATGCCCATCTGACAGATATCACGGAAAAAGACAGCCTGATCACCATTAATGAGCTGATTAACACCCTTCATGTTGATTTAAGGAGGGTGTGATCATGGAACTGGCCTCAATTATCAATCAATATTACAATGCGTTTATAACCCGGTATGCCGATACTTTGTTACCTGGTCATTTGAAGGCACTGGATGCCATTCGCAGTTGCCGCACACCTGATTCCGGGGAACTTTATGTGCAGTGCCCTGACTGTGGTCACGCGGAATGGCGACCGCTATCCTGCGGAAACCGTAGTTGTCCAAAGTGTCAGAACCATGAAGCCAGCGAGTGGATTGACCGGCAACAGGCCAAGTTATTGCCTGTCCTTTATTTTATGGTTACTTTTACATTGCCTTATGAACTCAGGTCATTGACCTGGCTCCATCAGAAAGTGCTGTATTCCCTCTTATTCATTTGTGTTTCCAGTACCCTGAAGGATTTTGGGTTGAATCCAAAAAATCTGGGAGCAGAAATCGGTATGACCATGGTATTGCATACGCATAACAGGAAACTGGATTTTCATCCTCATTTGCATGTCGTGGTGCCGGGCGGCGGCGTGGATAAACGCAGACGCCAATGGAAAAAGAAAAAGGGAAAATATTTATTTAATCAGGGCGCTATGGCGAAAGTCTTTCGCGCCCGTTTTTTGGCGGCTTTAAACGGAGCCGGACTTCCCATCCCCGAAAACGTTCCCAAGGAATGGGTAGTGGATTGCTCTCGTGTGGGAAAAGGGATAACCGCCCTGAAATACTTATCCAGATATTTATATCGTGGTGTGATCAGTGAAAAAAATATTATTTCCAATCAAAACGGCCAGGTAACTTTTAAGTATGTTGAAAGCAGTACCGGCGATACACGCTATCGCACCCTCAACGGCGAGGATTTTTTGCATCTGATCATGCAGCATGTGCTACCCAAAGGGTTCCGGAGGGTTAGAGACTATGGGTTCCTGCATAGTAATGCCAAAAAATTGTTGTTTCTGGTACAATTGATTTTGCACATTATTATTAAAGGGATTGAACAACGTCCCAGACCTGTTTTTAAATGCCCCTGCTGTAACTCACCCATGGTTATCATAGGGTTTCGTCAAACTGCATGGGGGAAACCCGGATAGCCCTTTTTGTCGGCAAGAGCCTGCAGTTCATTCAAACAGGAGGAAAAACCCTTTTATGAAATAGCTATTTTTTAAAGCCTATTATAGGTTAAGGTACCCGTACGCCCTGAAAAAAGTACGTCCTTTGAAAGCACTCTTCCTATCCCCTGTTCAAAAAAAGATATTTCCTTATATACAGACACCCCAGGAGACACCGGGCTTGTTCAACAACCGGATAAGATCGTGGTTCGCTTCGCTCTCACGATCTATCCTTATTCGTTATGCCCAATTTTCATCTTAAATATCTGTCGATTTCCATCGCACCATGAAATATGCCTAAAATATCTATCAAATTCTTGTTTCTGATGAGATAAGCAATTCTATAGTGACCATTTATAATAATTGACATGACCGCTTAGAGAATGAACTTTGTCTGTCGGTACCGCGCCACTTGGAACGATGTCGCAAATAAGATCATCGCTATTTATCAAGTAATATTAATAAATTACAACGT
>JBAZQO010000082.1:0-2699 GCA_041645145.1 Candidatus Omnitrophota bacterium
GTTTTTAGGAATATAGGCGATATTGACCCTGCCCAAAAACGGCAGCAGATGATGCTCGCACACACTATATAATGGTATGCCGCGCAGCAAGATAATCTCATGGTGCTTCTGATCCAGGATCACCTCAAGCTCTTTCTCGGGATTTTGCTTTATCCCGGAGAAAATCTCTTCATACATCTCCGCTACCCTGCGGGGTGTCTCAAGCAGGTCTTTTTTCCTGGGGTTCTCCCCTATAGCCTCCAAGATATCCCTGACTGCCCGCTCAATCTTCTTGCGATCCATAAACACCTCTACTTACCGATACAAAACCGGCTAAAAATCTTATTCAACAGATCCTCCGGGAAATCCTTTCCCAGGATGCTATCCAGATAACCCAGGGAATCCTTAATCCCCTGGGCAATGAACTCTCCGGATAGTCTATTATCTAATGAATTGCCTGCTTCTGCAATAAGTTTTTCTGCCGCATTCAGCGCGCTGATATGCCTTAAGCTGCTGACCATAACCGATTCAGGCGCAGAGACCGCGCCTTTATACACCTGGCTGGCAACGGCATCTTCCAGCAGATTAATATTTTTGGCCTTCTTGGCAGAAAGCTCAACCAAACAGGAAAAAACTTTTTTGATTTTCTCTTTATCTATTTTCTGCCTAAGATCGATTTTATTGATTACCGCGATTACTCTCTTGGATCTTAATTTACCCATGAGCGCATAATCTTCTTTACTTAAATCCCTGCTTCCGTCAAAAAGCACAACCACTAAATCCGCCAACTCGATCTGTTTTTTGGAGCGCTGCACCGCTTTCCTGCCTACCAGGTCTTTTGCCTTAAGTATGCCGGCGGTATCAACTATTCTTACCGGGATGCCTTTAATATCAATTATCTCCTCGATACTATCGCGGGTAGTACCGGGTACGGAAGTGACAATGGAGCGCTCTTTTTTAAGCACGGCATTTAAAAGTGAGGACTTACCCACATTGGGCTTGCCGCAGATAACCAGATGTATCCCTTCTTTGCAGATCCTGGCAGATTTAGAGCCGGCAAGCAGACAGGTTATTCTTTCCCGGACAACGAAAAGCTGCTTAGCGATCTTCTGTTTTTCCCCCGGGACAATCTGCTCCTCAGGAAAATCAATCTCTACCTCTAAGAGTGTAAGTATATCTAAAAGCCCTCTCCTGATTTGCTTAATCTCATCCGATAACCTGCCCTGCAACTGGTCCTGGCTTATCTTTAAAGCAGAGTCGGTTTTAGCGCGGATAACATCAATAACTGCTTCTGCCTGCGCCAGGTCAATGCGGCCATTAAGAAAAGCCCGCTTTGTAAATTCTCCCGGGTCAGCAAGCCGGGCGCCGCCGGATATAACCAGATCCAAGACCTTACGCAAAGCTACTAAACCACCATGACAGTTTATCTCCACCACATCCTCTTTGGTATATGATTTCGGAGAGCGCATCAACGTAAGGATTACCTCATCAATAACTTTATCACCCTCGATGATCCTGCCGTAATGCGTAGTATAAGTTTTAAATTGCGAGGGCTTCTTTTTATCTTTAGAAACAAAGAATTTCCCGGCGATATTTATCGCGTCTTTACCGCTAAGCCGGACAATACCGATCCCCCCCTGACCTATGGGAGTAGATATGGCTGCGATTGTATCATCAAGACAGGTTTTAAACATTCCGGTATTCACCTAAGACAAACAAAGACCCTGTAACTAAAATTAGATCATCTTTACGCGCTATTCTTCCGGCTAAGAGTTTAGCTTCTTTTACGCTTTGCGTCAAATATAGTTTTCTCGTGGAACCCCGCGGGCCAAAGTCCGGGTTCCCTCCCGAGGCAGCATGGCCTGCCGAGGGATTAAAATAAAAGGATAGCCTCTCTGGTGCGGCTGCCCGGGAAGTAGCTGCGCGGGTAAGAATAATTTCATCCGCTAAAGGGTTAAGTGCCCTGCATATCCCGGGGATATCCTTGTCATCCGATATCCCCAAGACCAGGATAAGCTTTCTATATTTGAAATTATTTTTCACTGCCGATTTTAACGCGCCTGCCGAGGCCAGGTTCTGCGCGCCATCCAGGACAATCAAAGGTTTTCTTGCAATAACTTCACATCTGCCCGGCCAAACTGTGTCATAAAGCCCTCTGCGTATTGAGCGGCCTCCAATATCAAACCCGTAGGAACTTAAACCTTCCGCCAGCCCAACAGCCAGGGCGGCATTGGCTATCTGGTGCTCACCCAAAAGCCTAAGGCGCAGGTTTTTATAAACTTTGCGCAAACCCTTGATTGTAAAACCCTGCTTAAGTTTAAAATATCTTATCTGCCTGCCTACTTCATAAAGTCTGGCCTGGAATCTTTTGCAGCGTTTATGAATAACTTGCCTGGCCTGTTTATCCTGCGCAGCGGAAATTACGATTGCCCCCTTATGCTTTATGATCCCGGCCTTCTCTCCGGCAATTTTGGCCAGGGTTTTTCCTAATTTCTGCGTATGCTCGTAACTTACCGGTGTAAGAGCGCATATAAGAGAATCAACGGCATTAGTAGCGTCAAGCCTTCCTCCCATACCGGTTTCTAAAACCGCGAAATCAACATTCTTGCGTTTAAAATATAATAAGGCTATCGCGGTATAGACCTCGAAAAAGGAGAGCCTTCCGTGTGCCGAATGACAGTTATATTTCTCTATCGCCGGCTTTAATTCTTTGACTAAGC
>JBAZQO010000026.1:0-14884 GCA_041645145.1 Candidatus Omnitrophota bacterium
GAAGGCCTTGCTTGCAGTCATGCCGTCAAAGGAAAAATTTCCTTATACTATAAGAGTGGTTTCCGAGATACTGGAATCAAATGGTTCAAGCAGCATGGCTTCTGTTTGCGCCGCCACCCTGTCATTGATGGATGCCGGGGTGCCGATCAAGCAGGCTGTGGGCGGGGTTGCCTTGGGCCTGGTTAAGCAGGGCCAAAAAGAGGTTATCTTAACTGATATCGCGGGGCTAGAGGATCATTTTGGAGATATGGATTTTAAGGTCGCCGGCACCTCCGCGGGGATTACCGCGGTGCAGCTGGATTTAAAGATCGACGGTATCTCGCTGGATCTATTAAAAAAGTGCCTTGCCCAGTCTAAAGAAGGAAGGTTGTTCATTCTGGACAAGATAAACGCTGCTTTAAGCGCCCCGCGTTCTGAGCTTTCCAGTTTTGCCCCGCGCATTGATGTGATCAAGATCAATACCGAGAAGATCGGTGAGTTGATCGGCCCGGGCGGAAAGAATATTAAAGCGATCATTGCCGCTACCGGAGCCAGTATTGATATCAATGATGACGGAACAGTTCTGGTCGGCTCAACTGATGCCGCAAAGTCAGAAGCGGCGATCAGGATGATCAAGGCGATTGCCGAGGATGTTGAGGTAGGCCGGATTTATTCGGGCAAGGTAAAACGCATTATGCCGTTCGGCGTGTTTGTGGAGATCGCCCCGCGCAAAGAAGGCCTGGTGCATGTTTCCGAGCTCTCCGCGACATTTGTGAAGAAGGTTGAAGACATTGTCAAGGTCGGTGATGAGTTTAAGGTAAAGGTTATCGGCGTAGATGAGTTGGGTAGGATCAATTTAAGCAAGAAACAGGTCCCGTTAGAAAATTCCGGGTCCTAATGATAAATTTTTCTAATGGGACAAGCAGAGCTAAAGAGTTGTTAACTAGAAGTGAGAGAAAGAAGATTAAATGAGGTCAAAGGCGTTATTTTAGTAGCAGCAGGGCTGATGGTGCTGGCCAGCCTTATCCGCTTTGATCGCCTTGATCTTAATCTTTATACTTCCTCACCTAATATCCCCTCCAAAAACCTTTTAGGTATCTTTGGCGCCCATCTGGCAAACGTAATCGTATTTCTTTTTGGCAATATCTCCAGTTTTATCTTCCCGTTTTTGGTTATTACACTGGGGGTAAAATATTTCCGCCAGGATAAGCCATACCTGAGCATCCCGCGCCTGTTGGGGATGTTTGTGCTGCTGGTTTCCATAAGCTCGCTTATCGGTATGTTTAATTTAAGCAATGACCCGCTCAGGTTCCATACCGCGGGTTTTCTGGGCAGCCTTACCTCTAACTTCGTAACTACGTATTTTAGCCGCCTAGGCGGTTTTATTGTTTTTCTTACCTTTATTATTCTTTCCCTGGCCCTGGTCACCGAGATACTTATCTCATCGCTTTTCTTAAAAACATTAGAGAAATCAAAATCTATTTTCTCCGGCCTGTTTAATTTTTCTCACAGGCAGAAGGCTGTGCAGGTGCATCCCTCCAAGCCAAAAATATTTATGCCCGAGCCCACCCAGCCGCGGCCGAAGATCCAGATCAAAGATACGCCGCGAGGCGATGGTTTGGCTTCCAAGGTGAAAGTCAAGCCCCGGGAGTTAAAGATCGGAGATTATCATCTGCCTTCTGTTGATTTATTGGACCAGCCGCCTGAGCCGGATACCAGGCAAATGAAGGAGGACCTTGAGGCCAGCGCCAGGATACTGGAAGAGACATTGGAGGATTTTGGGATCGAGGCTAAGGTTACGGATATTATACGCGGGCCGGTAATTACGCGTTATGAGCTTGAGCCTGCCCCGGGAGTAAAAATCAACCGCATAGAAGCATTAAGTGATGATATTGCTCTGGCGATCAAGGCCCAATCAGTAAGAATTATCGCGCCTATCCCGGGCAAGGGAAGGGTAGGGGTGGAGGTGCCTAACTTACATAGCAGCCTGGTCTGTATCAAGGACCTGCTTACCTCTATTGAGTATCATAAACAGAAATCACCTTTGACTTTGGCTCTGGGTAAGGATATCACCGGCAGATCCGTATTCGGGGACCTGGATGATATGCCGCATCTTTTGATTGCCGGGACCACCGGCTCGGGTAAAACCGTATGCGTAAATACCTGCATCCTGTCTTTGCTTTTCAGGGCGTCTCCCAACGATTTGAAATTCCTGATGATTGACCCGAAGATGGTCGAGCTTATGCCTTTTAACGGCCTGCCGCATCTCTTGTGCCCGGTGGTTACCGATGCCAAGAAGGCGGCGGTTGCGCTTAACTGGGTGGTGGGCCAGATGGAGGAACGTTACCAGCTTTTAGCCAAGGAAGGCGCCAGGAACATTGAGGCTTATAATGAAAAACAGGAGAAGATCCCTTACATTATAGTTATCGTGGATGAATTCGCGGACCTGATGAACGTGGCGCGCGACCAGATTGAGAATGCGATTACCCGCTTAGCGCAGCTGTCGCGCGCGGTGGGCATACATTTGATTTTAGCCACCCAACGGCCGAGCGTGGATGTGATTACCGGGGTAATCAAGGCGAACCTGCCTGCGCGCGTATCTTTTAAGGTCGCCTCCAAGGTTGATTCGCGCACGGTGCTGGACATGAATGGCGCGGAGACTTTATTAGGTAAAGGGGATATGTTATTCTTACAGCCGGGCAAAGAAGATTTGATCCGTATCCAGGGAGCCTTGGTTACGGACGCCGAGATAGAGAGGGTGGTAGAGTTTATTAAGGCGCAAGGCGTGCCGGTTTATGATGGTGAGATCCTTAAAGAGCAGCAAAAGAGTAATTCGGCCGGCGGAGAAAAGGATGATGCCTATGATGAGGCGGTGCGCGTAATCATGGAGAGCAACCAGGCCTCAGTTTCCATATTGCAAAGGCGCATGCGCTTAGGTTACACGCGCGCCGCGCGCATTATCGATACGATGGAGATGGAAGGTTTAGTCGGGCCGTTTGAAGGAAGCAAGCCGCGCAGGATTCTGGTTGACCGGGAGGCATGGCTTAGGGATTTGACCGGCGGAAGCGGGGTAGAAAAGCTATGAACATTGAAACAGCAGGCGCCAGGCTAAAAAAGATCCGCCAGGAGAGAGGGCTGACCCTTGAGGATGTCCAGAAGAAGACCAGGATCCAGCTTAATGTCTTGCGCGCGGTTGAAGGGGATAGCCTTTCAGACCTAAGCCCTGTTTACCTTAAAAGCTTTATCAGGATTTATTGCAATTACCTTGGTCTTGATCCGAAAGAGTACATCGGTGAAAGCAGCCAGCAGCATAAGCCGCAAGGCTATGGTTTGGCTTCCGATAGCCAAAGCCATAAGCCGGTATTAAATGCCCGCGTTGGCAGGGATATAGGCGAGCGCATTGAAAGAAGGCCTTCATCTTCATTTATCAAGGATGCCTCGCTTAAGCTTGGCGCGATGAAGTCCACGGTTAGTTTTAAGAAAATAATTATATTTGCGGCATTAGCGGTAATCTTTATATTCCTGGCTTTTAATCTCATTAAATTTATTTCATCTAACCGCCCGAGCTCACTAAAGAAGGCCAGGATTCTTATTCCCAACACTGCGCCAAAGATTACCAAGGCCAAGTCCACTAAGGCCGTAAAGAAAGAGTTGCCCCGGGGTTTCCTGCTGGGCCTGTTTGCGCGCGACAAATCCTGGATTTCCGTAAAAGTCGACGGAAAAGTAGTTTTTCACGGGGTGCTTGCCCGCGGCAGGTCTGAGAGCTGGACTGCCAAAGAAGAAATCGATCTCTCCCTGGGTGATGCCGGGGCAGTAGAGTTGCAAGTCAATGATCAGCGCTTTGCTAACTTAGGCAGGCGCGGCCAGCCTCTGAAGAATATCGTGATCAATAAAGACGGCTTAAAAATCTCCCGATGAAGCAAAAACTGGGAATCATAAGCTTGGGATGCCCGAGAAATCTGGTGGATGCCGAAACTCTTGCCGGACGCCTTGCTTTCAAGGGTTACTCTATTACCGAAGATATCGCGGCAGCGGATATCGCCCTGGTAAATACCTGCGCTTTTATTGAAGATGCCAAGCGCGAGTCACTTGATGTCATCCTGGATTTGATAGAATTGAAGAAACAGGGGAAGCTTAAAAAGATTATTGTCCACGGCTGTCTGGCGCAGCGTTATAAAGAGGATTTAAAGAAAGAGTTGCCGGAGGTGGACGCCTTTGTGGGCTCGCTCGGGCTTAACCATGAACAAAGAAGGTTTGCCTTAACCCCCAAGCATTACGCTTACTTGAAAATATGCGAAGGTTGCGTAAATAACTGCAGCTATTGCGTAATCCCCGGGATCAAAGGCAGGCTGGCCAGCCTTGACGAGGGATCGATTATCCGCAAAGTTAAACGTTTTAACCGGGAAAAGATTTCGGAGCTGAATATTATCGGTCAGGATATCACCGGTTATGGCATGGATCTCAAGAGAAAAAGCGGGCTTGCCGGTTTATTAAAGAAGATAGTGGACAATTCGCCTGATATCGGTTGGCTGCGTCTTTTGTATTTGAATCCCGAACGCGTTAGTGATGAGTTGCTGGAGTTGATTAAAAGCCAGAAACGTATATGTAAATACATTGATTTGCCCATACAGCATATCAATAATCGCATCTTAAGGCTGATGAAGCGCAAGGCTACCGGAGAAGAGATCGTTGTTTTGATCAAGAAGATCAGAAAGGCCATTCCCGGGGTTTGCCTGCGCACCTCCCTTATCGTGGGGTTTCCTTCGGAGACAGAAAAGGAGTTTCAGCAATTGCTGAGTTTTGTCAAAGAGGCCAGGTTTGAAAGGCTGGGGGCGTTTGTTTATTCCCGGGAGGAGGGTACTTCTGCGTACAATTTTAAAGGCCAACTCCCTCTGAAACAAAAGCAGGAACGTTTTGATACTATTATGTCGGAGCAGCAGAAAATATCCTCTTTAGTCAATGCCGGATTCCTGGGGAAGAGCGTTCCCGTGCTCGTCGAAGAAAAGCAGGATGGGGCATATATCGGCCGCAGCGAATATGACGCGCCGGAGGTTGATGGCGTAGTTTATTTGAATTCAGATAAGCAGCTAAAAACAGGCGAATTTGTAAAGGCAAAAATTACGGATACTTTGGAATACGATTTAGTAGGGGAGGTAAGATCATGAATTTAGCCAATCGTTTGACCATGCTGCGGATTTTATTGACCTTTATATTTATGTTTTTTTTATTATTCTGCCAGGGTCTCTGGGCCAAGGCAGCCAGCCTTGTCGTTTTTATGCTGGCGGCGCTATCCGATTTCTTTGATGGCTTGATTGCCCAGCGTTGGAATATGGTTACGGATTTCGGCAGGCTTATGGATCCTATCGCCGATAAGATCCTGGTTTTAGCGGCCTTTGTAGCATTTGTGCAGATGCAGCTGATCGCTGCCTGGATGTTCATGATCATTGTTTCCCGGGAGATCCTGATCACCTCTTTGCGCCTCTTTGCTTTAAATAAGGGTAAGGTGCTCTCCGCGGCGCGCGCGGGAAAACATAAGACTGTTTCGCAGATGGCGGTGATATTTGCCATTCTGGGTTTTATCCTTCTCAAGGAGATCATACTTAAGTATTCAACCTGGAACCCCGCCTGGGAGAAGATCTTCCGCCAGGGTATATTCTTCCTTATGCTACTTACCGTAGGATTAACCCTTTATTCCGGGTTATCATATCTCTGGGATAATCGCAAGATAATCTCCCGCTTATGAAATTTGTTTCCCCGCGCGATCTTCTGGTTAAGGCAATTGGTTCTTTTTTCTTTATCGGCTATCTCCCGGCTATCCCGGGGACTTTCGGTAGCCTTGCGGGGGTGGGATTATTTTATCTGCTTAAAACCAGTAATCCGCCTGCTTACTTTTTGTTCACCTTCTGCCTGATCGCGCTGGGATTGTTTATCAGCGGCCGGATGGAGAGGCTGTTAGGCAAAAAGGATCCGGGCTGTATTGTTATCGATGAAGTGGCAGGGATGTTAGTCAGTCTTAGTTTTATGCCGCTTGATTTAAAAATAGTTTTTCTGGGTTTTCTTATCTTTCGTATCCTGGATACGCTTAAGCCTTACCCCGCTGGAAGGCTGCAGCATTTACGTGGCTCTGTAGGTGTAATGGCGGACGATCTGATCGCGGGTATCTATACGAATATTGTACTTCAGGTAATAGTGAAGTTAGCTTCCTTTAAAACCGTATAAGCCGCACCCGCCGGCCCAAGCACACTTTTAAATAAAGTAATCCCCCCGGTATTAAATTCCATATTTGCGTAAACCACATCGTTTTTTGCCTTTTTAAGCTCTCTCTCCAGATCAACAGGATTAAGGGGAATTTTTATACGGCCGATAGTAATGTGGCTGGAGAATTCCCGCTTTTCTTTCGCTATCCCTATACCGGCAACTTTTGTTTCTAATAAGCCGGCAATTTGTTTAGCTATGGTATCCTGGTTAATACCTATCCAGATTGTACGCGCCTGACGCAGATCAGGGAAAACCCCTAAATCATCTAATTTAATCTTAAAAACAGCAGTCCCCTGGCTGACTTCGGTGATAATGTGCTTGATTGCGTCAAGCTGCCCGGGTGAGATCTCGCCGAGGAATTTCAAGGTAAGATGCAGGTTTTGCGGTTTTACCCAGTTGACCTTAGGCAGGACTGCTTTTAATTCATCCTGGATTTTAGAGAGGGCATCCTTGATACTTGCCGGAAGCTCTATGGCGATAAATGCGCGCATAATAAACGCAATCCCTCTTGGGTAGATTTTTCGCGGATTTCCTGCCGGCTTCCGCGGAAATAAAATTCCCGGCAGATATTCTTGTTTTTGCCCGAGAGAGAGATAAAGACCAGTCCAATGGGTTTATTTGCGGTTGCGCCTGCCGGGCCGGCAAGGCCGGTTATGCTGATGCCTAAATCCGCTTTTGCCTTTTTGCGGATATTTCGCGCCATTAATTCAGCGACTTGCTTGGAGACCGCGCCGTATTTAGCAATGATCTTTTGGGATATCCCCAATATTTTCACTTTGGATCCATTGCTGTAAGCGACAACTCCCAGAAGGAAATAATTCGAGGCCCCGGGATTTCTGGTCAATGCGCTAGAAAGCAGGCCTCCGCTGCAGGATTCGGCCACAGCGATGGTTTGCTTGCGCTTAATCAGTTTATTATGGGCTTGTTGGGATATCCTTTCTAACATTGCCCATATTATAGCTTCTTTTAATTGTATTGACAAGGCTGGTTTTTCTGTTATACTGATACCAATTAATCTTCGGGGCAGGTGTAAATCCTGACCGGCAGTAAAGCCTGCGAGCTTTTCTGTTCACGCAGAAAAAGCAGATCTGGTGAGATTCCAGAGCCGATGGTTAAAGTCCAGATGGAAGAGGATTAAAATTAATACGCCCGAAGATTATGTTTCGGGTTTTTTATTTAAGGAGAGAGATGCTCAACGCGATTCCGGAAATTCTGGAAGACCTGAAAAAAGGCAAGATGGTCATAGTGGTTGATGATGAGGACCGCGAGAATGAAGGGGATTTAGTAATGGCCGCTTCATCCGTTAAGCCCGAAGATATAAACTTCATGGCTAAATTTGGCCGGGGGCTTATTTGTGTTCCCATGGAGGAGGAGAGTCTGCGCTCTTTAGAGCTTGATCCTATGCTCAAGAATACCCTGCAGGCCAATCAGGAGGATCCTTTTAAAACTGCCTGGATGATCTCCGTTGATGCGGCTAGCGGCGTGACCACAGGTATCTCCGCTTATGACCGGGCCAGGGCTATTGAAGTTTTGGCCAATCCGCAAAGTAAGCCGGAGGACCTGGTGCGGCCGGGGCATATTTTCCCTTTACGCGCCCGGCGCGGCGGGGTTTTAGTCAGGGCCGGCCACACCGAAGCAAGCTTAGATCTTATGCGCCTGTCCGGGCTTTATCCGGTAGGGGTAATTTGCGAGATCATGAATGATGACGGCTCTATGGCGCGCATGGAGCAACTTTTGGAGTTTAGCCGCAGGCATGCTTTAAAGATCTGCTCTATTGCCAGCCTTATCGAATACCGCCGCAGAAAAGAGAAGTTAATAGAGGAAATTGTGCAGACCAAACTGCCTACAAAATTTGGCGAGTATAAATTAATTATTTACCGGGATAAGACGAATAATCAGACGCATATTGCCCTGACCATGGGCTCCTGGGTTGATGAAGCGGTTTTAGTGCGCGTGCATTCAGAGTGCCTGACCGGAGATGTGTTTGGCTCGCTGCGCTGTGACTGCGGCCTGCAGCTGGAGAAGGCTATGCAGATTATTGCTCTTCAGAAGCAAGGCGTAATTCTTTATATGAACCAGGAGGGCAGGGGGATAGGATTGGTTGAAAAGCTGCGCGCGTATAATCTTCAGGATAAAGGGATGGATACGGTAGAGGCAAACCAGGCCCTCGGGCATAAAGTAGATTTACGCGATTACGGTATTGGCGCGCAGATCCTGGTAGATTTGGGGATTAAGCGTATCAGGTTATTAACCAATAACCCGCGTAAAATTGTCGGCCTTGAAGGTTATGGCTTAAAGGTCACCGAGCGCGTGCCCTTAGAGATTGCGCCTAACGTCGAGAATTATAAATACCTTAAGACAAAAAAGGAAAAAATGGGGCATCATATAAACATTTAAAAATGGAGGAAATATGGCAAAGGTGATTGAGGGTAATTTGTTGGCAAAAGGAAAGTCTTTCGGTCTGGTGGCTTCGCGGTTCAATGATTTTATGACCAAAGAGCTGGTAAGCGGCTGTGTTGATACTTTAATGAGGCATGGCGCGCTTGATAAAGAAATTACGGTAGCCTGGGTTCCCGGCGCGTTTGAGATTCCGTTAGCGGCGCAGAAAATGGCTAAATCCAAATCCTATGACGCGGTGATATGTCTAGGCACGGTTATCCGGGGAGCAACCCCGCACTTTGATTATATTGCTTCCGAAGTCGCAAAAGGCATAGCCAAGGTTTCTTTGGATAGCGGAATCCCGGTCATCTTCGGCATAATTACCGCTGACAATATCGAGCAGGCAGTGGAGCGCGCCGGTTCCAAGGATGGAAACAAGGGCAGGGATGCCGCGGTTTCTGCGATCGAGATGGTTAATTTAATAGGAGAGTTAAAATAAAAATGCGCAAGCGTTCCAAGGCGCGAGAATATGTACTGCAGATGCTCTATCAGGTGGATATCACCGGAGGCAACTGGGAAGATGTCCTGAAGAATTTCTGGGAGTCCAAAGAGATGGAGGATGTCTCCGGAGAGCTCAAGGATTTTTCTACCGGATTACTCCAGGGCGCGGTCCAGCATATGCAGGAAATTGATGCTAAGATCAGCAAATATGCGACAAATTGGCAGCTTGAGCGTATGGCATTTGTGGACCGCAATATTATGCGTTTGGGTTGTTTTGAGCTTTTTTTCCGCGAGGATATCCCGCCTAAAGTAGCGATCAATGAGGCAGTAGAGCTGGCCAAGAAATACTCCGGGCTTGAATCCGGCAAGTTTGTCAACGCCATACTGGATAAGATAAAAATCGAGAAAGAAAAGTGAAATACGCCGACCTCCATGCGCATACCTCTGAGAGTGACGGCACATACACGGCTGTTGAACTGGTCAGTGAGGCGCTCAGGCGTGGATTATCGGCGGTTGCCATAGTTGACCACGATACCGTAGGCGCTATATCTGTGGCTTTAGAAGCAGCCAAAGAAACCAGTTGCGAGGTAATTCCCGGCATTGAATTAACCGCGCAGCATGATAGCCAGGAGATCCATATTCTTGGGTATTTTCTAGATTATCAGGATAAAGGGCTGCTGGGTAAGTTGCGCCTGGCGCAGCAAAATCGCGTCCAGCGGGTTTATAAGATCGTAGAAAATTTAAAAGAGCTGGGTATAGGGCTTAATCCGCAGACTGTCTTTGATATTTCCGGCCCTGGTACTGTGGGCAGGATGCATATTGCCCGGGCATTAGTTAAAGACGGCTGGGTTAGTTCAACAAGCGAGGCTTTCCGTAAATATATAGGAGATAAATCCCCGGCTTATGTTTTAGGTTTCCGTTTTTCTCCGGAAGAGGCCATAAAGCTGATCAGGGATGCCGGGGGGGTGGCTGTTTTGGCGCATCCTTTTGTATTGAATAATGATGAACTGATCGCTGAGTTCGCGCACTGCGGTTTGCAGGGTTTGGAGGTTTATTACCCCGAGCATTCTCAATCGCAGGTTAATTTTTATCTGGATATGGCTAAAAAGCTGGGTCTATTGGTTACGGGGGGTTCAGATTTTCACGGCAGCGCCAAACCCGAAATAAAATTAGGCGCGATTAAGATACCGCTTGAATTGGTGGAGAAGCTGCGTCAGGCTAGAAGATAGGTTGAATATGCAAAAGAATGATGAATATTATATGAAGCTTGCTTTAAAGCTCGCCCTTAAGGCAAAGGGAAAAACTTCCCCCAATCCTTTAGTAGGCGCGTTGGTGGTAAAGAAGGGCCGGATTATCAGCAGAGGATTTCATGCCAAGGCAGGCCTTGCGCACGCGGAGGTTATTGCCTTAGACCAGGCGGGTAAGCAAGCAAAAGGGGCGACTTTATATGTTACTCTTGAGCCCTGCAGCCATACAGGCAGGACCCCGCCTTGTGTTAGTCGCATTATTCAAAGCGGGATAAGCGAAGTGGTGATCGGGATGATCGACCCGAACCCCTTAAACAACGGCAAGGGTATTATGCTGCTTAAGCAGAATAATATTAAAGTAAGGCAGGGGGTTTTAAGCGATGAATTGGCTAAGATAAATGAGAGCTTCGTAAAATACATCACCACCAGGCTTCCCTTTGTTACGGTTAAGGTTGCCGAATCCTTAGACGGCCGCATTGCCACTTATACCGGTGATTCCAAATGGATTACCTCGGATAAGTCGCGCGCCTTTGCCCATAAAATACGCAAGGATTATGATGCGATTATGGTGGGGGTAAATACCGTGTTGCGGGATAACCCGCGTTTAAATACCTGGTTTTCGGCGAAACAGCCGGTTAAGATAATCATGGACAGTAATTTAAGCACCCCTGAAAATGCCAATATCTTTGCGCAAGGCAGCCAGGTGATCATCATCACTTTGCCCAGCCGGGCCGGGCAGGAAACGGAAAACCGCAAAAGATTGTTTGAAAAAGCCAAGATCATTGAAGTAAAAGAAAGGTCCGGCCAGATCAATCTGCGTGACGCCTTAAGAAAGATCGCCCAACTGCAAATAACCAGTATTATCGTTGAAGGCGGGGGCACGTTGATCGGCTCTCTTTTTGATGAAAGGCTGGTGGACAGGATCTTATTTTTTATCAGCCCTAAAATTATCGGAGGCAAGGACGCTATCTCCTCGGTAATGGGAAAAGGGGTAAGGCGGGTGGACCAGGCGATAAAGTTACGCGGCGTGAAATTCAGGCGATTTGGCGAGGAACTGCTGGTTGAGGCAGGAGTAAAGTAAATGTTTACCGGTATTGTTGAGGAGTTAGGCAGGGTCAAAAGGATCGCGCGTTTAGCTGGAGGCGCGATCCTAGAAATAACCAGCCAAAAAACCCTGCAGGATACTAAGGTAGGCCAAAGTATCGCGATTAACGGGGTGTGTCTTACCGTAGTTGAGCTTAAAAAAGATTCTTTTAGTTTTGAGGTTATGCCCGAGACGCTTAAATGCACTAATCTTGGACTGTTTAAAATCGGCGAACAGGTAAACCTGGAGCGCAGCCTTAAAATAGGAGAGAGGGTCAGCGGGCATTTTGTCAGCGGACATATTGATTGCCTGGGCCTGGTGCGCAGGAAAGGTTTGCGTAATGGTAATTTAGAATTTGTCGTTGCCGTTCCCGTTTCCTTTATGCGTTATTGCCTGCCTAAAGGGTCAGTATCCCTGGATGGGATAAGCTTGACCTTAGCGGATAAGCGCAGTGATACCTTCAGCGTTTATATCATTCCGCATACGCTTAAGAATACTACCTTGAATTTTAAAGGCCCTTCGGATAAGCTGAACGTTGAATTCGATATCCTCGCCAAGAAAATTCCCGTCTAACTCTTTCTGTTGTTGCGAAGTCTATAAATTTCTGATATACTATTTTAATTAAATATCTTACAACACCCAACGCTAATTGGAATTGCGTTGGTGCGCGATAGGTATCGCGGGGCGTGGCTCAGCTTGGTAGAGCGCTTGAATGGGGTTCAAGAGGTCACAGGTTCAAGTCCTGTCGCCCCGAATTACTTCGGTTAACATGAAAAAGCAGCTGCATCTTTTTTATTCAGGCAGTGTGCAGGGCATAGGGTTTCGTTATACTCTCCGGGATATTGCCTCAGGTCTTAAGGTTTGCGGCTGGGTCAAGAATTTAAGCGACGGCCGTGCTGAAGTTTTAGCAGAAGCCGAAGAGGATACCCTTACAGATTTTCTTGAGCAGATTAACCAGCACTTTTCCCGCTATATTAAAGATACAGCCTTAGAATGGCATCCGGCAAGCGGCGAATTCCGCGATTTTCAAATAGCATTCTGACCTACAGATGTCCCTTGCGATAAAAAGAGAAATCGAGCAGTTAAAAGCAAAATTACGAAAGCACGATTATCTCTATTATATCCTAAGCCAGCCGCAGGTCTCCGATAAAGAATATGATGATCTGTTTGCCAGGCTGAAATCCCTTGAAGACGCGCACCCGCGATACCGCGCTGATGATTCCCCTACCGTAAGGGTTTCCGGAGGAATAAGCCCGGGATTCAAGACGGTAAAGCATGGTGTCGGGATGTTTTCTCTGGATAATACTTATTCCATTGATGAATTAAAGGATTGGAATGAACGCCTACGCAAAGGTTTAGGCAGGGATGCTGCTTATGACTATGTCGCTGAACTTAAGATTGACGGGGTAAGCGCTAACCTTACTTATGTAAAAGGAAAACTTGTCGTGGGCGCAACCCGCGGTGATGGCCGGACAGGCGAGGATGTGACTGCCAACATAAAAACTATCCGCGCTATTCCTTTAGTTCTAATGGGTAGGGATCTGCCGGATTTAGTGGAGATCCGCGGTGAAGTTTACATGGATAAGAGTGATTTTTTAAGGGTTAATAATGAACGCCAGGAAAACGATGAGGTTCTATTTGCCAATCCGCGCAATGCTACAAGCGGCTCATTGAAATTATTAGATAGCAATATTGTGGCTAAAAGGCATCTTAATTTTTTCGCGCATTCTTTAGGCGCTTATCAGGGTAAGCGGGTTAACAGCCAGTGGGAATTCTTAGGGCGGTTAAAAGAGTGGGGTCTGCGCACGGATACGCATTCCGTATTCTGCCGCGATATAGAAGAGGTGACCGCTTACTGCAGGAGGTGGCAGGATAAAAGAGAGAAAGTCCCTTATGAGATAGATGGGGCAGTGGTTAAATTAAACAGCTTTACCCAGCAGAAACATCTGGGTTTTACCGCAAAAAGCCCGCGCTGGGCAGTGGCTTATAAGTTTCCCGCGCGGCAGGCAACTACCGAGCTCCTGGGAATAAAGGTGAATGTCGGCCGCACCGGGGTAATTACCCCTATCGCTCAGCTTAAGCCGGTAGAGTGCTCCGGGGTAATTATCAGCCATGCTACCTTACATAATTTTGATGAGATAAAAAGGCTCAAAATTCGCGTCGGCGACCGCGTGCTTATTGAGCGCGCGGGAGATGTTATCCCTAAAGTGGTAAAGGTGGTGGCGCAGAATGGCAAAGAGGAATATGCTATCCCATCGCGTTGTCCTTCCTGTAAAGGAAAGATCGTTAAAGTTAAAGAAGGGGAAGTGGCTTACCGATGCATAAACTCTGATTGTCCGGCGCAACTTGAGCGCGCCCTGTTGCATTTTGCCAGCCGCGATGCCCTGGATATCGAAGGTTTAGGAGAGGCGGTGATCAGCCAGTTGGTTAAGTTAAAATTGCTGAAGAGTTTAGCGGATATTTATAAACTTAAGTTTGATGATTTGTTAAAGCTGGAGTTATTTAAGGAAAAGAAGGCGACTAATTTATTGTCCGCGATAGAAAAGAGCAAGAGCCAGGGTTTAGCGCGTTTGATTTTTGCTTTAGGTATACGCCACGCGGGGCAAAAGGCCGCCTACACATTGGCGCAGGAGTTCGGCAGCATGGATAAACTTATACATGCTGAACTTGAAGATCTGGACAGGATCCCGGAGATAGGTTTGATTATGGCAGGCGCCATCGCGGATTATTTCAGTCTCAGCCAAAACAAAAGGCTGATCCGGGAGCTGAAGGAGTCAGGATTTAATATGCGCCAGGAGGGGCTTGAGGCTAAAACTAACAAATTGACCGGTAAAAGCTTTGTCTTTACCGGAGAGCTTAAGGGGTTTTCGCGCTCTGAGGCGGAAGAATTGGTGCGCTTGTCAGGAGGAAAATTTTCATCCAGCGTAAGCGGTAAAACTGATTTTCTGGTAGCCGGAGAGGCTGCGGGCGTAAAATTACAGAAAGCCGGTAAATCAGGGGTAAAAATTATCGGGGAAAGTGAATTCAAGGAGATGCTTAAATGAAAAGATTTATCGTAGTTTTTTTCTCGGGTATCCTGCTGATTAATCTGGCAGGCTGCGAGTCTTTTGCGCGCAAGTTTACCCGTAAATCCAAGAAATCTGACCAGGTAATAGAAATGGTCCTGGTCCCCGAAGAATATAAGGGCCCCAATATGACCAAAGAGGAGATTTACCGGCAGTATTTTCTTTTTTGGAAATCCTGGCAGGATGAGTTGATCAATGCGCTTAGCCAAAACGCAAGCCTCAAGAAAAAGGTTGATTGCGCCCAGGAGGCGCTTAAGAATTTAGTAAATATGCGGGGACTTTTGATTGCGCCCGCTCAAAAGAATCTTGATGTGTATGTCGTCAGGTCAAGGGATTTAATTTCGGATATGCAAAGCGATATTTATGGCGCG
>JBAZQO010000027.1:0-14015 GCA_041645145.1 Candidatus Omnitrophota bacterium
TGATTGATTATGATCTTAGCCATTATTTTTTACCACCCGGCGGATATTCGCGGCAATCCCCAGGGCAGTTAACCCGTATTTTTCAAGAAGCACCTCTCGTGAGCCGTGCGGGATAAACTCCAGCGGAAGACCGATACGCGTAACCCGCTTATCTAATTCCTGGGCGATAGCGCTGCCGAATCCCGCGTCCCTGATTCCTTCTTCTGCCGTAAAAACAAAATTTGTTTTTGCGCAAACGTTCTTAATTAAATCCATATCCAATGGCTGCGCAAATCTGGCATTAATCAAGCCGCCGGATAGATTTTCTTTGCTTAATATCTCAACGGCTTCCCGGGAAGCCGAAACCATGCTCCCTAAAGCAATAATTGTAAAATCACTGCCCTCTTTAATTAACTCGGCCTTGCCTAATTTTAAAGGCGCGCCTGCTTTGCCGGGTACTGCGCAGGAGCGGGGATACCTTATGGCTACCGGCTTATCCAGCTGCACTGCAAACTCCAGCATCTCCTCCAGCTCCCTGCCGTCGGCGGGCGCCATAATCACTAAATTCGGGATGCTCTTAAGATAAGCAATATCAAATATCCCCTGATGCGTAACACCATCTTCTCCTACAATTCCTGCGCGGTCAATAGCAAATATCACCGGCAGTCCCTGCAAGGAAACCTCCTGGATAATTTGATCGTAGGCGCGCTGCAAAAATGTCGAATAAATCGCAACCACCGGTTTAAATCCCTGCTTAGCCAGGCCGGCGGCAAAGCAAACCGCATGCTCCTCGGCAATGCCGCAATCAAAAAATCTTTCCGGAAAACTATCGCGGAATTTATCCAGGCCGGTCCCCTCCGCCATGGCCGCGGTTATGCCTACAATTTTTAGATCATCCCGCGCCAGAGCCGCTAATTTATCGCGGAAGATTTCCGTGTAACTTCTTAATCCTGATAAGGGTTTCTTCACTAAGGCATCCCCTGTGTTTATATCAAAACAACTGATACCATGAAACCTGACCGGATCCTCTTCAGCAAAAGCGCAGCCTTTCCCTTTTTTGGTGACTACGTGCAGAAGGCGCGGGCCTTTGATGTTCATGATATTTCTCAATGTGCCTATTAATTTATTTAGGTCATGTCCGTCGATAGGGCCAAAATAGCGGAATCCCATTTCTTCAAAAAACATCCCTGGGACAAACAGGCCTTTTAGGCCCTCTTCAAATTTGTTCATAAGCCTTATCAGGCGGCTCCCCTCCCTCAGGCGGGTTTTTAAGAAATTTACCAGGTTATCGTGAACACGGTTATACACCGGCAGGGAAATAATCTTATTCAAATAATTGCTGATTGCCCCCACGTTAGGGGCGATGCTCAGTTCATTAGTATTTAAAACTACCAAAATATCTTTCTTCAGGTGGCCGGCATTATTCAGGCCCTCAAAACAAAGCCCGCCGCTTAAAGATCCGTCTCCGATTACGCAGACAACCTTAAACTGATCTTCTTCAGGCAGAAGGTCCCTGGCGCAGGCTAAACCCAGCCCCAGGGAAACCGCGTTTGAGCTGTGGCCGGTAGTAAAGGGGTCATAAACAGATTCATCCTTGGAAGGAAAACCACTTAGCCCCTGATACTGTCTTAGTGTCGGAAACTTAAGGTTGCGCCCGGTTAATATTTTATGCGCGTACGCCTGATGCCCCACATCAAAAATGATTTTATCTTTAGGGGTGTTCAGGCAATAATGCAAGGCAACAATCAGCTCCACCGCTCCCAGGCTTGAGGCCAGGTGGCCGCCGGTCTGCGAGACTACCTCGATTAACCTTTGCCTTATCTCCCTGGATAAACAGTTAAGCTGGTCTGCGTTTAACTGTTTTAGGTCCTGCGGAGAATTTATTTTTTCTAATAACATTTACTTTTCTTCCTCTGTGCCTGAGTCGTCAAACTTTCCCAAATCAAATTTGCCGTCTTTCTTCATGAGCAGCTCAACTTTTCGCTGGGCATCAGCTAATGTCTGCGAGCATGACTGCGCAAGCCTGACCCCCTCTTCGTATTTTTTAAGAGACTCCCCCAATGTAATTTTACCGCCGGAAAGTTCCTCGACGATCTTTTGCAATTTTTTCAAATCTTCCTCAAACGACGTTTTTTCTTTCATCCCTGATTACCTCCTGCACCAAGCTTATGAATGCTCCTTTATGCAAAACTGTTTTCAGCTTATCTCCCGGTTTTATCTGGCCGGCCTCCTTGACAATCGCGCCTTGCGGCATAAGCATGCTTAAACTGTAGCCGCGCGATAATATGGATAGCGGGCTTAATGTCCCCAGCCTTTCGATTAATGAGCTGCTGCGCTCCCCTGCCAACTCCAGAGTATGGCGCATATTATAATTTAATCCGGAAAATAGTTCATCCAAAAATTGTTGTTTTTCCAGCAGGCGCTCAGCCGGGCTCTTAAGCGTATGCGTAAGGCCAGTGAGCCTGTTTTTTAGGCCGCTAGTCAGCTCCGTAACCGAAAAATCCAACTCGTGTCTTGCGCCGGCAAGCTCGGCGATCAGGGAATTCTTTTTATCGACGATGATCTTGGCCGCAGCCGTTGGCGTCTCTACAAAAACATCCGCCGCCAGATCCGCGAGAGTGGTGTTAATCTGATGCCCCACTGCCGAAATAACCGGAAGGCCGGAATTATAAATTGCCCGCGCGACGATCTCTTCGTTAAACGGCCAGAGATCCTCGGTGCTGCCGCCTCCGCGGCTGACAATAATCAAGTCGGATTTACCGAAATAATTCAGATCCTCTACTGCTGCGGCAATTTCAGCGGATGCCTGCTCTCCCTGCACGCGCACAGAGCGGATAAGCACATCCACGCATGGCGCGCCTTTTTTAAGGATCTGCAGGATATCACGCACTGCCGCGCCCCTGATAGAAGTAACGAGGCCTACGGAAAAAGGCATTAACGGAAGCGCTTTTTTAT
Source organism: Candidatus Omnitrophota bacterium (assembly GCA_041645145.1). Taxonomy (GTDB): domain Bacteria; phylum Omnitrophota; class Gorgyraeia; order Gygaellales; family Profunditerraquicolaceae; genus UBA6249. The sequence continues at coordinate 2,935 of JBAZQO010000027.1, forward strand.
GCTTTAGGTCAAACAAGCCTTCCTGCTCTAATTTCTTCTTCAACTGCTCAAAGGCCAGCTGTCGTGAACCGATTCCTTTAGGTTCCACTCTTTCAACTATAATCTGGTATTGCCCGCGCGGCCCATAGACATCTATTTTACCAAAACAAATAACTTTCAGTCCGTCTTCAAGCTTAAACTTTAACCCTTTATTGGCATAAGCAAACATCGCTGCGGCAATCAGCGCTCCCTGGTCTTTAAGCGAGAAATAAAAATGCCCGCTGGAGGCAGATTTAAAGTTAGAGACCTCCCCTTCAATCCAGAGCTCCCCGACATTTTGCTCAAGCAGGCCTTTAATCACCTGAGTGATCTCGGAGACAGTATAAATATGCTTATGGGTTTGCCTACCGGAAGGCAAACCATGGTTCTCTAACCTATTTATTTTCTGCATTTTTTACCGGTTCCTCAGCGGTATTGATCGGCGGTTTTACCTCAACAGCAGGCAGAGGTTTTTTCTTAAAAACCAACAACTGCACTGAATAAGGAGACAGCTCCATTGTTTCGCTATACCCCTTGCTCAAGTCCACCTCCTGCTCATCAGAGGCTTTAAATGCGCAATCACGGCTGCAGCTATTATCCACCACATACCGGCTGAGCAGATAAACATCTTTTGCACCTTTAAGGGAAATCTTTATTTTGCGGTTGGCTGCCGAGAATTTCCCGGCCAGGTTATTCAACTCTATGGCATGGTTAAGTATATTTTTGGCTCTGGCCGGCAGGCGTAAAACAGATAAGCTCAATTGCCCGGAAAGGATTCGCTCTATCCGGTCGGATTTAACAATATTAAGGATGACCTTTTTCTCCGCGCTGTTTAAATCAACTATACTCCGGGATAAATAATTCATTGCGGCTTGCGGGTCAATATAATTATAAATAAGCACAGCCAGGTAATCCGGAGATTTTGTGGGGATTATCCCTACAAATTCGTCGCTTGAGGAACCCGGCAATAATTCACTGCCCAGAAGATTAAGCATGCGAAAAATATTATAGCCGGCTTTGGCATATCCCTTGTAATCGGAGCGCTCAGAGGAATCAAAAGAAAAAACTCCCAGATTCCTGATTGCCCCCTCTTTATTGCCCTCAAAATCCTCAAGGCAGAAATATGTTTGGTAGTCTAAGCCGGCCTCCTGCATATTTTTAAGGCGCGCGGGTATAAAACTGGCGGCAACATAGGCATTCCTGCCTCTGCCGGCAGCGATATTGGCGGTAGTATCAAAGTTCCACTCATCGATAATCAAAGGCAGGTTACTTTCAAAATGAAAGTAGCTTAACCATTCACGGACCAGCTTGATAAAAGGCTTATTATAAATACTGCCCTGTTTCTCAAGAGCCGGGTCGGAAGAATAGGCGTGCCATGAGATAAAGTCCAGGGGCAACTGATAACTATAGCAATATTTTATCAGTTCATAAATCAAACTGCGCTCGGGAGTAAGGATATTGTTGGGTTCGATATTCTGAAACCAACAGCTTGTGGATGGGCCGCCTAAGGGTATATGTATCTTGGTCTCCTGGCGCAGCTCTTTTACTGCTTCGCCAACTATACGATAGAGATTAAGATATTCCGACCTCTCCCCTAAGAAAAAATCTTCCAGGTCCGGGGCATTCCAAACCTCATACCAGATATTATATTTTTTATTACAGCTTAATTGACGAATAGTATCTTTGACCAGCTGCTTATATGCCTTTAAATTATGCACAGCGCTGTTCTTATCAAGGACCTTGCCTAAGCCTGAAGGCGTACCGAACAAATCCAGGATAACTACCCCGCCGCTATCGCTTATCTGCTTGATGATCGCTTCGTAGTTATCTAAAAGCCTGGCCTTAGCAACTTTGTCTTTAGCCAGCTGTTCAATTTCCCAAAGGTTATATTGCAGGCGATAGAAATTAGCAAAACCCAGATCAGCCTGCCAGGTTTCCAGGGTGCCTTTGGCAGCTAATGTTTGCGGCCAGGTTATCTCATGATGGCTGCCCCTGCCGCTTAAATCAATACCGGGTTTATATATTTTAGGAAGGGCTATCGCGGGAGAGTTCAGATCTAGATTAAATTCCAATTCATCGGGACTTTGAGCAAAACAAACCCCAAGCCAGAAAAATAGCAAGGAAGCCCAAATTAATAAAACTGCCTGCCTCTTATTCATCTAAAAGTTTCTTCTGTATCCTTAAAATCGAACGCGCTTTGCCAGTTTCTTCGTCTATCTGGACAAGGGCGCCATGCAGCTGGATATTTTCTTCAGCAACGTTAAATTTTACCGGGATAGAGCTTAAAAAACGGGTAAGCACATCTTCTACCTTTCTGCCGATCACAGAATCATACGGGCCGGTCATGCCTACGTCAGTTATATAGGCGGTGCCCTTGGGCAGGATCTTCTCATCGGCAGTCTGGATATGTGTATGCGTGCCAAAAATAGCGGAGGCCTTGCCGTCCAGATACCAGCCTAAGGCGATCTTCTCCGAGGTAGCCTCTGCGTGCACATCCACAATAATAATCTTGGTTTCTTTGGCCATCTCCTCGCAGGCCTTAAACGCGGTTTTAAAAGGGCAATCCAGGGCGTCCATAAAAACCCGGCCGTTGACATTAATTACCCCGACCTTGACTCCATTCGCGGCCCTAAACACATTCGCCCCGCGCCCGGGAGACCCTTCCGGATAATTCAGGGGCCGCAAGATCCTTTTCTCCTGATTAATCAGCTGGAAGATCTCGCTCTTTTTCCAGATATGGTCTCCGGAGGTAAGCACATCTACTCCCGATGCAAATAACTGAGCGGAAACTTGAGAGGTAATCCCCGAACCGCCGGATGCATTCTCGGCGTTAGCAATCACAAAATCTAATCCCAGCTCATCTTTAAGCCCGAGGAGCAGCCTATCAATTGCTTTTCTCCCTGGTGAGCCGACTATGTCTCCGATAAAAAGTATATTCATGTTATTTAGCGTACTCAATGGCGCGCATTTCGCGAATCACCGTAACTTTGATCTGGCCCGGATACTCCATCCCTTCCTCGATCTTTTTACGTATGTCTCTAGCCATGGCCACTGCCTCATTATCGTTTATTTTTTCCGGCTGCACAATTACGCGGATCTCACGTCCCGCCTGAATAGCGAAAGACTTCTCCACCCCTTTGAATAAATTGGCAATGGACTCCAGTTTATCCAGACGCTTAATATAAGTCTCCAGCGTTTCTCTTCTTGCCCCGGGGCGCGCCGCGCTTATGGCATCGGCGGCTACAGCTAAAACCGCGTACAGGCTCTGCGGCTGGGCTTCTTCGTGATGCGATTCAATCGATCCGACTACTTCGATAGACTCGTTGTATTTCTTCGCCAGCTCCGCGCCCAACTTGGCGTGCGTGCCCTCAACCTGGTGATCTACGGCTTTTCCTATGTCATGCAAGAGGCCGATCCTGCGGCCTAATTTAAAATCCAGCCCCAGCTCGCTAGCCATCACCCCCAGCAGGTATGAAACCTCCTTGGAGTGCTGCAGGGCATTCTGTCCGTAACTGGTGCGGTACTTAAGCCGGCCGAGGAGTTTGATTATCTCCGGATGCAAACCATTAACTCCGGTATCAAAAGCCGCCCGCTCCCCTTCCTCGCGGATCTTCTCATCCATCTCTTTCTTAGTCTTCTCAACTATTTCTTCAATGCGCCCGGGATGAATCCTCCCGTCGGAAATTAATTTCTCAAGGCTCAAACGGGCAATCTCGCGCCTCACCGCATCAAAGCCGGATAAAGTAACTGCTTCCGGGGTGTCATCAATAATTACGTCAACGCCGGTTGCCATCTCCAAGGCGCGGATATTCCTCCCTTCGCGGCCGATAACCCGGCCTTTCATTTCATCATTAGGCAGGTTTACCACGCTTACGGTTGACTCCACGGTATGCTCTGCCGCGCAGCGCTGGATCGCCAGGCTTACAATCTCGCGGGCTTTTTTATCCGCGATACTACGCGCCTCTTCTTCCTGGCGCCTGATAAATACCGCCTTTTCATTACTCAATTCCTCGCTAAGACGGCTAAGCAGGATCTGCTTTGCCTCCTCGGTAGAAAGAGAAGAAATCTTTTGCAGCCTCTCCTTCTCTTCGGCAATTAAGGCATGCAGCTGATTGTCTTTTGTTTTTAACCCATCTTCCTGTTTCTTGAGATTGTCGTTACGGGCATCGATCTCTTTTTCTTTTTTCTCCAGAAGATCCAGCCTGCGGTCAATATTCTCCTCCTTCTGGGTAAGCCTGCGCTCAAGGTTAGTGATCTCCTGCTTGCGGTCTTTGGTCTCCCGCTCAAAATCCTGGCGCATACGGTACAAAAGATCTTTGGCTTCCAGCTCTGCTTCCCGGCGTTTATCGAGCATCTCCTTTTTGGCAACTTCCAGGATATGCTCGGCTTCTGCTTCGGCGCTTTTTAACTTTTTTTCAGCAATATGCTTCCTTAAGAAATAACCGGAATATGTGGCGGCTATTGCGATAACTATGAGTATCACTATATTGAGAATCATTTCTATCCTCCCTTTTGACCTTACTTGTCGAGCTTTTTACAGGAGTTTAGGAGAAGATAATCTTTTTTACGCTTACATCGTGCGCGGTGGTGGGGATTAGGGGCAGGATTTGGAAATCAAAAGCCAGGCCTATGGAAGGCGTCTTATCAGAAAGTTTACTTAAGAAACGGTCATAGCAGCCCTTGCCGCGGCCCAGGCGGTTACATTTTTTATCAAAGGCTAAGCCGGGAACAATGATCAGATCCAAATCCCCTGGCTCAACCTGCGCTTTGGCTACAGGCTCTAATACCCCGTAAGGGCCTTTCTTTAATTTCGCATTATCTTCTAATATGGCTGGCTGCATAGTTTCTTTGTCTTTTCTGCAAACTGGCACGCATATAAGCTTGCCTATTTTTTTGGCTTCCCTAATCATCTCTTCTGTATTTACTTCCCCGCCAAAGGCGATGTAAAACATCACTATCTTCGCCTTCCTAAAAACCTTATTCCTTAAAAGTTTATTCTTAACAAGCTTACTTTTTCGGCTTCGGTCTTCCTCCTTCTGAGTTTTTAACTTCAAGAGGATTTTACTACGTATTTGGGCTTTTGTCAACATAACTACCCTACAAACAAATTTCCCCTTCATGGGCGTGCCCTTTATCTCCAAAGGGCACGGGCTTACCCTGCTTCCTGTAATAATCTTTTAAGGCTGATCGCAGGGCCTCCTCCGCCAAAACCGAACAGTGCATTTTTACAGGAGGCAGGCCTCCTAAGGCCTCGGCAACCGCTTTGTTGGTAATCTTCAGCGCTTCGGAGATAGGCTTGCCCTTAACCATCTCTGTAACCATAGAGCTTGTACTAATAGCGGCCCCACACCCGAACGTCTTAAATTTGATATCTATAATTATATTGTCTTTTATTTTAAGGTACATTTTCATAACATCACCACAGATTGCGTTGCCAACTGTTCCAATGCCATCTGCATCTGGGATCTCTCCGCAATTTCTCGGGTTAAGAAAATGATCCATGACTTTTTCGCTATAAGGAAGTTGTTCTGCCATTTTATTTGCTCATTATCAATTTATGCGGCCTGGAGGATTTTTTATAATCCCGCTCTTTGTGGATCTGTTTAATCTTATCCAGATTATTCTTTTTTTCCAGCTCCCTATAAATCAAAACCCAGGCGCAATCCTTTTCGCTGTCCACCTCGCATTTGCCTTTGTTCATGCCTCCGCACGGCCCGTTTAAAAGTCCTTTGGGACAAAGGGTGACCGGGCAGATCCCGGCGGTCTCCCCTAAAACGCACTCCGCGCACATGGAGCATTTCTCATAAAAATTACCCTGCGCATCCATGACCGCGCCGAAAATAGTATTATTGGCCGGCAAAACCGCCAAACCCAGGCGGTCATTGTCTTTTACCGATTGCACCCCCAACCCGCAGGCCAAAACTAAAATAGCCTCGCAATCACGCAGGGCCTTCATATTCCTGGCCAGCTCCGTCTTAATCTGCGCGGCAACGCAAGGAGCACTGGGCATACACATCCCCAGAACCGCCTTTCCCGCCGCCTCCAGCTCCGCCTTCATCTTAAGCAATTCAGGCTCTCCGCCGCTCTTGCAGGTGGCAGCGCACTCGCCGCAACCCACCAGAAATATCTTATTATATTCCTTGAGGCTGGCTAACAGTTCCTCTAATGGCTTTTGCTGGCTGATAATCATTGTAAAAATTTTAACACAAAATTATACCTATCTCAAGAGAAATAAGGAGGTTCCCCGCTTCGCACCTCCGCAAACTTATCAAGCAACCCTCCTTGCCCCAGGAACCGTGAGACCTGGGTGAACACCGAGCCGCCTGGTTCCATAAAGCTTCTAGGAGAGCGGTCAATATGCGGTTTCAATAAAAATAAATTTACCTTGGCGCGCGTGGCAGCAACGTAGAGCAGCCGGCGCTCCTCTTCAATTTCATCCTCTGTTTCTAAGGACAAGTAGGAGGGAAGGTGTCCCTCGGCAACATAAATTAAGAATACGGTATGCCACTCCAGGCCCTTTGCCGAATGTATGGTTGAAAGGGTAAGTAGGGCGTCATCTTTGTCCTTTTTGCCTGCCTCCACTATGCTTCTTTCCGGAGGCTCTAAGGCCATATCCACCAAGAATTGCTCCGCTGATTTATAGCGCTGGGCAATACGCAATAAAGAATCCAGGTCATTCAGGCGTTTGTTAAAATCATCGTATTTTATTTTTAAAAACTCCTGATAATAGCTGAGGAACTTCTCGATAATCTTTGCCGGCTCATCCCTCTGGATGTCAACCTCCTTTAATAGCCCAAGCAGGCTGATTAACGCTTCATTCTTACTTAATAACGCGCCATCTTTCGCGTTACCTTGCTTTGCCATTGCCTCAATAATTTTTTGCGCGGTTTTAGGGCCGACCCCAGGGATCAACAAGAGCGCGCGCAACCAGCTGACCTGGTCTGCCGCATTATAAGCGATGCGCAGATAGGCTAAGATATCTTTTATATGCGCGGCTTCGACAAATTTCTGCCCGCCGTATTTTACAAAAGGTATGTTGCGGCTGGCCAGTGTAATCTCTAAATCATTGGAATGCCAGCCTGACCGAAAAAGCACGGCCATATCATTCAGGCCCAGGCCCTCCTCCCTTAATTCCAGTATTTTATCCGCCACAAAACTTGACTGTGAATTTTCATCCCGGCAATCAATAAAAACGGGGATATTTCCCTCTTTCTTTTTAGTATAGAGGTTTTTCTCGAATTTCTCCTTGGCCTGGGCGATAACCGCGTTAGTCAGATTCAAAATCGGCTGAGTTGAGCGGTAATTCTCCTCCAGGGTAATAATCTTGGTGCCTTTGAAGATCTTGGGGAAATCGATTATATTTTTGAAGTTAGCCCCCCGGAAGGAATATATGCTCTGGGAATCATCACCCACAACCATGATATTGGCATGGCCTGCGGCCAGAAGGCAGGCGATATGCGCCTGAAGCTTATTGGTGTCCTGATACTCATCAACCATAATGTACTTATATTTGGCAGAGAGGCTGGCGCGCACATCTTCATGGCGGAGAAGCAGGCTTTGCAGGAAAACTAGAAGATCGTCATAGTCCAGAAGGGATTTCTGGCGTTTATATTTACTATACTCATCGCGGATCTTTTTAATTTCTTCGCTAAACCCCATAAACTGAGGGTATTCATCATAAAGGACATCATTGATCGAGGCGGATTTATTCACGCTTTTAGAGATTACCTCTAATATAGCGTGTTTGCGCGGAAAACGTTTCTCGGATTTATGATACCCGAGCTGCGCACGCACTAAATTTACCGCGTCCGCCGCGTCCGCCTGGTCTAAAATGGTAAAATTATTGCTGATCTCTAAAAGCTTGGCGTATTTTCTTAAGATCATATTGGCAAAAGAATGAAAGGTGCCCCCGGAAACCTTTTTGCAGCGCTCATCCAAAAGTAAACTTGCCCGGCGCAGCATCTCGTTGGCCGCGCGGCGGGTAAAGGTAAGCAGGAGGATCTGCTCGGGCCTGACCCCTTTTTCCACTAGATACGCAACCCGGTGCACTAAAACCCGCGTCTTGCCGCTTCCTGCCCCGGCGATCACCAGGTGCGGCCCGTCGATAGATTCCACTGCCTTTAATTGCGCGCAATTTAATTCCCTGCGATAATCTATTTTTTGCACTTTGAGGGGATACTTTAAGGCTTGGATTTTGTATATGCCCGGATGATCTTCTGCTCGGTAATAGGCCGGTCTTCGGCATTAACCGGGGTATTTTCGATTTTTTGCACTATCTCTAACCCCGAAACCACTTCGCCAAATATAGTATGGCGCATATTTAACCACGGAGTTTTTGCCGTGGTAATAAAAAACTGGCTGCCATTCGTGTCCGGCCCGGAATTGGCCATGGCCAAAATTCCCGGCCCATCGAATTTAGCCAGCGGGCTGGCCTCATCTTCAAAAGGCCTGCCCCAGGCTGATTCCCCGCCCATCCCGGTCCCTGTGGGGTCCCCTCCCTGGATCATAAACCCCTTGATCACGCGGTGAAAAATCAAGCCGTCATAATAACCTTTTTCTACTAATTTAACAAAGTTCTCGCAGGCCTTTGGCGCGACATCGGGTTTTAATTTAATCTCGATGTTCCCCTGATTAGTCTCTAAAACCACAATTGTTCCATCCATAGCCAAAATCCTCCCATAGCAAAACATTAGACAAATAATTAACAGCGTCATAAATATCTTTTTCATGGATTATTTATTCTCCTCTTCTTTTTGTTTCTGCCTATCCTGCAGGATCTTCTGGGCGATCTCTCCGGGGACTTGCGTATATTTGTCAAACTCCATGGTGGCATTTGCCCGTCCGCTGGAAAGGGAGCGGAAGCTAGTGGCATAACCAAACATCTCCGCCAAGGGCGCTTCGGCGGAGATAACCTTCTGGTTGGCCTTGGCGTCAATATTTAAGATCTTGCCGCGGTGCGAACAAATATAACCCACACAGCCGTTCAAATACTCCTCAGGGGTACAGACCTCCAGTTTCATGCTCGGCTCAAGAAACACCGGAGAACCCTTTAAGAATGCCTCTTTGAAGCCGAATATAGCCGCCATTCTAAAAGCAATCTCCGATGAGTCCACTTCATGGAATGAGCCGTCCACTAATTCCACCTTCACATCCACAACCGGGTAACCGCCATAAGCTCCTTTTTGCATGGCTTCGATCACTCCCTTTTCTACCGCCGGGATAAATGAACGCGGGATTGCCCCGCCTTTAATGCTGTCGATAAAATCCAGACCCTCCCCCGGCTTATTCGGAGAAATCTCTAAAACTACATGGCCGTATTGGCCGCGGCCGCCGGACTGTTTAATGTATTTGCTCTCTGCGCTGGCCGGCTTTAAAATCGTCTCCCGGTAAGCAACCTTAGGCTGGCCCACAACCGCTTCTACCCCGAACTCTTCTTTTAATCTGTCAACAATGATCTCTAAATGCAGCTCCCCCATACCAGTAAGGATAACCTCTTTGGTTTCTTCGTCGGTTTCCACCTTAAAGGTAGGATCCTCTTCAGTAAGTTTGGCCAGGCCTTTGCCTAATTTATCCTGATCTGAGCGACTCTTAGGGACAATACTTAAAGAAATCACCGGAGCAGGAAATTTTATCGCCTCCAGGATTATCGGGTTATCCGGATCACAAAGCGTATCCCCGGTTATAGTGCTGGTTAAACCCGGCACTGCCACAATATCCCCGGCAAAAGCATAATCAATATTCTGCCGCTGGTTAGCATGCATCTGCACAATACGGCCGACCCTTTCTTTTTTATTCTTGGTGGAATTTAAAATATATGTCCCCGCGGAAAGGATCCCCGAATATACCCGCACATAGACCAGCTTTCCCATGTGCTGATCAGCCTGCACTTTAAAAGCCAGGCCGCAGAACGGCTCATTGATATCGGCCTTGCGCTGCAACTTCTTCTCCAGAGTATTCGGATCATCGCCTTGTACTGCCGGCAGGTCTAACGGAGAAGGCAGAAAAGCGACAATGGTATCTAAAAGTTTTTGCACCCCTTTATTTTTAAAAGATGCACCGCAGGTAACCGGGACCATTTTATTAGCTACTGTCCCTTCCCGGATAGCCCGATATAGTTCTTCCTGGGTAATCGCATCTTCCTGCTCCAGGAATTTCTTCATCAGGTCATCATCGCCGGCCACTGCGCGCTCAACCATAATGTGCCGGAATTTTTTCGCCTGCTCAAGTAATTCCTCCGGGATATCCTCAACGCTGAATTCCTTACCCAGGGATTCCTCATTATAAATATAAGCCTTCATCTCGATTAGATCAACAACCCCGCGAAATTTGTCCTCGCTGCCGATAGGTATCTCCAGAGGGACGGCGCAGGCGCTTAAATCTTTTTCGATCGCGTTCAATACGCTGTAAAAATCCGCGCCCGTGCGGTCCATCTTATTGATAAAAGCGACTTTAGGAACATGGTACTTGTCGGATTGCCTCCAGACTGTTTCTGACTGCGGCTCTACCCCGCCTACGGCGCAAAAGACCGCCACTGCCCCGTCAAGCACGCGCAGGGACCTTTCCACCTCAACGGTAAAATCAACATGGCCCGGGGTATCAATAATATTAATGCGGTGCTCTTTCCAAAAACAGGTCGTGGCCGCGGCAGTAATGGTAATACCGCGCTCCTGCTCCTGCTTCATCCAATCCATGGTTGCCGCGCCGTCATGCACCTCGCCGATCTTATAGGAGCGGCCGGTATAAAAAAGTATCCTTTCAGTAGTAGTGGTCTTTCCGGCGTCAATATGCGCAATAATCCCGATATTCCTGACCTTATCTAAACTTATGCGCGGCTCTGTCCGGGGTTTTTCTTTTACTTCTTCTTTAAGCGGCTGCTCCTCAGGCGGCTTCTTCTCTGTTTTCTCCGGTTCCGCAGCCGCCTCAAGCGCTTTTTCCGGAACAGGAGCGGCTTCCTCCTTGAGTATTTGGGCGGACTGCTCTTTTTTATGCAGGCCTTGCCTTAAATGCGCGATCTCCGCGGCAAAACTTTTTAGCCTCTCCTCTCTTTCCTCCAGGTCTTTTTC
>JBAZQO010000034.1:0-11984 GCA_041645145.1 Candidatus Omnitrophota bacterium
GACATCTTCTGTCCGTTTATAGTCAGCAGGCCGTGATGGATCCAATAGCGGGCGAATTTTTTGCCTGCGCCTTCGGATTGGGCTATCTCATTTTCATGATGAGGGAAAATAAGGTCCAGGCCGCCGCCATGGATATCAAATTCATCGCCCAGGATATCTGAGCTCATTACAGAGCACTCTATGTGCCATCCGGGCCTGCCCCTTCCCCAGGGGCTATCCCATGAAGGCTCGTTAACTTTGGCAGACTTCCATAAAGCAAAATCAAGCGGATCCTTCTTTTTTTCACCCGGAGCTATTCTTACCCCTGCTTCCATTTTCTCTGTTGCCTGATTGGATAATTTTCCGTAATCTTTGGCTTTTCTAATATCGAAATATACATCCCCGCCGGAAACATAGGCAGCGCCGCGCTTAATCAGCTCCTCAATAAATTTCTGCATCGCCGGCTTGCTTTCACAAACATATTCTGTTGCCTTAGGCTCTACATCAGGCTCTAAGATCCCCAACTGTCGCATATCTTCATGATAAGCATCAAGGTATTTTTTTGCCACCTTCTGGACCGCGCTATTTAAATCTTCCCCCTTATATTCTTCTCTTGCCTTCTCAATGATCTTGTCATCAACATCGGTAACATTACGCGCAAAGGTAACTTTATAACCTTTATATATCAGGTACCGGCGTATGACATCGAAGATATAAGCGCTGCGGGCATGGCCGATATGCGGCTGGTCATAAACCGTAGGGCCGCAGACATACATCTTAATCTCTGGCGGCTGTAAAGGTATGAATTCCTCTTTTTTCCTGGAAAGGGAGTTATATATAAAAATAGGCATGAAAGAATACCCTACTTCTTCTCTAATTTATCGATCCTATCCTGCAGCTCTTCGATCGCCTGGGTGATCGGATCCAGTATATGCACATGGTCTAAACCTATATCCATCTTTTTGCCGTCCTGCCTGGTGATCCTTCCCGGCACCCCCACTACCGTAGAATTCGGCGGGACATCTTTAATCACTACCGCGTTGGCACCGATATATGCATTATCCCCGATGGTGATATTGCCTAAAACCTTTGCCCCCGCGCCAATAACCACATTATTGCCGATGGTGGGATGGCGCTTACCCTTGACGATCCCGGTCCCTCCTAAGGTCGCCCCCTGGTAAAGCAGGACATCATCGCCGACAATCGAGGTTTCTCCGATAACCACACCCATGCCGTGGTCGACAAAAAAGCGTTTGCCGATTTTGGCTCCCGGATGGATCTCGATCCCCGTTAAAAAACGCGTGGCTTGGGACAAGAACCGGGCGAGAAAAAACAAACGCATCTTATACAACGCGTGCGCCAGGCGGAAAGAGATCAAAGCATGCAGCCCCTGATAAAGCAGGAGCACCTCCAGGAAGTTCTTAGCCGCGGGGTCCCTTTTCTGCGCTGCCCGTATATCCTGATAAAAAAATATAGAGATAAACGCGATTTTGATTACCAAAATAATAAATAATATGATCAATATATTGATGATGTAGACCATCTCTATCCTCCCTTGACTAAGGAAACAAAGGCGTAACAAGCGATCGCCTCTTTATTGCCCAGCGCATCCAGGCCTTCATTTGTTTTAGCCTTGATATTGGCGCGATCTTCCGCGAGATCCAAAAGCGCGCATATTTTTTGCCTCATCTGCTTTTTAAAAGGGGTTAATACCGGCTCCTGGGCGATAAGTACAATATCGATATTGTTTATCTTAAAACCGCTTTTATCTACCAGGGTTTTGACTGTCTTTAACAGTGAGCTTCCGGCAATACCTTTGTATCGGAGATCCGTATCAGGAAAATGTTCGCCGATATCGCCAAGCGCCAGCGCCCCTAATAAAGCGTCGCAGAGCGAATGCATTAGCGCGTCCCCGTCAGAATGCCCCAGCAGGCCTCTGGTATAAGGTATTTCTATGCCTCCTAAAAATAATTTTCTGCCTTCAATAAGGCGGTGGATATCATAACCTATGCCGACTTTATATTCCATACGCTTTGGCCTTTCTAGAAATTACCCCCGCCAACAGCAGGTCTTCGTTGGTTGTAATTTTGATATTTCCATAACTTCCCTTAACGATTCTTACTCTTTTACCCAGTTTCTCAACCAAAGAAGCATCATCAGTAACGTTATCTTTGGAGTATTTTTTATATGCTTTAAGAAGGAGGCCTTTTTCAAAAACTTGGGGAGTTTGTATCTCCCAAAGCTTATCCCGGTTGAAAGTTTGGGCCACTGTGTTATCCGGACGGGAAGATTTAATGGTTGCCTTGGGCCTAACAGCCAATATGGCTGCGCCGTATTTTTTTGCCTGCCGGATGACTTTTGTAACAGCTCCGGCCTGGACAAACGGCCGGGCGGAATCATGGATCAAAACCCATTTGCTGTCCCGGCTAATAGCCTTAAGGCCATTATATACCGAATCCTGCCTGCGCCTGCCCCCCAAAACTACGGCCTTTATTTTCTTGAAAGAATAATCCTTTATAATCCTGGCTATAGCTTGCCGATTGGCGCGGTTAACCACCACAACGATATGGACTATTCCGGGATGCTGGCTTAAAGTGCGCAGCGAATAAAATACTAACGCGTGCCTGCCTATTTTTACTAATGGCTTAGATACTGAAGAATTAAGCCGCCTGCCCTCCCCGGCAGCCAGAAGAATCGCGCTAACCATGTTATTTTTCCAGCTTGGTAAAGATCATCCTCCCGGCTTGGGTTTGCAGTACCGAGGTAACCGCGACCTGAACATCCTGACCGATGAGCCTGCGCGCATCTTCAACCACAACCATAGTGCCGTCATCAAGGTAGCCGATTGCCTGATTATGTTCCTTTCCTTCCTTGATCAACTTGATGTGCATCTGTTCGCCGGGAAAAACTACCGGCTTTAACGCGTTGGCCAGTTCATTGATATTCAAAACCTTGATCCCCTGAATGCTGGCCACGCGGTTTAAATTAAAATCCACGGTAAGAATCTTGGCATCGAGCAACTTGGCTAACAGGACTAATTTCGCGTCAACTTCCGCGGTCTCCGAAAAATCCTGCTCATGGATAACTATGTCCATCCCCGGTTCCTTCTGAATAGTATTCAGTATCTCCAAGCCCCTTCTGCCCCTCTGGCGCTTGACCGGATCGGTGGAATCAGCAATCTGCTGCAATTCCCTGAGCACAAACTTCGGGATGACTACCTTGCCTCCCAGGAATCTTGTCTTGCAGATATCCACAATGCGCCCGTCGATGATCACGCTAGTATCCAGGAGGACCACATCCCCTCCCTGGTCCTGCCGGCGCAGGCGCACGTAAGGAATGATGATATTAAACTCATCTTTGCCGCGCAACGCTATAACCATTCCCAGATAACAAAAAGCCAGGGTCAGTCCCACCCGGATCCTGGAGAGGGAAGTAGGGTCGATGGCAAGGAGGCTAAAGGCATCTCCCGCGAGTTTAGCCATGATCAGGCCTAAGATCAGGCCAAATACCGCGCTGGATAAACCCTTTACCGAAACTTTGCGCAAAGCCGCCTCTAGAACGATCATTATCAGTGCCGCCACAATACCGATCAACATGCCGATTAAACCGAAACCCCTTGCCAGCAACGCCTGATAACCGATGAACATGCTGCCTAAAATGAATACAAGCCTCACTAATAATAAATTCATTTCTTTGCCTCCTGCTATTTCTTAACCGATAATCCTAAGATTATATCCAAAGCTTCTTTTAAAGTGGAAACGCCGATAATCTCCATATCAGCTTTTCCAAGTTGTAAGTTTTTACAGCTGTTCTTGGGCAATATGCAATGTTTAAAACCCAGCTTTTCCGCTTCATTTATGCGTGTAAGCACCTGGGAAATACTTCTGATCTCCCCTGACAGGCCAACTTCTCCCAAAACTACAGCCTGCGGCATAACCACCTGCTCCCTGAAACTTGAAGCAATCACCGCGCAGACCGCCAGGTCCGCTGCCGGGTCCTCGATTTTTATGCCTCCGGCGACATTAACAAATATATCTTCTGCCTCAAGGGCAAGGCCGATGCGCTTCTCTAAAACCGCCACAAGTAGTGTTAACCTGTTAAAATCAAAACCCTGCGCGCGTCGCCTGGCGTAACCGAAACTGCTTCTGGAGACCAAAGACTGGATCTCTACTAAAAGCGGGCGCGTGCCTTCCAAAACCGAGGTCACGATCGTGCCGGATACGTTATCCGGACGTTCGGAAAGAAATATCTCCGAAGGGTTCTTTACTTCCGCTAAACCCTCCGGGCCCATTTCAAATACGCCAATCTCATTGGTTGAACCAAACCTGTTTTTTACCGCCCTCAATATCCTGTATATCGCGAAACGGTCCCCTTCAAAATAAAGCACGGTATCGACAATATGCTCTAAAACGCGCGGCCCGGCCAGGGTGCCTTCTTTGGTAACATGGCCGATAATAAAAATCGAGGTATCCGTAGTCTTGGCTAACTGCGCCAGGGTCCCCGCGCACTCCCTTACCTGGCTGACGCTGCCCGGGGAAGAGCTAATGCCGGGATCAAAGATAACCTGGATAGAATCAATAATTACTACCTGGGGTTTTAGCTTTTTAATATATTCAACGATTAAAGATAAATCCGTCTGATTGACGATATAAAGGTTATCCGACCCTGATGCGCCTAAGCGCTTTGCGCGCAGCTTGGTCTGAGCAACAGATTCTTCGCCGCTTACGTAAAGCACCCCTACGCCCTGAGCCGTCAGATGGTTGGATACCTGCAAAGAAATAGTGGATTTTCCCACCCCGGGGTCGCCGCCGATCAAAATCACCGAACCCTTGACAATCCCCGAGCCTAAAACCCGGTCCAGCTCGCGGATATTGGTTTTTAACCTGTCAGCATCGCTGGCCACTACATCTTTTAAAAGTACAGGGCCCTCTTTATACAAAGATGCCCTTTCCCTGGTCCCTGAGGAGGGAACGATATAATCCTCCTCGCTAAAAGAGTTCCAGCTGTTACAATCCGGGCACCTGCCTAACCATTTTGGCGACTGATAGCCGCAACTGGCACAACTGAATACTGATCTGGTTTTCATTATTTCTTTTCTTTGGTCTTGAAAAATAATTTCCAGGGATTCTTGCGCACATCACGAACCAGGGCATCCAGCTGATTATAGATGTCGTCGTCATAAATAAGCTTACCTAATGAGCCTTCTTGATTCCTTATCTTGGCAATGCCATCGTCTAAGTTATGCAATATATTTTCGGCTCTGTTAAATATCTGATGTATAGGCAAAGGGTCAACCCCGGCCAGTGATCCATTAACCTTAAGGCAATTAGCATAATCCTTTCCCGGCATTATCTCCACGTATTTTTCACCCAATAACCCCAGGGTATTCACCCAGATAGAGGAATCAACGGGTATTCTAATATTATTCCTGATCCAAATCCCAAGGCGCACGTTGGAACGGTTCTCCTGCGGGATAAACCCCAACTCAACCCTCTTTACCTCCCCCACATCCACCCCGGCAAAACGCACCGGCGCTCCCGCCTTTACCCCGTTGACAAAATTAAAGTTAATATTAATCCGATACCCTGAACTCCAGGTTTTAAACCCGCCGATCGATAATATGAAGATGGCCAGGATGACCAGACCTACAAAAATAAAAATGCCTACTTTTAATTCTAATTTGGTTTTACCGAATATCATTTCTTCCTCCGTTCATCTGGAATGGCCAACCGCCTCGGTTATCGGGCCTTTGGAGAGCCCGTTAATAAATTGATGCACTACCGGATCTTTGGCAGCCTGGATATCTTTGGGCGTGCCTTCAATGATTATTTTGCCCTGATACATCATCGCGATCTTATCGGCAATGTAGTAAGCGCTTTTCATATCGTGAGTAACCACAACCGAGGTAACCTTTAATTTATCATGCAAAGAACGGATAAGTTCATTGATGCTGTCAGCGGTTATGGGGTCAACCCCGGTGGTCGGTTCATCATAGAGTATGATCTCCGGGCGGATACAGATTGCCCTGGCTAAAGCCACGCGTTTCTTCATTCCCCCGCTTAACTCCACAGGCATAAGATTACCGATGCCGCCTAAGCCCACTAAATACAGGGACTCCTCCACGCGCCCCGCCAGATCTTTTTGCGTAATATGCGTATGTTCGATAAGGCTAAAGCCCACATTATCTGCAACATTCATGGAATCGAAGAGTGCGCCGCCCTGGAAGACCATGCTGATCTTAAAACGCAGTTCATTCAATTCCAAGGCCCCTAAACCAGCCACCTCCTTGCCTTCAATTAAAACCCTGCCATGGTTAGGTTTCAGGAGGCCAACGATATGTTTGAGCAACACGGATTTACCGCAACCGCTTCTTCCGATGATTACGCAGGTCTGGCCTTTCTGCACATCCAGGCTTAACTGGTTTAAAACCAGGTGATTATTAAATTTTTTGCTCAAGCCTTGGATCTCGATCATTTTTAAGGAAAAATAAAATAAAACACCGCGGTGAATAAGCAGTCCGCGGCGATGATCATAATAAAGCTAAAAACTACCGAACGCGTAGTTGCCTTACCTACTCCCTCTGCCCCACCTTCAACATTAAAACCCTCATAACAGCTTACCAGGGCGATGATCATCCCGAAGATCCAGGCTTTAAATAACCCTGTAAACAGATCCTTGTAAAGCAGCGCGGAAAAAGTGACATGCATATACATGCTGCTGGTAATCCCCAGCTTGATCACGCAGATAATATAGCTACCCAGGATACCGATGATATTGGCATAGAGAGTCAAAACAGGAAGCATCAGGCTTAAAGCCACAAAACGGGGAACCACTAAATACTTCACGGGATTCGTAGCCAAAGTTTCCAAAGCATCAATCTGCTCGGTAACCTGCATAGAACCTAACTCCGCGGTGTTGGATGCCCCTACCCTGCCGGCAACGATCAATGCCGTAATTACCGGGCCCAACTCGCGCACAACGGTTAAAGCCACGAGGCTGGCGATATAAATCTCTGAACCGATGCGCTGCATAAAATATGCCGTCTGCAAGGCAAAGATAAAACCGATGAACAAGGCAACCAGCGCGACAATGGGAAAGCTGTCAAACCCGGCTTTCTTGGCCTGTTCAATTATGCGCCCCCCTTTATACGGCGGCTTAAAAGTTAAGTATACGGTTTGCACCGCCAGATTAGCCAGGCCGCCGAAGAAATACATAAAAGAGATAACCCTGTGGCCTATATTGATGAAAAAATCAGTAAACATCATTCAAAAAGAAGCTCCTCATTCTTGCGCGTTACCTTGATTATTGAGCCCTCTTTATATTTCTTGGAGATGATCTCCTGCGCTAACGGATCCTCCAGGAACCTTTGAATAGTCCTTTTTAAGGGCCGGGCGCCAAAAACCGGGTCAAACCCTTTCTCAACCAGAAACTCCTTGGCATCGCGGCTCACCTCCAAAGATATCTCCTGCTCTTTCAGCCTGCCGATTACATAGCCAACTTCAATATCGATGATATACATCAGGTCTTCTTTGGATAATTGCCTGAAGACAATAATATCATCGATGCGGTTTAAGAACTCCGGCTTAAAAGAGTGTTTCACTACCTCAAGCAGCTTGTCTTTCATATCCTGATAGGTAAGCTCATCCTTCTGCGCCTTAAAACCAAGTGAGCCGGTCTTGCGGATCAACTCCGCTCCGATATTGGAGGTCATAATAATAATCGTATTCTTAAAATCCACTTTGCGGCCGAGGCTGTCGGTAAGCCGGCCGTCCTCAAAGACCTGCAGCAGTAAATTAAAAACATCCGGATGCGCTTTTTCGATCTCATCAAGAAGTATGACCGCGTAGGGCCTGCGCCGCACCCTCTCCGTAAGCTGGCCGCCCTCTTCATACCCCACATATCCCGGAGGAGCGCCGATCAGGCGCGAAACGTTAAACTTCTCCATATACTCCGACATATCAAACTGCAACAGGGCGTCTTCATCGCCGAACATAAACTCCGCCAATGCCCGGGCAAGTAGGGTTTTTCCTACGCCGGTGGGGCCTAAGAATACAAATGAACCGATGGGCCGCTTGGGATCTTTGATCCCGGCGCGCGACCTGCGCACAGCATTGGCAATGGCCTCAATGGACTCATTCTGGCCGACCACGCGCTTATGCAGCTCTTCTTCGATCTTAAGCAGCTTCTCACTTTCTTTTTCCTCCAGCCTGAAGATAGGGATCCCGGTCCACTGCGCCAGGATCTTGGCGATATCTTCTTCGGTTACCTCCGGCCGCGTCTTATCCTTTGCCTGGCCCCACTCCTTATTCAACTTCTCCAGCTCCTGCCGGGCGATCCTCTCCTGGTCGCGCAAAGAGGCAGCCTTCTCAAAATCCTGGCTCTTGATGTAAGATTCTTTTTCCTTGCGCAGCGATTCGACATTGGCCTCTAATTTCTTGATGTCAGGCGGCACGACCAAAACATTTAAACGCGCGCGCGAGCCCGCCTCATCGATTAGATCAATGGCTTTATCCGGCATGAACCTTCCGGAGATATAGCGGTCGGATAATTTTGCCGCCGCCTCCAGGGCCTCATCTTTAAAAACAACCCGGTGGTGCGCTTCGTACCTGTCGCGTAAGCCCTTTAATATTTTGATAGTCTGCTCCACTGTCGGAGGCTCAACCATGATCGTCTGGAACCTGCGTTCAAGGGCCGCGTCTTTTTCGATATATTTGCGGTATTCATCCATGGTAGTGGCACCGATACACTGCATCTCTCCGCGGGAAAGCGCGGGCTTCATGATATTAGAGGCGTCAATTGCCCCCTCTGCGGCTCCCGCGCCCACTAAGGTATGCAGTTCGTCGATAAAAATAACTACATCCTGCGAACGCTTTATCTCCTCCATGATGGCTTTGATCCTCTCCTCGAATTGCCCGCGGTATTTGGTCCCGGCAACCATAAGCGCCAGGTCCAAAACTACGATGCGCTTGCCCCTTAGAATTTCGGGGACATTTCCCGCAACGATTAATTGGGCCAATCCTTCCACTATTGCGGTCTTGCCGACACCGGCCTCTCCCAGTAACACGGGGTTATTTTTGGTGCGCCGGCTTAAGATCTGGATCACCCTTTCAATCTCCTGCGCCCGGTCAATGACCGGGTCCAATTTATTCTCGCGCGCCAATGCCGTCAGGTCGCGGCCAAAAGCATCCAGGGCAGGGGTTTTTGTTTTTGCGGCTTGCGCGCCGGCCTGGTTCATCCCCGGCAAAGCCGAACCCAAAAGTTCCATTACTTCATTACGCACGGAATTTAAATCCATGCCCAAATTCATTAATACCTGGCTGGCGATCCCCTCCCCTTCGCGGATAAGGCCGAGCAAAAGATGCTCTGTGCCGATATAATTATGGCCCAGGGAACGCGCTTCCTCTGCTGCCAGCTCAAGGGATTTTTTGGCACGGGGAGTAAACGGTATATCGCCAATGATCTGGGTAGTCGGCCCGGGCTGGACAAGTTTTTCAACCTCAAGCCTTATATTCTCAAGCGAAACCCCCATCTTCTGCAATACCGCGGCAGCCACGCCTTCCCCTTCGCGGATCAATCCCAACAGTATATGCTCGGTTCCGATATAGTCGTGATTAAAACGCCTTGCCTCTTCTTTTGCCAGAATGATTACCTTCCTTGCCCTTTCCGTAAATCGATTGAACATAGCTTCTCCTTATTGATTATAATAAATTGAGTTTCTTACGAATTAATTCCGCCCTCTTTAAGTCCCTCTCGTCAGAAGATAATTTCTTATTCTCTATCTTCTGCAGGTGCGCAGGCTGGGTAATGATGAAAAGCTCATTGATCGTGCGCCGGTCAATATCCTTAACCATACCCAGATCACTCCCTAACCTAACCATAGAGAGCAGCTCAATAGTCTCCTGGCTGCTGATTATGCGCGCGCTCTTTAAAATACCGAAGGAGCGGTTGATCCTGTCCTCTAAAATCTCCCGGTTCTTGGAAAGCAGTATCTGGCGCGCCTGCGTTTCCTGCTCAATGATCTGCCGGATCAAACTATTGATATTCTCAATTATCTCTTCTTCACCGTGGCCCAGGGAAACCTGATTGGAAATCTGGAAGAAATTTCCGCTTGCCTGCGTGCCTTCCCCGTAAAGGCCGCGGGTGGTAAAACTTAATTTGGCAACCGCAGCCAGCACCCGTTCTATCTGCCGGCTCATTACCAGCGCGGGCAGATGCAGCATAACCGAGCCGCGCATGCCTGTCCCTGTATTAGTGGGGCAGGCAGTCAGGTACCCGAAATCATCCAGGTACGCGTAATCCAGAAGTTTTGCCAGGGCATCATCCAGGCGGTTAACAATACCCCGGGCTTCAAAAAGATTGAACCCTGACTGCATCAACTGGATGCGCAGGTGGTCCTCTTCATTGATCATCACTGAGATTATCTCTTCATCATCAACCAAAAGCGCCTTCTTCTCTGTTTTCTGGGCATGCTCTATAGACATAAGGTGTCGCTCCACCAGAAACTGTTTATCTATAGAGTCCATATCCCCCAACATGAAAAGCGTGGAGCTTTTAAGCATATCAACCTGGGAGACGACGGTCTTTATTTCATTTAAAACTCCCTCCAGCTGCGTTTTGCTTGCCCAGTGCGGAAAAGGAAACTTGCTCAGGTTCCTGGCCAGGCGTATTCTGCTGGATATAACGATATCCGAATTCGGGCCTGTGCCCTTGAGCCATTCGCTGGTATGATTCAACAGGTCATTTACCTGCATATTAATCTTCCCTTGCTTTATTGTCTTCGATCTTTTTTATCTGGTCGCGCAGCCGCGCTGCTTCTTCAAAAGCCTCTTGTTCAATTGCCTTGACGAGCCTGTCCTTCAGCTCCTGCAAATCTGTTTTTCTTTTAGTAACCCCGGAGCCGGAGATAGTTTCTGTCTTAAGAGGGGATTTACCCACATGCTGGCTTGAACCGTGTATCCTTTTTAGCAAAGGAGCCAAGTATTTGCGGAAAACATTATAGCACTGGCCGCACCCTAAGCGGCCGATCTTCTTAAAGTCCGCGTAAGTCAGGTTGCAGTTAGGGCATTTGACAGCGGCGCTGCCTTCATCTTTATTCGGCTGCTCAAAATCAACCATGCCCGCTAAAAGATCGCTTAAACCGAATTGCTGCTCCATAGCCGAGCTCTTGGTCCGGGCGCAATCCTCGCAAAGATGCAGTTCATTCATCTGCTCATCAAGGATCTCAGTCAGGTGCACCGTCGCCGGATTTTTTCCGCAGATATCGCAAAGCATATCAGTACTTTACCCCTTGCTTACGGGTAAGCTCTTTGAATTTTTTCATCAAGCTTAAAGTGAGCTTCCCGGGTTTGCCTGCTCCGATAACCCTGCCGTCCACCTTAACCACCGGAATGATCTCGGCGGCTGTACCGGTAAGAAAACACTCATCAGAGATATAAACTTCATGGCGCGTGATCACATGTTCATGCGCGGGAATTTTATTTTTACGGGCGATCTCCAGGACAGAATCACGGGTAATCCCGCGCAAGGTCCCCATGCACTGCGGTGGCGTGTAAAGATGCCCGTTTTTCGCCACAAAGATGTTGTCCCCGGTACACTCTGCCACATAACCCAAAGAATCCAGCATAATCGCCTCATCGCATCCAGCATTACCTGCCTCAATTTTAGCCAAGATATTATTCAGATAGTTCAGGGACTTAATTTGAGGATTCAGCGCCTCAGGCAGATTGCGCACCGTAGGCACGGTAACGATAGTTAAACCCTCACGATAAAGTTTCTCCGGATACAAAGCAATCCTGTCGGCAATGATAACGACCGTCGCGCCTTTATAGCACTTACGCGGATCAAGCCCCAGGTCGCCTTCTCCGCGCGTAACCACCAAGCGGATATAAGCGTTATCCAGTTTATTTGCCTTGATCGTCTGCACCACCGCCCTGATCAACTGCTCCTTGGTTAAAGGGATCTTTAACATAATACTCTGGCTGGATTCAAAAAGCCGGTCAATATGT
>JBAZQO010000028.1:0-13328 GCA_041645145.1 Candidatus Omnitrophota bacterium
TTATCGGTTCGCATATTGTTGAAGCGCTGGTTAAACAAAAGCATTATGTGCGCGTTTTGGATAATTTCTCCAGCGGAAAAATCCGCAACCTTAAGGGTTTGGAAGATAAAATAGATTTGATAAAGGGTGATATCTGCTCTCAAGATACATGTTTTAAGTCAACGCGGGGGATTGATTATGTTTTACACCAGGCAGCCTTAAGAAGCGTGCCTAAATCCATGAAAGATCCGCACGCGTATAATAGGGTGAATATTGATGGGACGCTTAATATGCTGGAGGCTTCCAGGATCGGCAAGATCAAGCGTTTCATTTTTGCGTCATCAAGTTCAGTTTACGGACAGGTAAATGATTTTCCTGAAAGGGAAAGCTTTATCCCATCCCCTATCTCGCCCTATGCTTTGAGTAAACTAGCGGGAGAGCATTATTGCAGGATATTCAGCCTGCATTTTGGCCTGCCCGCGGTCGCCCTGCGTTATTTTAATGTCTTTGGCCCGCGCCAGTCCCTTGACGACGAATACGCGGTGGTTATTCCGAAATTCATCAACTGTCTGCTTAGAAATCTGCGTCCGCCGATTTTTGGAAACGGCAGGCAGTCGCGCGATTTTACGTTTGTGCGGGATGTGGTGGAGGCAAATCTGCTTGCCGTCAAGGCTAAAAAAATAAAATACGGCGTTTTTAATATCGCCGGAGGTAAAGATACCTCTATCCTGGATTTAGTGAAGATCTTAAATAAGGTTTTAGGTAAAGATATCCCACCCTTACTGCAACCTAAGCGGCCGGGTGATGTATTCAGGACGCTGGCGGATGTAAGCCTGGCGCGCAAGCTGTTAAAATTTAAGCCCTCAGTTGATTTTATCAGCGGATTAAAAATTACCGCTGGTTATTGGAAGGAAAATGCGTAAAAAGACTGCATTGATTACCGGGGGAGCGGGTTTTATCGGTTCGCATTTATGCGGAAAACTGCTTAACAATAATTACATTGTAATATGCTTAGATAATTTTATTACCGGTGAGCTGGAAAACATCAGGCCATTGTTCAGGCATAAGAATTTCCGTTTTGACGTGCATAACGTCTCGCATTATATCGATATTCCGGGTAAGGTCGATTATGTTTTGCATTGCGCCTCGCTGGCTTCTCCTGCGGATTATCTTGCCTTTCCCATTCAAACACTTAAAGTCGGCTCATTAGGCACGCACAATGCCCTGGGTTTAGCTAAAAAGAAAAAGGCTGTATTCCTGCTTTTTTCTACCTCGGAAGTTTATGGCGATCCTTTAGTGCATCCCCAGAAAGAAAGCTATTGGGGCCATGTTAACTGCGTGGGCGTGCGAGGCTGCTATGATGAGTCTAAGCGCTTTGCCGAGGCGATTACTATAGCCTACCATCGCGTACATTCGCTGGACACAAAGATAGTGCGCATTTTCAATACCTATGGGCCTAAAATGCGCCATTATGATGGCAGGGTAGTGCCTAATTTTATCTTCCAGGCGCTGAATAATAAGTCTTTGACTGTTTACGGCAAAGGGGAGCAGACCAGAAGTTTCTGTTATATTGATGATATGGTGGAGGGGATATACCGCCTGATGCTTTCCAAAACAAATGAGCCTGTAAATTTAGGCAATCCCGATGAGTTTACTATAATGCAGCTGGCAAAGTTGATTTTAAAGATAAGCGGCTCAAGAAGCAAGGTAGTCTTCAGGCAGCTGCCTGTTGATGACCCCCGACAACGCCAGCCTGATATCAGTAAAGCGAAGAAGCTGCTTTCCTGGAAACCTGCCATCTTTCTGGAAGAAGGGCTTAGGCGGACTATATCCTGGTTTAAGGAATAAAGAAAGCCCTTTCCTTGACAAGCCCCTTGAGTATATGTTATACTTTTTAATATTTTGATGAATAAGGAGAATATAATGATTATTGATATTTTCAGGCAATTTAACTATTTGGATATAATTATTATAATTATAATATTGAGAATATGTTACGTTGCTGTTAAAACCGGTTTGCCCGTTGAATTATTTAAGTTAACCGGCACGTTTTCCGCGATATATTTATCGTTGCACTACTACATTTTCTTAAGCGATTTAATGCGCAAGAAAAGCGATCCTGCTATTATGCCGCTTAAATTCGCTGATTTCTTAATTTTCATATTCCTGGCAATAGCCGGGTATTTGTTTTTTACGCTTTTGCGGGTCATTTTCTTTAATTTCATTAAACTGGAAGCGGTTCCTGCTTTGAGTAAATGGGGAGGCCTGGTTTTGGGGTTTTTCCGAGGCATTTTTCTAATTGGCCTGATATGTTTTGCGCTTTCGGTTTCCAACTTATCTTATTTAAATAAAAGCGTAATGAGTTCTTATCTGGCCGGCCGGGCAAGTAATGTTGCCCCGGATACTTACAAGTGGCTGTGGAAAACTGTTTTTTCAAAGTTTATGGGCAGTGAAAAGTCTAATAAAAACGCTGTGATGGCATTGCATAATTTTTTCCATAGATGAAACTGCAGGATTTATACGATAGAGTAGTTAAATTTGGCGCTCACGCAGACCCCCGGAAAGACAAAGCCGGCATTAAGGCTTATCCGGATTCCCGCATTCTTTACGGAAATCCCGGTTTGGAAATTAAAAAGATAATGGTCGGTATTGATATTGAGGCAGCCGAGCTCCTGTTGGCTGAGCGCATCCGCCAGAAAGAAGGGCTGGATCTGGTAATCGCGCATCATCCGGAGGGCAGGGCCTACGCGGGTTTGCATGAGGTAATGAAACTGCAGGTTGACCTGTTAAGCCAAGCGGGCCTTAGCCGGAAAACAGCCGAAAAATTGCTTGAAGCCAGGATGCTGGAGGTTGAGCGCAGGGTATTGCCGCAGAATCATTCCCGGGCTGTGGATGCCGCAAGGCTACTGGATATTCCCTTTATGTGTATGCACACCCCGGCAGATAATCACGTGTACAGGTTTTTAGGCGCTCTTTTTAAACAGGAAAAGCCCCGTCTGGTCGGGGACATCATTAAACTCCTTAAGGATATACCTGAGTATAGGATTGCCGGGAAATTCAATACCGGCCCGCGCGTAATTTTAGGCAGCCCGAGGCGCGCGACAGGAAAGATCCTTCTTGAGATGACCGGAGGCACAGAAGGGCCAAAAGATGTTTTTGGGAAATTATATAAAGCCGGTGTCAGGACCCTGGTTTCCATGCATTTAAGCGAAGAGCACTTTAAAAAAGTTAAAGATGCCAATCTTAATGTCGTCATCGCGGGGCATATTTCATCCGACACCTTAGGGTTAAACCTGCTTCTTGATAATTTAGAAAAATCCGCAAACCAGCCTTTCCAGGTAATCAGCTGTTCCGGTTTCAACAGGGTTAAAAGAAAGTAAAAAATGGGTGGACGCATTCCAGAAAATTTATTGGAAGATATCCTCGGCCGCGTGGATATAGTCGAGATTATCTCCGGTTATATCCCGCTTAAGAAGTCAGGCAGAAACTTCAAAACTAATTGCCCGTTTCACCATGAGAAGACGCCGTCATTTATGGTCTCAGCGGACAGGCAGATTTACCATTGTTTCGGCTGCGGAGAATCGGGCAATGCTTTTAAATTCCTTATGCGCCACGAAAGAATGGAATTTCCGGAAGCGGTTGAAATGCTGGCTAAAAAAGCGGGGGTTGTTTTGCCGCAGCAAGAGAGGCCGCAGGATGCCGGGGCCGTAAGTCTTAGCACTCAACTTTACAAAATTAATGAACTGGCTGTGAGTTTTTATGAAAACAATCTGCGCGCCGCAAGCGTCGCAGCCTCCGATTACCTGGCAAAAAGGGGGATTAGCCTTAAGATAATTAAAGAGTTTCGTTTGGGCCTTGCCGGAGCGGGCTGGGATAATTTGATGAATTTCTTAAGGTCAAAAAATGTCAGCCTGGCGTTAATGGAGAAGGCGGGCTTGATCCTGCCAAAAGACAGTGGTGGTTATTATGACCGTTTCCGCAACCGCGTCATATTCCCCATTTTTGATATACGCTGCCGGCCGATCGGATTTGGGGGGAGGGTTTTGGATAAAAGCCTGCCCAAATATATCAACTCCCCGGAAACCCCGGTTTATATAAAAGGCAATAATCTTTTTGGCTTTAATTTATCCAAGGATTACATCAGGGATGCTGATAGCGCGATAATCGTTGAAGGTTACCTGGATTTTATGATTCCTTACCAGGAGGGTATAAAAAACATCGTAGCTTCACAGGGCACTGCCCTTACCTTAGAGCAGATCAGGCTGCTTAAGCGTTATACTCATAACGCGGTAATGATTTACGATGGGGATACTGCCGGAGAGATCGCCACCTTAAGAAGCTTAGATATGCTTATTGAAGAAGGCATGAATGTAAAAGTAGTCCCCTTGCCAAAAGGGACGGACCCGGATGCCCTGGTGCGCTTCCAGGGAGTTGAGTGCCTGAAGGCCAAAATTGAGAATGCCGCCAGCCTCTTTGATTATAAGCTTGAGGTTTTAAAAAGCCGCCACGATATGAAAGACGCGCACGGTAAAAGCAAGATTGCCTCTCAGATGCTCTCAACGATTAATAAGTTTGACAACGCGATCTTGAGGGCAGAGTATACAAAAAGGCTTTCCGAGGAGATTAAAATCCCGGAACATTACATACTCGAAGAGCTGAATAAATTAAAGTCTGGCCCGGCTGTAGAAGAGGCCCGGCCTTTGGCTATTGCCAAGGGCGCAGCCGTAATCAACCCCGCGGAGAAGATGCTGATTAAGTTTATGCTTGAAGAAAAGGAATTTATCGAGAAGATTATGCAGGAGTTGGAGCCTTCCGATTTTCAGGATACGCGCACCGCTAAGGTTGTTTCAATAATGCATAAGCTGTTTACTCAGGGTAAAAATATCGCGCCCAGCGTACTGATGAATTATTTCAGCGAAGATGACGCAAGTCAGTTGGTCTGCGAATCCATGTTTATGCCGGAGCTCTCAGAGCAGGAGAGGGAGAAAGCGTTGAATGACTGCATCCGGAAGATCAAGGTGCAAAGATTAAAATCTAAGAGAGAATACCTGCATGTGCAGATTAAAAGCGCTCAATCTCTGGGAGATGAAAAGAGATTGAGCGGCCTTATCCAGGAATTTCATGATTTAATAAAGAAAGGTGATTGAGGATGAAGAAGAGAACGCAGTCCACCAAGGATATGGAGAAGTTGATTGCTTTGGGCAAGCAGAAGGGTTTCCTTACTTATGACGAGGTAAATGATTTGCTGCCTGAGGATCTCTCAAGCACTGAGGCCATCGATCATCTTTTTGAACTGTTGGGTAATGAAGATATCCAGGTGATTGAAGGGGAGCAGGACGCCGGACTTTCGGCCAACCGGGCGCAGCAGGACAAGCAAACCTTAGCCCAGCAACGGGAAGAATTATTGACCGAGCAGCTTAAAGGCGAAGAACGTTTTATGCCTTTGGACGATCCGGTAAAGATGTACCTAAAGCAGATGGGCTCTATCTCGCTTTTAAGCCGTGAAAATGAAATTGAGCTGGCGAAAAAGATCGAGGATGCCGAGGAAAAATTCAAACGCGCCGTTTTAGTGACCAAGTTTGCCAGGAAGCATGTTCTTTCTGTTGCCACTGATATCCTGGATGACAAGATCAATCTGGAAGAGGTAGTTAAGGAAGATATCAAGATAAAGAAGAACAGAGTTATCGGCAGGTTTAAGCGTATTTTAACCAAGATTAAACAAACGCGCAGCGAAAGTAGCAGCATTAATTTTATCCTGCAGCTTAATTTTACTACCTCGGTAATCGAGGTGGCAGTGCGCAAGCTAAACGTTTTGCTGCGGGAACTGGAGCATATGAAACGCCTGGGTAAAATAAGCAACACGCGCGCCCGCCAGATACTCCATGAAATTGCCGAGCCATACAATAAGATTAAAGAACAGATGAAGCTGGTTAAGTCAGCGCATCTTAAATTTAGCCGCACGAAAAAGAAATTAGTAGAAGCGAACCTGCGCCTTGTGGTAAGCATTGCCAAAAAGTATACTAACCGCGGGCTTTCTTTTCTTGACCTTATCCAGGAAGGCAATATCGGGCTTATGCGCGCCGTGGAGAAGTTTGAATATAAGCGGGGGTATAAGTTTTCTACTTATGCGACATGGTGGATACGCCAGGCGATTACCCGCTCTATTGCCGACCAGGCGCGCACCATAAGGATTCCCGTGCATATGACTGAAACAATCAATAAGATAATCCGTTTTTCCAGGGTTTTTGTCCAGGAGAACGGCCGCGAGCCCACGCCTGAAGAGATCGCGCATAAGATGCGCTTTCCCCAGGATAAAATTAAATCCATTCTGAAGATTGCCCAGGAGCCGATTTCTTTGCAGATGCCCATAGGCGATGAAGGGGATACGCACTTCGGCGATTTTATCCAGGATAAAAAGGCGGTTTCGCCGGCAAATGAAACCGTGCGTTCCATGCTAAAAGATGAGATGAACTCCGCCTTAGGCACATTAACGGAAAGAGAGAAGAAGATTTTAGTTTTGCGTTTTGGTATCCACGACGGTTGCCCGCGCACATTAGAGGAGGTGGGCAATGTTTTTAAGGTGACCCGCGAAAGGGTTCGGCAGATTGAAGCCAAGGCCTTGAAGAAGCTCAGGCACCCTTCGCGTTCGCGCAGGCTGCGCACCTTTATGGATATGACGCTGGCGCATCAGAGAGAATACTAAATTCTATAAACTAAGGAGCTTATGTGAGTTGTAGCATAAGGCCAGGGCAGCTTATCTTTTAAGGGGAGCTGCTTTTTTATATGGACAGAGAACAGGAAGAAAAAAATAATGTGATTGTTCAGGAAATCTATGACCGGCTGCACGATATCCAGCTGCAGCAAAGGGCGATCCTGAATAATATCCCTGATATTGTCTGGCTGAAAGACAAGGAAAGCAGGTTTATCGCGGTTAATGAGGCTTTTGGCGCGGCTTGCGGTTTTTCGCCTGAGGAGATTGCAGGCAAAACGGATTTAGATATCTGGCCGAAAGAATTGGCGGAGAGTTACCGCGCCGATGACCGGGAGGTAATGAATTCAAAAAAGCGCAAATGCGTGGAGGAAAGGCTGGCTGATAAACAGGGCCAGATTCAGTTGATTGAGACAATCAAGACTCCGGTTTTTGATAATAAAGGGGAGGTTGTGGGCACAACCGGCATAGCCCGCGATATTACCGAGCGCAAGAAAATCGAAGAGAGATTAAAAGAGATCCGGGCGGAGCTGGAAATCAGGGTGAAGGTTCGCACAATAGAATTAACCCGCGCCAATGAAGACTTGCGTAAGGAGATAAGTGAGCGTAAAAAAAGCGATGAGGCTTTGCGGTTAAGCGAAGAAAGGTTCCGCACCAAGGTATTGGAATCAGAAGTGGAATCAATAAAGGCCGCGCAGTTACAGGCAAATGCCCTGCGCCAGCAGCTTGAGTTTATTCTGAAGGCAACTAAGACCGAACTGCTTATCATTGATAAGGATTTTTATATCCGTTATATAGACCCGGAACGGGTGCGCAAGTATGGGGATTGGACGGGGAAAAAATGCTTTGATTATTTGATAGGCAGTAGAATGCCCTGCTCCAGGTGCAGCATCGAAAAAGCGCTTAAGACAAAAAAGATCGCAGTCAGCGAGGAAACATTAGTTAAAGAGGGCAACTTGATGGTGCAGGTTACCACAATACCTTTTCAGAATGAAAACGGGGAATGGCTGGTTGCCGAAGTGAATATGGATATAAGCGAAAGAAAAAAGATTGACGATGAATTATGGCGTTACCGGGAGCATTTAGAGGAGTTGGTTGAGGAGCGTTCGGGCCAGCTTATGCAGGAGATTTCCTTGCATAAAAAAGCTGAGATCGAAAAGAGCAAATTAAATTACGCCTTGCTTAAATCTTACGAGAAACTAAAGAGTATTTCCCTTATTGACGCGCACACCGGGCTCTATAACCATCGTTATCTTCAGGATGTTATTGAGGCGGAGTTCCATCAGTCAAAAAGATACGCCCAACACCTCTCGGTAATCATGCTTGATATCGACTATTTCAAATCCATCAATGACGTCTACGGGATGGCTTTCGGAGACCTGGTGCTAAAACAATTAGCCCGCCAGCTCAGGCGCCTGGTGCGGCGCTATGATATCCTTATCCGCTACAGCGGCGAGGAATTTATTATCATATCCCCGAGGCTTAACCGCGAACTTGCTTTAAATATGGCGCAGCGGCTGCTTGAATCATTAAATATGACGAACTTCGGCAATAAGCAGCATACTGTTAAGCTGAAATTGAGCCTTTCCGCCGTTTCTTACCCTGAAGACCGGGCAACAAAGGGGATTGATCTGGTTAATCTGGTTAATAATGTGCTTGATCGCGCTAAGGAAAGCGGAGGCAACCGCGCGTATTCCAGTATGGATATTAAAAAACCGCTAAAGAAAGGTATGGAAAAAATACTTAAAGTTTCGGGAGTAAAAACTTTAAAAAACACCATCGAAAAACTTACCAAAAAGTCCAAACAAGGCCTGGTAGAGTCAATATTCGCGTTTGCCAAAACTATTGAGTTAAAAGACCATTATACCGGAGAACATGTTGAAAGTACCGTGCACTATGCCACAGAGATTGCTAAAGAGTTGGCTTTTGGGCGCGAGGAAATAGAACTAATTAAGCAGGCGGCTATGCTGCATGATTTGGGCAAGATAGGCATAAGTGAGAATATTCTGCTTAAAAAAGGCAAGCTTACCAAAAAAGAGTTTGAAGAGATCAAAAAACATCCGCAGATCGGCGCGGATATAATCAGGCCGATCCAGTTTTTGCACGGCTTAATACCCTTTATATTTTATCATCACGAAAGATGGGACGGCAAAGGTTATCCCAGTGGGATTAAGGGCGAGGATATCCCTGTCGGCGCCAGGATTATCGCTATTGCCGATGTGTACCAGGCCTTAACCAGCGACCGTCCGTACCACAAAGCATTCAGCAAGCAACAGGCTATCGAGATAATGAAAAAGGCCTCCGGTACCCAGTTTGATCCCCGCATCACTAACATCTTCCTTAAGATCATCAAGAAAGAAAAATAATCTTTACCCGCTCCTTGCCTCCACGTCCTGCTCAAAACAAGCCAAGCCATCCTCGTGACCTTATCTCGCAAATTTTTTAATTGACAAAAAATTGGGGGGGGGTAAACTAATCAACAAGAGGAGTAACAAATGAAACATGGTTTCACCCTAATTGAACTAATCGTAGTCATAATCATCGTAGGAATACTGGCAGCACTAGGCCTTACCCAATACTCCACCACGGTTGAGAAATCCCGCCTTGCTGAAGCTAAAACACGCCTAGGCACCATGCGCCAGCTTGCTTATGAATATTACCTGAATAACGGCACCTTGACCGGCATAGCCAATGGCGATGTAGGGGTAGTTGGTAGCTGCACATCCACTGACTTCTACTATTACTACGTTGGGACGACTACATCAACGTCGGTGAACATGCTTGCGCGGAGGTGCACAAGTGGTGGGAAGACCCCGAACGTAGTTAGGGAGTATGTTTTCTGTCTGTTTTTCCAAGCGGATTCTGGTTTAGGTACGTGGAGGTGCAGATACCTTTCTCCCTCGGAATCTTGCTTTGGTCTCCCGCCCTGTTAGTTCTCACGCATAATTTCCTAATTCCGGGGACACTGGACTTGCCCTCTACCTGATTAAGTCAACTTAAAGGATTATCTTGACAAAACCTCATTCGTAGCTTATACTTTTGTTGTAAGTAAGGATGTAAGGAAGTAAGAGAGGAGTGATTAAAATGACCGTAATTGAAACAGCAAAAATAACCTCAAAAGGGCAGGTTACTATACCTAACCGTATAAGAAAACTTTTACACGTTCAGGCAGGCGCCTCTTTAGCCTTTGGTTTAAGCAGGGAGGGAGTAGTCTTGCTACCTTGCAAGGTTACTACAGAATCTCCTTATACTCCTGGTGAGTGGGCTAAAATCGAGAAGTTAGCCTCTAGTAAAGGCACAATATACAAGAGCGCCAAAAAGGCCAAAAAGCATATTGAGTCCTTATGAGATTTGAGTTTAAGCCTTCTTTCGACAGGTCTGTTAAAAGTTCCCATCGCAGAGAAAAAGAAGAGATAAAACAAGTTTCTGTCCAGGCAATAGATATATTATCTCAAGACAGGGTAATCCATAAAGGTATTGGTTTAAAACGCCTGAAGGGCGATTTTTGGGAAATAAGAAAAGGCCTTAAAGCAAGAATTCTTTTCCGTTGGGAAGGTGATTTAGTGGAATTTATTCTTGCCGGAGACCATAATGATATTAGGCGTTATTTGAAAAATATCTAATCCTACCCAGAACAAAACACCGCAATTTCGGGAACACAATAAGAATTTTTATACCAAGATTAAAAAGAGCCAGCGGGTGACTGCTCAAGGCGGAGCCCTTGCCGCGCGCAACGTAAGTGAGCACGGCGAGGTGGCTTGAGCAGGCAGGACCCGCTGCCAGTTGTTTTTAATCTTGCCAAAAAGTGATTAAAGAGTTAAAATAAAAGCCTAAATTAGAAGCCAGGGGAGGTTTTGATGAAAAAGTTAGTTTTATTAAGGCATGGGGAGAGCACCTGGAATAAAGAGAACCGTTTTACCGGCTGGACAGATGTGGACCTATCCGAAAAAGGGATCACAGAGGCAAAGAAAGCCGGAGAATTGCTGAAGAAAGAAGGTTTTATTTTTGATCTCGCCTATACTTCTGTGTTAAAAAGGGCGATCCGCACCCTCTGGCTGGCGCTGGATGAAATGGATTTAATGTGGATACCGGTATATAATTCCTGGCGCTTAAATGAAAGGCATTACGGCGCTTTGCAGGGATTGAATAAATCCGAGACCGCCGCCAAATACGGGGAGGAGCAGGTTTTGATCTGGAGGAGAAGCTATGATATTCCCCCCATGTCGCTGGATAAAAAAGACCCGCGCTATCCGGGGCTTGATCCGCGCTACAAGGATCTTAGCCTGAAAGAGCTGCCGCTTACAGAATGCCTGAAGGATACAGTGGAGCGGTTTTTACCTTACTGGCACCAAACTATCGCCCCTGTTGTAAAAAGCGGCAAGCGCGTAATTATCGCCGCGCACGGAAATTCTCTGCGCGCCCTGGTTAAATACCTGGACAATATATCCGAAGAGAAGATCGTAAATTTAAATATACCCACCGGCATACCCCTGGTTTATGAGCTGGATGATGATTTAAAACCAATAAAGAGCTATTACCTGGGTGACCCGGAAGCAGTAAAGAAAGCCATGGAGGCGGTGGCAAATCAGGGCAAGGCAAAGTAAGGAGAGAGGCAATGAGCAAGTCAATTAAAGGGACAAAAACAGAGCAGAATTTATTAAAGGCATTTGCCGGTGAATCTCAGGCGCGTAACCGCTATACATATTTTGCCTCAGTGGCGAAAAAAGCGGGCCTGGAGCAGATCGCCAATATTTTTATTGAAACAGCGGAGAACGAAAAAGAGCATGCCAAGGTATTTTTTAAACATCTTGAAGGCGGGGATGTGGAGATTACCGCTGTTTATCCGGCCGGCCCCATCGCGGACACAAAAACTAACCTGGAAGCAGCTGCCGCCGGCGAGAATATGGAGTGGACAGCGCTTTATGCCGATTTCGGTAAGACCGCTAAAGACGAGGGTTTCGTGGAAGTAGCGCGGGCATTCGAGCAGATCTCCAAAGTAGAAAGGTTCCATGAGTCGCGTTACCGTAAATTGATCAATAATCTTGCCAACAGCGAAGTATTCAAGAAGAAAACCAGCGTCAAATGGCACTGCATTAATTGCGGCTATGTAATTGAAGGGACAGAAGCGCCGAAAGAGTGCCCGGCCTGTAAACATCCGCAGGCATATTTTGAGGTACTGCCGGAGAATTATTAAATTCGCAGATGAACAGGAAGATTATTCTTATATTGGCAATATTTTTTTCGTTGTCAGTAAGCAATAATTGTAAGGCGGAAAGGAGCCCTGGTATGAAATTATCCAGCCCGGAATTTAAGCATAACGCGTTTATCCCTGCTAAATTTACCTGCCAGGGCCAAGGCGTAAATCCAACGCTGATCATAGAAGGAATTCCTTTGGGAACTAAAAGCCTGGCTTTGATCATGGATGATCCTGATGCCCTGAGAGTCAATTTTGTGCACTGGGTAGTTTATGATATTGTCGTTACCAGCCGCATAGAAGAAAATAGTATCCCCGGGGAGCAGGGGGTTAATAGTTTAGGGGGGTTAGATTATGTAGGCCCTTGCCCGCCTACAGGAGTGCACCGCTACTTTTTTAAGATCTACGCGTTGGATAAGATGCTGAATTTAGGTGCGGTTATAAATAAGCCGAGTTTAGAGAAGGCGATTGGCCCCCACATATTGGATACGGCTGAGTTAGTCGGCCTGTACAAAAAGAAGTAACTATGTATATCTATGAAGATATAATTAAGAGATTAAAAAGCAGCAAGGTTAAATTTGTGCTGGTTGGCGGGATAGCAGTTAATCTTCTCGGTTCTTTAAGAAGCACCGCGGATATGGACATACTTGTTGAAATGAGCGATAAGAATTTGACAAATTTATTTGGTCTTCTAAGAAAAGAGGGCTATAGAATCAAGCAGCCGATCAAACCAGAGCAGCTCTTAAATGAAACAACGCGGGGGGAATTGATTAATGAAAAAAATCTAAAGGCTATAAATTTCTACAAAAATAATACTTTGAGCGAAGTGGATGTTATAATAGATTCACCTGTTTCATTCCAGCAGGCAATAAAGAATGCTCTTCTTATTAAGGTAGGTCAGATTTCGTTTCCGGTAATTTCTTTTGATGATTTGATAAGAATGAAAAGCGTAACCGGTAGATATATAGATAAGCTTGATATTGAAGCATTGAAAAATATTAAGAAACTAAGGGGGCATAGATAATGTTTAAGTGGGAAACTGAGGAAGAGCGGCTGTTGAGGCATATGAAAATCCCGCCAAAAAAGAAACTCCAGTGGCTTTATGAGATGAATAAGTTTTTAGATAAATATACTCCCAAAAAATATAAGGCCATGCGTCGGAAGTTACGAGAGGCTTTGTAGTCAGTCTATGGC
The DNA here is from genome assembly GCA_041645145.1 of Candidatus Omnitrophota bacterium. Lineage (GTDB taxonomy): Bacteria > Omnitrophota > Gorgyraeia > Gygaellales > Profunditerraquicolaceae > UBA6249. Next base: position 13,077 of record JBAZQO010000028.1, read on the forward strand.
AAATTTTTCTTTTGAAATCGTTTCTGAGGTTGACCTGCAGGAAGTGGATAACGCGGTAAATCAAGCGGTTAAAGAATTAAGCCAGCGTTATGATTTTAAGGGCAGCAAGGCATCCATTGCCTTTGACCGCAAGGAAAAGAAGATCACCCTTATCGCGGATGATGATTTTAAGCTGCGCAGCCTTACGGATATCCTGACAACGCGCTTAGCCAAAAGAGGCGTTTCCCTGAAATCCCTGAAATTCAATGATCC
>JBAZQO010000029.1:0-13019 GCA_041645145.1 Candidatus Omnitrophota bacterium
CCGATTGGATCCAGAAACGTCCCTAATAAGCAACTTTACAAAGGCGCTGGCGATAAATCCCGCGCCGCCGGTAATTAGAACCTTGGATTGTTTTTTATGCATTATTACCTGGCGCTCCCCAACCCATGCTTAACTCTATTGCTATTTTTAGAAACTATCCTTCCATCCGGCATAAGATGATAAATCCTGCCCTGTAATGAGAAGGGAGTAGAAATACGCAATCTCCTGTTCTCTTCTAAAACCTTGTCAGATGCCTGGTTGGCTTTTGACATCATGCTTATGATATTTTTATAAATCGCCAAAGGTATATTACTTTTTTTGTTTTTTAGCATTTTTAGTTACCTCCTGAAATATTGAAAACTCCCGATCGTCTATTACTTCAAATTTTTCCTTATCTCCTACGGCAATATTCCTGTAACGCGATTCATTATTATTGATTATAGCCCACTCTGAAGAATAATTCTTATAAATATTCCAAAAATGATGCGCGCTTCTATAATAGCGCCTTACGATATCCTTTAGTTCCACATCATGGCCGCCTTTTTTTACCCGCTCCTTGATTCTTTCAACTAAGAGTTCAACTGGATACACAAAAAGATAAAAGATAACAATATGATATTCTGCTTTCTTCAGCAGCTTAAAGTTATTCAAAAGAGTTAAACCAGACATAGTAGTTTCAAAAGAAAAATCCTTTTCTTTGTCAATACAACTTCCCGTTAACAAAAGAGCCTTCTTGCCTGCCTCTATAGAACTCTTATTATCCTTTACTTTGATAGCATCGGCATTAATATATATAGTATTTTTCTCTAGCGCGCTGTTTGCTAAAGTACTTTTACCAGTGCCATTTGCTCCAGCAAAAATTATAACTTTAGGCATAATTATACCTTATTGGCTTCAGGGGCAATCCCTACATACCCCCTAACGCATTCCTCTAAAACTGAGTTAATTCCCCTGACTTTAAAGCCTGTTTTCTCAAGTTTACCTGTGGATAAAAGCAGATTAGTCCTGGTTAAGCCTAATTTTTTTAAAGCAATTACTTTGAATTTAAATGCGGGGGCATATTTTTGATATACCCGCATAAGCCTAGGATAACGCAACCCTCCTTTATTTACTACGTTATAGAGCCCCCGGGCGTCTATAGCGATCAGATGCCTGATTGCTTTGACAAAATCAGGGATATAGGTTACGGAGTTTGGGATATCAATAACCTGCTTGTATTTTATAAGTTTATCCAATACATTTTTGGGATGCCTGGCGTTAAGCAAGGGTATCCTGATCCTTGCGATCAAAATATTATAATCCCTGGCGAGCGCTTCAAGGGCTCTCTCCGCATAAACTTTGCTGCGGCTGTAAAAAAGTTTAAAGAAATAATTTTGGCTCTCCTCTTTTACCGGTCCATCCTTCTTATAGTCAAAACTAAATATGCAGCCGCTGCTGATATGCACCAGCTTTATATTATTGCGCAGCGCAACTTCCGCCAGGATTACCGGAATAAAACTGTTTGCCAGCAAAACACCGTCGATATCAAGCTCGCAATCATCAACATTTCTCCTGCCGGTTACGCCGATACAATTGATGATTACGCGCGGCTTATATTTCTTGATTAAATTTTGCGCATCGCTAAAAGATTTGATGAACGTTTCGTCGATCCTGCAATTGAATGCCTTCTGCAGCCTTTCGCCGATAAAACCTTTCCCCAATATCAGGATTTTCTTATCCATCTTTAAGCAGGCTTCTTAAATATTCCCCATAGCTGTTGGGCATGAGAGAGGCAATCCCTGCCAGTTGCTTTTTACTGATATATCCCATACGGTATGCCACCTCTTCGATACAACCGATCTTTAAACCCTGCCTCTCTTCAATGGTTTTAATAAAGATCGAAGCGTCGATCAGTGATTCATAGGTGCCTGTATCAAGCCAGGCATGGCCGCGGCCAAGAAACTCTGCCTTGAGCCTGCCTTTCTTGATATATTCGTTATTCACGGCGGTGATCTCAAGCTCCCCTCTTTTGGAGGGCTTGATCTTTTTGGCGATCTTCACCACATCATTATCATAGAAATATAATCCCGAAACTACCCAGTTAGACTTGGGCCTTTTAGGCTTCTCTGCAATTGAAACCACCCTGCATTTCTTGTCAAATTCCAACACCCCGTAACGCTGGGGATCCTTGACATAGTAGCCGAAGATCACCGCCCCCTTTTTCAATTTGGCGGATGCGCGCAAGAGCTCTCTTAGATTATAACCATAGAAAATATTATCTCCCAGAATAAGGCAGACAGTGTCGGCCCCGATAAAATCCTCGGCAATAATGAAGCTCTGGGCAATGCCTTTGGGCTCCGGCTGGACCTCATAAGCGATCTTTATCCCCAGGGCAGAACCATCCCCCAGCAGATCCTCAAACCGTGTAGTGTCTTTAGGGGTTGAGATAACCAGAATCTCTTTTATCCCGGCAAGCATGAGCACCGAGAGGGGATAATAGATCATCGGCTTGTCGTAAACAGGTAGCATCTGTTTGCAAACACCTTTGGTTATCGGGTAAAGCCGTGTTGCCTTGCCGCCGGCCAGGATTATTCCTTTCATTTGATTAATCTCCCGTATTTAAAATATAAAAATATCAGCACAGACAAGGTCATTAAGGTTATGAAGTTGGCGACTATGATTATCGGATCTTTGCGTGAAATGCCGTAAATCATCCATAGAAAAACACCGGCAGAAAGCTGGAATAAAGTGACGGGGCTGACATCCTTGACAGACCTGGTTCTTAGAGACCTGAATATCTGTGGGATAAAGGAGAACATGGTAAGCGTTGCCGCGGCTGCGCCAATTATCGTCCAGAACATATTATTTTTAAAAACCGCCGGGTTCCGGCTTTGAGGATACCGGATTCATTCGGGATAAAATCATCTTTTTCAACTTTTACATTGTTAAAGCTGATTGCCCCCTGCTTAATCAGGCGGCGCGCTTGGTTACCGCTTTCGGCTAATTTGCTTTCGCTAAGGATGGCCAGGATGGTTTTTTTGCCGTCCGTTTTAAAAAGCGGCATATCCTGGGGGATTTCTTTTCCGGAGAAAACGCGGGCAAACTCCTCTGCCTCTTTTTCCGCCTCAAGCGCAGAGTGGTATTGCGTGATTATAATTTTGGCTAAATTTACTTTCGCCTCTTTAGGATGCAGTTGTTTAACCGAAGATAAATCCGCATCGGTAAGCAGTTCATAATATTTAACCATCAGCTCGTCGGAGATTGACATGATTTTACCGAACATTTCTTTTGCCGGTTCATTTATGCCGATGTAATTTGCATAAGACTTGCTCATTTTTTGCGTGCCGTCAGTGCCCTCTAAAAGCGGCATTGTTAAAACTACCTGCTGCGCCTGGTTAAAGTCTTTCTGCAGGTCGCGGCCGACTAACAAATTGAATATCTGGTCAGTGCCGCCTATTTCAACATCCGCCTCAAGCACAACTGAATCATAACCTTGGATGAGCGGATAGAAAAATTCTAATATGGAAATATTCTCGCCCTTCGCGTGGCGTTTCTTAAAATCCTCGCGGGCAAGCATCTGGGAAACTGAAGCGTGTGTGGTAAGCTTGAGCATTTCTACGACAGACATTCTTTCAAGCCACTTGCTGTTAAAGACTATTTTCAGCTTACGCATATCCAGGATCTTCGCCACCTGTTGCTTGTAGGTCTGGGCGTTTTTAGCGACTTGCTGCCTGGTAAGTTGTTTTCTGATCTCAGAGCGGCCGGTAGGGTCGCCGATCTGTCCGGTGAAATCTCCGATAAGAAAATAAACTTCGTGGCCAAGCTCCTGGAACTGGCGTAATTTTCGCAGGAGCACAGTGTGGCCCAGATGCAGATCAGGGGCAGTGGGATCGAAACCCGCTTTGATCTTTAAGGGGCGCCTGGATCTAATACTCTGCTCGAGTTTTTTGCGTAACTCTTCCTCAGAGATTATCTCTGCAGCGCCCCTTTTTATTATTTCTATTTGCTTGTTTATATCCATTAAAGCCTGGCGGTCAGGCCGATCTTGGCCTGCTCCACATCCACCTTGATTATCTTTACCTTTATTTTATCTCCCGGCTTCAGATTCGCAACTGTTTCCTTGTCAATTTCGCTGGAGTAGATCAGGCCCTCCAGCTCATCATCGATCCTGGCAAATACGCCAAATTCAGTGATGCTGGCAACCTCGGCGTCTAACTGCGTATCCAGAGGATATTTCTCAGCGATCTTCGGCCAGGGATTATCCTGCAGCTGCTTTAATCCTAAAGCGATCCTGCGGTTAGTAGAATCAACCGAAATCACGGAAACATCGACCTTCTGCCCCTTTTTTAAGACATCCTGCGGGTGAGCCACCCTCCTGGTCCAGGATATATCAGATACATGGATCATCCCTTCCAGGTTGGAATCCAGTTCTACGAAAGCCCCATACTCGGTGAAACCGCGGATCTTGCCGCTTGCTTTTGTGCCTACGGGATATTTGCTCTCTGCTTCCAGCCAGGGATTCTGCTCCAGTTGTTTCAGGCTAAGCGATATCCTGCGGGATTCTTTTTCCACGCTTAATATCTGCGTCTCAACCATATCTCCTACGGCGAACATCTCGCCCGGATTATTTACGCGCTTGGTCCAGGATATCTCGGAAACATGGATCAATCCTTCAATCCCTTTTTCCAGCTCCACAAAAACTCCGTAGGGCAGGATATTGACTACTTTGCCTTTTACCTTGCTGCCTATGGTAAATTTGCCTTCGATATCCTGCCAGGGGTCAGGAAGCCTCTGTTTAAGGCCTAAAGAAACCTTGCCTGAAGCCTGATCCATATTCAAAACCACGACCTCGATTTTATCGCCTATGGCGACAATCTCTGAAGGATGGCTGATCTTTGACCAGGACATATCCGTAATATGCAGCAGGCCGTCTACTCCACCCAGGTCAATGAACGCGCCAAAATCAGTGATGGCTTTGACTAAACCGGGATAGATGTTGCCGATCTTCAGCTCTCCCCAGATCTTGCCCCTGGCCACGTCCCTCTCCGCCTGCACAGCTTCGCGGCGGCTGACGATAATGCTGCGCCGCAGGTTATTCACCTTGACGATCTTGAATTTAAATACCTTATACAGGATGTCTTTATCCGCGATGTTGCGGAAAGAAGAGAGCGAACTGGGCAGGAAACCTTCGATACCCATAATATCTACGAGAAATCCGCCTTTTACCTTCTTTACCGGCTTACCTTCGACCAGGGTGCCGTCGTTAGAAAATTTGACGATTTTATCCCAACCCTGCATACGGATGGCCTTTTCCCGGGATAAGGTCATCACCCCCGCGTCATTTTCCATAGTCTCAAGCAGGAATTCCATCTCGCGGCCTAACTCTAAATCAACGGCGCTAAATTCGGTAATAGGGACAATGCCTTCAGATTTAAAACCTATATCCACTAAAACCTCTTTGCTCTTGATCTCTGCGATTTTACCGCTGACTACCTGGCCCTCCTTTAAGACTTTGATACTTTGATTATACATCTGCTCTAATTCTGCTCTTGAATCTGACATTTTAAGGTCTCCTTTTGATTTATACTCCATCCTTTAAAATAATTTCTTTGGCTAAAGCTAAGAGCTTCTTTGCCCGGGTTAAGCTCTTTGCCTCGGCATAGGTGCGCATGATCGGCTCAGTCCCTGAGCCGCGGAACATCAACCAGCTCTGGTCTGCGCAAATAAGCTTTATACCGTCATAATCCTTGATATCCACTACTTTCTTGCCTAATAATTCCCGCGGAAGGTTTTCTTTTTTCGGCTCAACGCGTTTATCCAAATGAAAATCCTGACGCACATAATAATATTTGCCGAACTGCTTTTCGGTTTCATTTAAGATCTTTAAGATATTCTTGTTGCGGTAAGCCATCATCTCAATCAACAAGAGCCCGGACATGGTGCCGTCGCGCTCCGGGATATAGCCTTTAACCCCCATGCCGCCCGCCTCTTCGCCTCCGGCGACAATATCCTCGGTTTCCATAAGATTCGAGATGTATTTAAAACCAACCGGGGTTTCGTAAAGTTTGATCCCCAGGAATTTCGCGATGTTATCCATCATGGTCGTGCCGCAAATGGTCTTTACCAGCCCGCCGGACCAATGGCGGTCCTGGTTCAAGTGCAGGGCGAGCAACCCCAGGATTTTCTGCGGATGTATGAATATTCCCCCGGGGGCAACCGCGGCAATCCTGTCGGCATCACCATCTAAGGCAATACCCAAATCAAATTTTTCTTTTTTTACGCGCGCTTTTAATTCCTTCAGGTTTTCTTCTACCGGCTCAGGCCTGCCTCCCCCGAAAGAAGGATTGATGGTATTGCGCATAAATTCAATTTTTATGCTTGTGCCTTTAAGCACGGAGGCGATAAAACTATCCCCTGAACCATACATGGAATCCACCAGGACCTTGAACTTCTTATTCCTGATCTTCTTTAAATCAATATAATTGCGGATAAATTTTACGTAATCTTTGGTAATGTCTACGGTTTTGATCGCTTCAAGCGGCGCGGAATCCTTTACCGCGCTTTTCCCTAAAAGACCTTCTACTGCGCCGGTTATCTCTTCGCTAGCCCCGCCGCCTGAGGAATTCTTGATCTTAAAACCGTTATACTCTGCCGGGTTATGCGAAGCAGTAATCATAATTCCCATATCCAGCTTACGCGACTTAACCACAAAACTTAATGCCGGCGTGGGCGTGGGCCGGTCGGAAAGGATCACCTCCATGCCGTTATTCTGTAAAACTATTGCCGCGGCTTCGGCGAATTTTCCGGACATAAAACGCGTGTCATAGCCGATTGCCACTTTTTTCGCGCTAACCAGATAATCCGCCACTGCCTGGGCCAGGACCCTGACATTTTCCAAAGTATAGGTATCTGCGATAATCGCCCTCCAGCCATCCGTGCCGAACTTGATTTGCGAAACTGTATTGCACATCTTGTCACTCCTTGTCTACGAAGACAACACCCGCGCAATTCCGCTAAGCGCGGGGTGTTATCTTAAACTGTTAATTGCTTTTTTAGTATTTTTTGCCCCGAATATATAGGAGCCTGCGGCTAAAACGTTTGCTCCCGCGTTCTTTACCAGTTTTGCGGTAATGTTATTTATCCCACCGTCCACAGCGATATCTTTCTTAAAGATCGCGCGCAGCTGCTTTATTTTCTTTAAGGATTGCGGAATAAATGCCTGCCCGCCAAAACCCGGATTAACCGACATAACTAAAACAAAATCAACCAGCGGCAACGCTTTCTTGATCTTACTTAAAGGGGTAGCCGGATTTAAAGAAATCCCCAGCTTTACCCCGCTTTTCTTTAATCCCCTTCCGATAGCTGCCAGCTCTTTCAAAATAACTGTCTCAATATGCACGGTGATCATATCGCTTCCGGCATTGACAAAGGCGCCGATATACTTAGCGGGATTCTCGATCATCAAATGCACATCCAGCGGAAGCGAAGTCGCCTTGCGCATGTATTTTACAACCGCCGGGCCGATGGTAATATTGGGCACAAAGTGGCCGTCCATCACATCAACGTGGATCAGCTCCGCGCCTGCGCGCTCGACCTTCTTAAGCTCTGCGGCAAGGCAAGTGAAGTCCGCGGACAATATCGACGCTGCAATTTTTATTCTCATGGTCTTCCCCTGTATAATCCCCTTTTGTTGATGTAGCCAAAAACCTTATCCGGGACCAGGTAACGAAAAGATTTATTCTCCCGCACGCACTGACGCACCTCAAAACCGGAAACATCCACTGCCCGGATAGCTAAAGTATGGATATAATTCGGTATCTGCTCCAGCGGATAGCCCGGCCGGGTAGCCACCAGGAATTTAACCATCTTGATTATCTGGGCTAAGTCCTTCCACTCATTCAGGTATTTAAGCAGGTCCGAGCCGATGATAAAATAAAGCTCATCGCGGCTATATTTTAGTTTTAGCTCACTAAGCGTATCAATTGTGTAAGAGCGGCCCTCGCGCTTTATCTCAATGTCGGAAACCGCAAAATATCTGTTTCCCTGTATCGCCAATCTTATCATCTTAAGACGATCGGCTGCGGGGGCAATATTCAAGTCTTCCTTGTGCGGCGGCAGGGCTGTGGGAACGAATATGATTTTATCCAGCCCCAGCTTTTCCCTTGCCTCTTCAGCCAAAATTAAATGGCCGATGTGCACAGGATTAAAAGTCCCGCCTAAAATGCCTATTCTCATACTATTATTCTCTGATCTGTCCGGAGCCGAAAATCATATATTTATAAGTAGTCAGCTCTTGGAGCCCCATGGGCCCCCGGGCATGCAGCTTATCCGTTGAAATACCGATCTCCGCGCCCATGCCGAACTGATTGCCGTCGGTAAAACGGGTCGAGGCATTTACGTAAACGCAGGCGGAATCCACCCGGCGCAAAAATCTTTTCGCGTTTTCGCGATCTTCGGTAACAATACTGTCGGAGTGATGCGATCCATAATCATTTATATGCGCGATTGCCGCGTCCAAATCCTGGACCACTTTGACCGAAAGAATCAGATCCAGGTATTCGGTGCGGTAATCTTTTTCCGTGGCAGCCTTTGCCCATTTAGCGATTCTTACGGTGGTGGGGCATCCGCGGATCTGAACACCGGCATCCTTGAATTTCTTCAGCATCCCCGGCAGAAACCTGTCAGCAGCATCGCGATGCACAAGCATGCTTTCCATGGCGTTACAAACCCCCGGGCGCTGCAGTTTGGCATTAAAGCAGATCTTCTCCGCCATATTTAAATCCGCCCATTCATCTACGTAGACATGACAGATCCCCTTATAATGCTTAATCACCGGAATGCGCGAAGAGCTGACTACCTTATTAATCAGCTCTTCTCCGCCGCGCGGGATAACTACATCGATATAATTGTTAAATTTCAGCAAAATATCTACAGCCTTGCGGTCGCTGACCTCAATAAGATTGATTGCCCCGCAAGGCAGACCGTGTTTGAGCATTACAGCGTTAAGCACATTGTAAATGGCAATATTGGAATTTAAAGATTCACTGCCGCCGCGTAAGATCACGCTGTTGCCGGATTTAAAGCACAGGCCGATACAATCCGAGGTAACATTCGGCCGGGATTCGTAAATTATAGCGACTACCCCGATGGGCGAACTCACTTTATTAATACGCAGGCCGTTGGAAAGCTTCCATGCGCGTAAAACCCGGCCAACAGGATCCTTAAGCTTGACAATATCCAGCAAGGAATCCGCCATCTGCTTGATCCTGGCATGGTTTAAGGTGAGCCGGTCAATAAAAGCCCGGCCTTTGCCTCCGGAGCCGGCAATATCTTTTTTATTGGCCTTTAAGATAACGACTCTCTTGTTGAGCAAGGCAGCTGCCATATCCTTAAGCACCGCGTTCTTGGCGCCTGTTGATAAGACAGCCAAGGCGCGCGAAGCCTGCAAAGCCTCTTTGGCAATATTTTCCAGTTCTTTTTTAAGATTTTGCTTCATTTTTTCTACAGTATAACGATGTTGTCGCGGTGGATAACCTCTTTAGGGAAACGCCCTCCCTTTACTTTATCCAGCTCGCGGGAAGCCAGCCCCACTTTGCCGCGGGCAATTTCGCAGTTTTTCTTATCGCAAACGCTGACAATGTCACCGGAGCAAAAATTCCCTTCGCAGGCGATCACCCCTACGGCAAGCAGGCTCTTTTTATCTGCCAATGCTCTTTTGGCTCCATCATCAATAACTATCTTGCCTTTAGCCTTGGTGCCAAAAGCCATCCAGCGTTTTTTAGCATCAAGCAGCTTTTGTTTAGGTAAAAACAGAGTGCCCTGGACAAAAGGGTCATTGGCAACAACGCTTATAATTCCTTTATTGCCGCCATTGGCAATTACGCAGGGAATCCCCGAGTCAACGGCAACGCGCGCCGCCTCGATCTTGGTGACCATGCCGCCCACGCATGTTTTTTTGCTCGTCGGGCAGGCCAGGGATTTTATTTCGCCGGTTATTTTATCCACCAGGCGGATAACTTTTTTATTTTCATCAAGCAGGCCATCGACATCCGAGAGAATAATCAAAAGGTCGGCGCCGGTTAAAATAGAAACCAACGCGGAAAGCCGGTCATTGTCCCCGAATTTAATCTCTTCAGTTGATACCGTGTCATTTTCATTGACTATCGGCACGCATTTTAATTTGAGCAGGGTGTTTAAGGTGTTTTTGGCGTTGAGATAGCGCGAACGATTGGAAAAATCTTCCCAGGTCAAAAGTAATTGGGCGCAATTAACCCCATATCCAATAAAGGCCCGGTTATAAACATGCATCAATTCATGCTGGCCGACAGCCGCGGCTGCCTGCAAATATTCAAGCTCCCTGGGGCGGCTGGCCAATTTCAAAATAGACATACCTAAGGCAATTGCCCCGGAGGAAACAACCACCACCTCTTTGCCGTCTTTAATCAAACCGGAAATTTGCCCGGCAAGGCCCTCCAGCAGACCGGTATCCAGTTTATTTTTTTCAGTTACAAACAGGCTTGAGCCGATCTTAACTACGACTCTTTTATAACTTCTTTGCGACTGCATCAACCAACTCCTCCAACCCTTCCCGGTTTAAAGCGGAAATCGGGTAAATCTGTTTCTTAAATTTGAGTTTAAAACGTTTGAGATTCTCCTTGGCGCCGTCAAGATCCATTTTATTGGCCGCCAGTATCTGCGGTTTCTTATAAACCTGCAAGCTGTAAGCTTCAAGTTCCCGGTTGATCTTCTCGTAATCCTCCAGCGGGTCCCGGACTTCAAAACCGGACATATCGATTACGTGGATTAAAATCCCGGTGCGCTCGATATGTTTCAGGAATTTATCCCCCAGGCCGCGGCCCTCTGAAGCGCCCTCAATTAATCCCGGGATATCAGCTATTACAAATTTCGTATCTGCCTGGCGCACCACTCCTAAAACCGGAGACTTCGTAGTAAACGGATACGGGGCGATCTTCGGGTGCGCGTTAGAAATTGCCGAGATCAAAGTAGATTTACCGGCATTAGGAAAACCAATTACACCTACCTGGGCAAGCAGTTTCAGGTCAAGGAAAATATCTTTTACTTCCCCTGCCGAAGCCTGCACAGGCTCTTCCATACGATGGCGGCTTCCTAAACCGCCTTTTCCGCCTTTGACAACAATAACCTCGTCATCTTCCTTATCAAGGTCGCGTAAAATACAGCCCGATGCCAGGTCTTTTACAATCGTGCCGACCGGAACGCGCACAATAACATCAGGCGCATTCTTGCCTCTTTTGTGCTTACTGCCGCCGGAGCCGCCGTTTTCGCCGCGGAAATGCCGATGATGCTGAAAATCAAGCAGGGTAAAAAGATTACGGTCGGTTTTAATGACTATGCTCGCGCCATTTCCCCCGTCACCGCCGTCAGGGATACCCTTGCGCTGGTGGCGGTCGCGATAAAAGCTGTTGCAGCCTTTTCCCCCGTCACCCGCGCGCATATTTATTTTTGCGCTGTCAATGAACACTTTTTATAGGCCTAAATCGATTGATTTGATCTTAAGCTCGGTAAGCTGCGCACGGTGGCCTTTTTCCCAATGCGAACTCTTCCTGCGGCGGTATTTATAAGCCGTGGTTTTTGCGCCCTTACTCTGCCTCAAAACCGTTGCTTCCACCTTGGCGCCTTTGATATAAGGCTGGCCGATCTCCACTTTTTTGTCTTTAGAGATTAAAAGTACCTTATCCAGCGTAATATCCTTGCCTTGGTCAACAACTTGCTTATCCACTGCAATAATATCACCTTTTTCCACATTATACTGTTTTGCTCCAACTTCAACTATCGCATACATTTGTCAACCTCCTTGAACGTCTATATAGGGGACGGTTCTATTTTTATAGCCATATAAAATAGAACCGTCCCCTAATTTTTCTTAAGTTTAATATTATATACCTGCTGAATTTAGGGGTCAAGCTATTTTGATGTCTTCTAAGTGCGCGGCGGGGTTGGAGATCAGGTTAACTTTGATCCTGTATTTATGCTCAATCGCGCGCAGGGCCTCCTTATCTTTTAAGATTTCTTCAATCACAGGCGGGGCCAAAGTAACGCTTGCCTGTTTTAAGGATTTGCCCTTAAGATAGCGCTTTAGCTCCTTTAAGGCATAAATTCCCAGGGTTTGAGGTGAGCGCAGCTTGCCTCTTCCCTTACAATAAGGACAGGGGTGAAAAGAAAGCATCTGCACGGTTTTATGGATGCGTTCGCGGGTCATTTCCACTATTCCAAACTTAGAGATCCCCAGGATATCGTATTTTGCGCGGTCACCGGACAAGGCGTTTTTCAGAATATTCAGCAATTCCCGGCGGTGGCTTTCGTGCTCCATGTCAATAAAATCGATTACGATTATGCCGCCTAAATCCCGCAGCACCAGCTGGCGGGCAATTTCAACCGCTGCTTCAGCGTTAACTTTAAAGGCCATATCCTCCTGGTTGACTTTTTTCTTGAAGCCGCCACTATTTACGTCAATTACCACCAGGCCTTCGGTTGGCTCAATGATCAAATAGGCTTTGGATTTTAAATAAACGTGGCTTTCAAAGATATGGTTGATCTGCTTCTCCACGTCCTTGGTACCAAAAAGGTCATCCCCTTTATAAAGTTCGACTTTTTTGGATAGATAGCTTAAGAAGGTGCGCATAAAATGCTGGATGCGGTAAAATTCCGGCTTGGAATCAACGATCAGCTTTGTGACATCTTCTGTAAAGGAATCGCGGATCGCCCGCAGGGTAAGATCATACTCTTCATAAACTAAAGCCGGGGCTTTTTTGCCCTGGGCAGTCTTCTCTAAGCGCTTCCATAATTTATAAAGGAACTGCGCGTCGCGCATCAGCTCCTGCTTGGAGCGGCCGCTGGCAGCGGTGCGCACGATAAAACCTACCGGGTCGGGAAATTTAAGCTCTTTGAATATCTCGCGCAGGCGCCTTCTTTCACTATCATCCTCGATGCGGCGGGAAATACCTCCCTGTTTATCAAGCGGCATAATTACTAAATACCGGCCGGCCAAACCAATCTGCGTG
>JBAZQO010000001.1:0-67262 GCA_041645145.1 Candidatus Omnitrophota bacterium
CCAGGGTAAGGGCGTCCGCCCCTACAAAAGGGACGCCGGCCATCTCAAGCAGGATAGGTACCTGGGATTCGCGGTTTCTCCCGGTAAGCCCCTCGGAGATATTAAAAACAATGTCTACGCCGAGATGATCGATTTTTTCCAATAGATTGGCGGCATTGCCGATTTTTTTCACTTTGAAGCCGTTTGCGGCAATGGCCTTGGCGATCACATCGATGGTGGAAGGATGGTCAAATTCCGCGTTGGCATCAAGCGGGTCACCTTCTTTGAATTTATAATCAGTTTTTAAATCGTATGTTAGGCCGACAGTTTTCATTTAATCCTGCTTTTATCCCTCGCCTAACCGCTTTGTAATTTCTTCGAAATTACATGCGCAGGCTTCGGGATTAATTCGCGCATATAACTTACGTCGCTGTATCTTAAATCATGCTCCGTAAGTTATGCGCTCATTAAAAAAATAAGGGCTCGGATCTGCCACTGTGCCTCGAGCCCTTAAGAATCTATCCAATTTTTTCCAACTTAGTTTATCCAACCTCCCGAATTTTATGCAAAATATTACACCTACACTATTTTTTTACCACAATATGTTGGTATTGTCAAGTATTTTTTGATTAAAAACAAATAAAGCGTTTTTGTAATTACCGTCGGGAAAAGATGGCTTTTAGGAGCCACAGAATTATTTCTCCCTGCCGGAAGCTTTCTTTAATTTATTAATTAGCTTTGTAAAATTTTGATCAGCCTTGATTCCCAATGCTTCCGCTTTATGTATATCCCGCCAGCTTTTATCATAGTCATTTTTATAAAAATAGGCGATTGCCCTATTATAATAGGAACCTGCATAACCAGGCTTGTTTTTTATCGCCTCACTGAATATAGAAATAATATTATCTAATTCCTTTTGGTCAAGAGCAATATATTGCGTATTACCGGAGGTTTTTGTTGCCGAAATTCTATTCTCTTTTGAAACTGTGGCGCATCCTATTAGCCCTAGACAAAACAGAACAATAATTATTTTCATAATTCCTCCCTTTTTATTTATTATACCACTTCTGCCTCAAAATGGTACAATTTTGTAATCTCAAAGCGCAGAGCACGGGCGGATGTTTCTCCGGAAAAATTTCATAATGACTCCCGGAAAGCATTTTGCATTACCCAGGAATATCTTTATGACTTTCCTCCGGAAGAATAGAACATAGGCCCAGGCGCATAAATCATACAATATTATCGGGACAAGATGCATAAACAAACCAAGAAAACTTTCGTTCTTCAGTATGGTAAGATAACGGTTTTTAATTAAATCGCCGTGCAACTGGTCACTCAGGTATTTGCGGGCAATTGGCCGGCCTAAACCGGAATCCGGGCGCAATGATCCTCCGCGCACATGAAAGGCCTTTGCGTGCGGGATATAATAGGCCTGCCAAGCGCGGTTGTTAGCCCTCCAGGAAATATCCAGGTCTTCGTAAAACATGCAGAAATCAGGATCAAAATAATCCCGGCCCTGCCGAATCTCCTCCAGCATCTTCTTACGGTAAAAAGCTGCCGCGCCGCTTACGCCGAAGATGAAACCGGCTTTTTCAAACTGTCCCGTATCCGGCCGGCCGTATCCTCTTTCCCTGGCTGTGCGCCAAAGGCTTAAAAACAATCCTGTGCTATCCAAAGTCAAACCATCCGCACGTAAAATTTTACCGCTTACCATGCCTATTGAATCCTGTATCAAGAAACCTTTGAGCGCTTCGCTAACGAACTCTTTGTCCAAGAATACGTCATCATTTAGGCAAAGGATAAACTCACCCCGGCTTAGCTGTATACCCTTGTTCAATGAGGAGCCGTAGTATAAATTCTGCGGGCTGGAGTATAATCTTATGAAAGTAAAAGATTCCCGGATCCTGGCGGAAAAATCCGGATTGAGTGAATTATCAATTACGACTACTTCCAGATCAGGATAACTCTGCGCTTTTACAGAATCAAGGCAGCGCCACAAATAATCCTTCGAGCCGCTTGTTACAATGACAATACTGACTAATGCATTTGAATCGCTTTTCACGGTCCTTATTTAAAGTTTAGATTATCGCAGAGATCGCGCCTGAGCCTTTCTAAATCCAGGCTGGTTAATTCTTCCGTGCCGGTGACATATTTGTTATTACCATCATAATCCTGCCAGTTTTCAGATGGTAAGTTACCGTTTTTCTCCAAATACCTGAAATATTCCGTGCCCGGGAAAGGAGTAGCCAGGGAAAACTGCAAAGAGTCGGGATTTGTCTGGCTGATAAAATCAATGCTATCCTGAATTGACTGCCTTGTTTCTCCGGGCAATCCCAAACAAAATGTCAAATGCACCTTTATACCTGACCTCTTTGTATATTCGATCATCTTTTTAGCATTAGCCAGGTTCATATCCTTTTTGCAGAGTTTTAAAACCTCGTCATTCGCTGATTCAATCCCATATTTAACCGCGTATAAACCGGCACCGGCCATGGAGCGCAATAATTCTTCATCCATAAGGTCAACCCTTGCCATCGCTGCCCAGGGAACTTTTATCTTTCTCTTCTTTATTTCTTCGCAAATGCCTAAAACATGGGTTTTGTCAATATTAAATGTATCGTCATCAAAATATACGGCTTTAAAATTGAATTTCTCAATGAGCCAAGCCATCTCTTCAACGACATTTGCCGGATTTCTTTTCCTGTATTTATGCTCCCCATATATTACCTGCGGCCAAAGACAAAATGTGCATTGGAAGGGACAACCGCGGCTTGACCACATTTGAACATTAGGGACAGGCAAGCCGGAAAAACCGTCATTATATCTGTAAATATCCGGAGCCTCCCTTTGCGGATAAGGTAGGTCATCCAGGTTGCCTATTGCCGGCCTTGGTTTATTAACCACGATATTTTTATTATTTCTGTAGGCCAGGCCTAAAACGGATTTTAGGTCTCTGGAGTTCTCCAACTCCTCTACTAAGCTTAATAAAGTATATTCGTACTCCCCCATCAAAATGTACTCTATATAATCATATTTACTCAAAATATCTTTTGCGTAGGTCGTGGCATGCGGGCCGCATAGAACTATTTGGGAATTTGGCCTTTTCTGCCTTATTCTATAAGCAAGCCTCATATCGTTGTAAAAAGAAGGGGTTGAGATTTCTATAACTATGAGACCGGGCTTAGCCGCGTCAATTTCATCCATAACTCTTTGTTCATCCAGACCCCTGGCTATGGCATCAATTAATTTTACATCTTTATTCTTACTTTTTAAAAGAGAGGCGGCGTAGGCGAGAAAAAAGGGGAAGGGAATGTATTTAATATAATTGTTTTCTTCGGCTTCAGATGTAAAAGGCCAGCGCGAACCGGCTCTTACTCCCCAGCGATTATTTTTGCGCCAGGGAAGATTTAACAGTATTATGCGCATTATTTCTTAAGATCCAGGTGCCTTTCAATTTGCTCAAAGAAAACCCTGATCTGTTGAATATTCTGATTCATATCTCTCGAATCACAATTCATCTGATCAAAATTATCTTTTATGGCTCCGAGCTTCTGAGCTATGGACTGAAGATTTTGAATAAGAGCTTCATCCTGGGCCTCCCCTGATTCTTTAGCCTGCCTGAATGAATTCTGGATATCCGCTTTTATATCAAATGTCATCTGCCCGATATTAGCAAACATTTTTATTAAAGCTGCCAAGAGCAAGCTGCCCATTAAAATCAAAAAACCATAAATAAATGCATTAATATCCTTGAATTTGAATATCATCCATAAACTTCCGGCAGCAACACCGCAAATTGCGATGAAATAAGAAAAAAACAGCAAGATTATCGTAATCGGCATCTTGTTGGCAATCTTTATCATCTAGTCCTCCTTAAGTTACAGTCATTGCCTGATCGGTTTCCCTGGCTGAGTTTTCGATTAATTTGCTTATACCGGAGAAGCGGCTTGCCAGGCTTTCTATACAAGATTTAAAATTGAGCAATAAAACCTCCAAGAACCCGCTATTGAGATTAACCTGCTGTTTTTTGATTAGCCCGCTCCAATCCTGGTGCAGTTGGGAGAGATTAAAGAATCTGTCCAATAGCCGGTCATCCCGTATTTTATAAACGGAGAAAAGTAAATGCCTGTGCAACGTTTTATTAAACTCCCTATCACTGAATTTCATCCTCATAAAAATAGATAGGATCAGCCCCAAAGCCAAAAAATTCTGCGGAAAGGTATCTTCCTTTTGAATCAGGCTGGAAAGGTTTCTTTTTGAGCAATCAAAATGATAAAAAAAGGTTAAGTCCAGCAAAGAAAGCCAAAACGAGACCTTGGAATGCATAGCTATATTAAACTGACCCTGGCTACCGGGAAAATTAAAATAATCAAAATCCCTTAAAGAATGATGCAGGGCTATCAAAAAATCCAAATAAATTAATTTATATCTTTCATTATTCAGGTCTTCTTCTAAAAAACGGTTAGCCAATCCAATATTATCCTTGATCTTGAAAGCAAATCTTTCCGGATTTTTATAAAACCCTTCTTCCACATAAAAAGCAAAATGCCATCTCCAGAAATTATTCAACAGTGAGAATAAATCATCTTCCCTTAAATGCCCTACGGCTGCTTGCGGCTCATAAACTAAATTATATCCGGTTTTCCTAAGACGCCTGGAAATATCCACATCTTCAAAGTTATTTCTATAGTTATCGTCGTAAAATCCTGCTGAGATCAGCGCCGCTTTGCGGAATAAAGTATTCGAACCGAACAAAAAAGGAGGGTTGGTTTTCCGGCGCTCTCCCCAATGTTGCTGCATATGGACAGAGCGCCAAATGTCAAAGATACTAGAGGCCCCGGTTTCCACAACTCTTCCCCCTGCTCCCGCCACATTTGACAGATTAATTCTTCCAACCAAATACTTAAGCCAATCTTTATCCGGCTTGCAATCGCTGTCTAAGGAAGCGATAAATTCGGCATCGGTATTTTTAATAGCGGTATTTCTTGCCGCTGCTAACCCCATGTTTTTAGCATGCTTAATGATCTTTACCGGATATTTCCCGGCAATTGCAGCAGTCATATCGGTTGAGCCGTCATCAATAACCAGTATCTCATCCGCGGGCATACTCTGGTGCAACGCCCCCTCCAAACAAGCCCCCAGAGTCTTTTCTGAATTGAAGCAAGGAATACAGAGGGAGATTTTCATAGCGAATGGATCTCTTCCCTTAATTTTCTTTTTAGCCGGCTGATCTCCGAAAGGATGATCTCTTTGTCTTCCCCGCCGCTTTCCCTTATGCGCCGGAATTTGTTAAAAATACCGGGTAGCCTCCTTTTGAGGAGGTTCGTTACCGAACCCTTGTAAGAAGAATAGAACCTGTACCTTAATTTCATTTTTATTACCTGGCTCTTTAAAAACTGCAAGGCCTTATTAGTCAGCTTTCGGTAACTGGCGATCCTTTTTACCTTTTTAGCCTTATCCAATATGTACGCTTTTGAGAATCGGCTGCCGAAAACTTCATCATAACAGCTCATCAGGCACCCGCTGCATCCGTTATTGATAATAGAATTGATCAACTTCCTTCTTTTTTCAGACAACCATAATTCATACAGGCTTTCTTCCCTTATATTTCCAATCAGCTTATTATGCGAAGCTTCGATCCAACAAGGAAATATATCTCCGTTTGAATTAATGGGGCATGAATACCGAAGCGCGCCGCAATTATCCGGATGGAATTTCTTACCGGTTAAATATGCGGGTATTTTAAATAAATAGTTTGCTGGATTAGTAGAAATTTTGCGTTCTTGAGAAATATCGATAAATCTGTGGATTATGTCCTCTATCTTCGGAATCTCCCGCTTATCTATTAAGAATTCACCCGCGCGTGCAGAATCCTTTAAAAAGATTGCATTAAAAGGCTGTAATCTTACGGTGGTAGCTCCGTACTCTCCAGCTATCTCTAAAACGTAAAGCAAGTCTTCATAATTATACCTTGATACAGTTGAAGCAACAGTAGTCTCTATTTTATATTTCCTGAGGTTGGCCAGGGCAGAGGCCGCTTTATCAAAACTGCCGGGGCCCCTTAAGTAATCGTGCGTCCCCTTGGTTCCTTCTATAGAAATATTCACCACATTGGCCCCGGACGCGCTAAGCCTGGAGGCAACCTGCTCATCGATTAAACACCCGTTCGAAGTAACGCATGCGTTTAAATTATTCTTCTTTGCAAAGAAAATAAGTTCAAAAATATCCTCTCTTAATAGCGGCTCTCCTCCGCTAAAAACTACAGTCTGCGCTCCTAATCTAGAGGAGTCATTAATGACTTTTTTCCATTGATCAGTAGATAATTCCTCAATTTTTCCGCAAGGAATATCGCACATCCTGCATCGCAAATTACATCTATTGGTGATAGAAAATATGACTTCCTTTAGGTTAAGCATTCTTTCAGCAATTCTTCGTAATCTGTTAATTTGAATAATGCGGTAGATAATGATTCCTTTTTGCTTTTTCCATCAATATTATCTTTTTTCAGATCATAAATAAACGTATCAATAATGTTTGTCAATGAATCTGCCTTGGGATTGGCCCAGCAAGTTTGCAGGCAGGGTTTTTGACAATTCTTCATTGTTCTTCTGGCCTGATCAGCCTCCCTGGTTTTTAAACATTCCCCTAAACTCAAACCTTGGATATTTCCAAAGGCCGAGCCACAACTACGAACATTGCCGTCAGGGCCAACATTTACAAAAACAAACGGATTACATTTCCACTCTCTTTTGGTCAGTTCGCCCTTAAAATGCTTAACCCACATATACGGATCGTGAAGAAAAGCTACCAAACCATGATGTTTTTTATAATTAACTATTTTGTCAATTTGCTGCTTTAATAACTCAATATCATTATCTTTAAGCCAAAAACGGGCTTTGGGCGAGGTATTCTGCATATCATCCTGATTAACAATAACCGGATGATAAACTAAACACTCTGCGCCGGCTTCTTTAACAAGAAGTATGATATCAAAAAGTTCACCGACATTCTCCCTCATGATTGTAGCCCAAACTGATATTTGGGGGCCGGTCCCCAACTTACTCTTACTTTCGGCTAAATTATTAATAGCGGCTATGGCCTTATTAAAAGCCCCTTTTTGTCTTATGGCATCATGGGTCGCTTCTTCAGCTCCATCAAGTGAGATGGCGATATTCTTTAAACCGGATGATATAATCCTATCGGCTAAATCTTTAGTGATTAAAGCCCCGTTAGAAACAGCTTCTATTTTTAATCCTTTAGCGAATCCATATTCTACGATCTCAAATATATCGTTTCTTAAAAAAGCTTCTCCTCCGGTTATAACAACGGTCAAATCCCATCCCCAGGCAGCAATTTCATCAAATAGATTTTTCACTGCATCCTTATGCAATTCATAACCCTGCAAAATGTTGACTACCCCGCACATTTGGCAACGATAAGTACATTTATGGCTAAGGCTTAAATAAATCCAAAGAGGCTTTGCCAAAGGCCTTTCCAATAACTCCGAGAAATAATACGCTAAGTCCTGCTCGAATCTTTTAATATAACTCATAAGATAACTTTTTAAAATTATGCCGCCAGTTTATAGTTTTTTAATACTTCTTTTTTAAGTATATTCAATTTATAAACCTCTAATCTTTTCTGATTAAAATTACCCAAGAAATTGGGCTTTACGCGCTTTAACAACTCATTGATACAATAATCTATCCTGGATATTATTCGTTCACGGGCATTAGCATTATCCAAGCATCCTTCTATTCCGGTAAGAAAATGTTTCACCTGCCCTGAAATATCCATGGGAAAATATACACAATCTTGAAGGCAATGAGCTTTGCATTTATTCACAGTATCTCTAATCTTTTGTGCTTGCAGCGAAAACCAAATCTGTCTTAAATTTTCTTTTTTAAAATCGCCATAGAGCCCCTTACAACTCCATAATTTACCATCGCACGTTATAACTATCCGCTTAATCCCCTCATAACATTTAAAACGCCTCCCAGGCTTTTTGCCCCTGAAATAACCAGGGATGGACTTCAATATGGCAGGGTCTGTGTATATGAGAATGTCCTTGGTTTCTTCTTTAATGTTGACTAGCTTACATATATTTTCCTCTAAAAGTGGCATCTCTTCCACCGATGGCCATAATGAATTTTTCTTACGTTCATACATGCTAACATTGCTCATCAAAACAGGCTGAAACACAACGGTATTGCATTTTTTGCTTTTGGCAAATTCAACGATCTTCAGCATATCGTTAATATTTTTATTCATGATGGTAAAATTTATGCCGATGGACGGACTGGTTACCTTCATTTTTTCTTTGTAATAATTCAATTTATCGATTGCATCAACGGACTTAGCGAAAGAGCCTTCACCCCTTATCGCGTCATTTACTCCGGAAATACCGTCTAATGAAATAGTAACGTGGTTTAACCCCGAACCGATTAAACTTTGCGCCGCTTCATCATTGCATAATGCTCCGTTTGTAATAATATCCACCCAGGGAATACCGCTCTCCCTGGAAAATCTTATAAGCTCCGTAAGATCTCCGCGCAGCAGCGGCTCGCCTCCAGAGAAAATAAGATGTTTCACGCCTAAATCTTTTATTTGTAATATAATTTTCTTTATCTCGTCAGTATTCAACTCATCTTCCTGCCTACCCGGAGATTTAGGTATATCGCACATAACACAGCGTAAACAACATCTATTGGTTAACGAGAAATAAACATGTTCAGGTGGCACCAGAGGATAAGAAACTATCCGGCTGGCATAGAATCCTATCATATCCTCGACTTTTATCAGTTCTCTTTCTAAGTACTTATCCATTACTGCCCTTGCCGGTAGATATCCCAAATACATTCCTTAAGCTGGAAGATGATTCCCTGGAGTAACAGGATTGTAGACATAACTTTTCGCATTTTTTTGAATGCCTCCTCAATTCATGGGCCTCTTTTGATCTCCAGGCCCCTTTTAACGACATCATGTTCAAATTTCCGCATATCCCGTGGCAGGTATAAACAAGCGGTTCGTTCTTAGAAAAACATATGAATACAGTCTTAAGCCCTCCGAAACAAACCCAATCCGGTTTCTTAAGTGTGCCCTGATAATATTTAATTAATAATTCCGGGCGTGGTTCTTTTAACACAACAATATGTTTCCATGCGGTTTTTTCTATTTTTTCAATTTGATCTCTTAATAACGGTATCTTCTCTGCGGCCACCCAGTTTTGCGGAATCTTTCTTTCCACGAAATTGGCATTATCGCTGATCAGCGGCTGAAAGTTAATCACATCGACGTTTAGGTCATCGGCTAATTGCGCGATATCATGAAGCTGGGAAACATTTTCATCCATAACCGTGACAGCGATACCCAATGAGAAATTCCTGCCTGCGGCCTTCTTCTTGCCAAGCAATTTAATGCCTTCAACGGTTTTAGCGAAAGTATGCTTTCCTCTGTAATAATCATTCGTATTTTCCAGGCCATCGAGCGAGAAATGGATATGGTCTAAGTTTGATCCAGCTATCCGCTCTGACATATCAGCGTCTATAAGCACGCCGTTAGTAGTAATAATATTTCTCAATCCCTTGGCATGAGAATAATCGCATATACTAAACAGGTCTTTCCTTAAAAAAGGCTCCCCCCCTGTTAAAAGCAGCTCTTTTACCCCATAAGAAGCGGTTTCATCAACTACCCTGTATATCTGTTCGGTAGACAATTCTTCATCCGGCGGCAACAAATCAACTATACTGCACATGCGGCACCTTAAGTTACACCTGTAACTAAGGGAGATTTGTACCACCTCCGGATGGATTAAAGGATAATTCATCTTCCGGGATAACCAATAAAACAGGTTATTCATCATTTCTCTCCGCAAAAACTACCCCTAACTATTTCGTAGCCCAAAGAGTAATGGCCGGGCCATGTTCATGCTTCTCTTTCCCGATTATCTCAATTGAATTAAAGCCCGCATCTCTGATTGCTGCAAGCAAATCTTCTTCAAATAACCAAAACACCCTTTTCTCCAAACCACACACAATATCATTGATATTCTCATCAAAATATTTTCCGCGGTAAATGCGATTATTCCACCTGGTTCCTTCAGCCGGAGCGATAGGATAACTATCATTGGCGTAATGCGACCAGACAAAAAGGCTGTTGCAGAGCTGGCCAATTCGATAAAGCAGCGCAACTGGGTTATTTAGATGATATAGAACTCCTGATGCCAGGCATAAATCAAAATGACCGGAAAAAGAGCTTAACACTTCATTCGCGTCACCAAATAAAAATTCGCATTTATCTAATTTGAACGCATTCTTAACGATCAGCGCTTTCAGAAAGTTTTCTTTTCTGCCTTCGATAGAGATAACCTTTTTAGCTCCGTTCCCCTGCAGTAGAGATGAATGCATCCCTTCCAAACAACCCATATCCAGAATAGTTAACCCTTTCAGGTTTATTCTTTTTCTTATCTCATTGATCTTTGATTCAAAAGGAACGCCTGGTTTAGGCTGTCCCGAAACAGAAATCTCTTCAAACGAAAAATTACCCACCCAATTTTGAAAAATCCCAAACCCATATAATTGGGATATTGTTAACGACCCCCTAAAAGAGTTGAGTATATTCTCTAATTTCTTTAACGTATTTACAATATCGCTATCCGGCTCTTCAGTCTTTGAATTAAGGACCCCTCTCATTGATTGCAAAAAAAAGTATTCTTCTTTGCGAATGGTAATTTGGGCGTCCCGAGGCAAGTTTCTTATTTCTATCTCTAATTGTTCATGAATTAAACTAATGTCGTCCGATTGTGAGCGTTCTGAACAAAATTGGGTGCAGCTTTTTTTACAATTCTTGATCATTTCCCTGATTTTACCGGTATCCTCTGCATACCATAATTGTTTCAGGCTGTCTTTTTTGATATTCCCGAATGACTGTAAGCATACAAAACTCATATCTCCCTGCGGATTTACAAAAATCCTGTTGAATCCCGCAAAACAGGTATTCTCAAATCCCTCTCCCCGGAAATGTTTGATGGTTTTCTCCGGCATGATATCTATATGCATGAAACCTGAAAATTGTCTCTTTTTGGCAATCAAAATATCGAAAATTTGCTGCAGCCTGGGGATATCCTTTTCTTCAATCCAGAGTTCATTATTTTCTAAAGGTGCGGGTAAATCCCCGTTATTCACCAAGGGCTGGAAGGCTATATAACAACAACCTATTTTTCTTGCCAAATCAGCCAAGGCAGGCAGTTCCTCCATATTCTTCTTCATGATCACGCTTACCATTGCAATATCCAAAACCCTATCTTCGCTATTACGGCCGCGGCCATATTTTTTTTTATAGTAATTAAGATACTCAATGGAACGCATCGCTTTCTCAAATATTCCTTCACCCCGGAAAAAATTATGCGTTTTGGGGCTTGCCCCGTCGATAGAAAAACTTATATTCCTTAATCTTGACCTTACTATTTTTTCAGCAGTCTCTTCGTTGATAAAACCACCATTAGTATTAATTGTAGTGACGATCCCAGGGCGAGCAGCGTAATCGATTAACTCAAATATGTCTTTTCGCAGGAGCGCTTCGCCTCCGGTAAAATAAATCGTCTTTATACCCATAGATAGGGCTTCATCAATAAACCTTTTAATGTCTTCTGCACCTGCTTCTTCCTGAAACCGCTGCTTCCATACATTACACATCTTACACTGAAGCTGACAACGGGACGTAACCATAAGCTGCAGCATATCAGGCTCAACCATTGCTTTATTTAATAAGCGGGAAAAATTAAACAAATAATCCCTTTTGTGCTTATTAAAAATTTCTTCCATCCTATCCACGACCATGATACTCCCCCATTCTGGAAATAACAATATTTCACATTAGCTTATAGGAAAAGAATATTAAGAAATACCGCCCTTATAAACTCCTAAGATTTTAGCCAACCCGAATAACATTCCTCTTCTTATTTCCCGGATCCTTGGGCTGTTCTTCCCCCTGATATACCATTCTGAGTTATTATTATAGCGGATATTCAAAGAACCCTGCTCTCTCCATAACCGCGATTTATGCGGGATATAACAGCTGCTGACACTTACGAACTCATCAATATATTCCCGGTTATTAAATAAAAAGATCATAGTCTCTATAACGTCGCTCCATCTTTCCGCAGGATAGCCTACCATCCATAATGTATTAACCCTGATTCCGGAATCGTGAGTTCTCCGTAAAGCTTGAGAAATATGTTTTTTTAGCGGCTTGCCCATATGCGCCAGGACTCTGGCGGCCCCGCTTTCAATGCCATATGTAAAATAAATCCCGCCTGCTTTCTTTATTTTGCACAGAAATTCCTGCGACATTTCTATCCGCGCCCGGGCCATACCTCCCCATTCAAAATTATTCTTACTGGCGATTATTTTATCCGTTAATTGCCCCAATTTCTCTAAATCTCCGTTAATCATTAAATCGTTGCACTTAAAACGCCTGCGGCCAAAGAGCTCGCCATGCTTTATCATTTCTTCAAGGATGTTATCGGCGCTCCTCATGCGATACCTTCCCCACATAGGCGCGTCCGTACAGAATGCGCAGCTATAATTACATCCCCGGCTGAAAATAATCGGGATTTCTAATTTATTAGTATAGCGCTCGAGATCAAATAGTTTTAGTGCAGGAGACAGGATGCTATCAACATCCAAAGGATTCGCATCCCAACCATTATCTTTGAAACCGGTGCCCGTATTAACCAATGTGCCTTCTAAGGCTAAATCCATTATGGATTCGCCACGCTCAATTATTTTCGCTATTCTACTAATGATCTTCTCGCCTTCCCCCCGGACATAAACATCAACATTGTTATTCAACTCTCCGGATTCTATAATCTCCGTGCACAAGGGACCGCCAAATACAATACAGGCATCCTTCGCTTTCTTCTTTAATACATCCGCCAATAAATTAGCCAATATTCTGGAATGGCTGTTAACGCTTAAACCTATAATTTTTGGATCACACTCCAAAACGGTTTCTGTCCATTTTTCTACCAAATCCGAAACATTAAAATTTCTATTTATTTTTTCTAAAGAAGCCCAGTGATCGGAATTTTCCCAGTCCCACAAAAATTGTTTATCTTTACTCTCTACGTATAGTTGAGAATTGAAACAAAAAACAGAAACTTTATATCCGTCATTCATTAACTGGCTGGCTATATATGCTATGCCCAAAGGTGGCATATCAACTCCGTAGAGAGGAGGAAAGACCAAGGCTACATTCATTTTTGCTTTCTAAAGTTATTTTTTAAGATATCCCTTAAGCTGGCTGATTCCTGCCGGGCGTGACAATCCTGAAGGCAGTAATTACGGCATTTTTTGATTTTAACCCTTCTTTTCTTAGCCTTAAGAGAAAACCAATTATTTTTTACCGAAGGCTCTCTTCTTATATTCCCGATTTCTTCGCCGCACATTTGGATTGAGCCGCCGGGGACTACTACAAACCTGCGATAACCTGCAAAACAAACCCAATCACCCTCACACAGATCCCTCCTGAAATATTTCTTTATTAAATAAAAACTGGGATAGTTCAGGCCGTATCCTTTCTGTTGAAGAAGATCGATTTTATCTATCATCTCATCCAGCTTTTTTAAACGGTCACCAGTAATCCACAAATTTCCTTCACTGCTCCCAGAGTCCTGCTTATACAACTTAACATTGTTCAGGACAACAGAAGTTATATACAAGGCGTCAACCGACAAACCTTTGGCAAGATGGAAATATTCCTCTAATTCATCAAGGTTATAATTAGATAGGGTCAATATCAATACCTTGATTAATTTCTTTTCCTCCGGGGAATTATTTAAATGCCTTATTCCCTGCATTATTTTATCGTAAGCGCCGGGTTGGGCTCTAATTTTATCATGCGTTTTGCCTCTGGCGCCATCAAGGGATATCGTAATTACATCAAGCTTAGACTGAATTAACCTTCTTGCCACCTCTTCAGTTATCAGCGTGCCATTCGTGGTTAGAATAACGGTTAAGCCCAGCGATTTTGCATATTCTATAACATCAAAACATATCTCGCACAAAAGAGGCTCTCCTCCGCATAGATTGACTTCCTTAACCCCCCATTCGCGGCACTGATTCAGAATATCCTTAATTTCTTTAAGGGTTAATTCCTCGCTTATGTTTGCAGCCTTCCATACGCTACACATCTCGCATCTAAGATTGCATCTACTGGTAAGGGATATCTGCAGGGTATCGGGTGGAACAAGAGGGAAATTAATCTTTCGCGACAGCCAAAATCCGAAATCCCTTTTTATTTTATCAATTTTATTCATAATCCAGCGGTAATGTTATTTTCAATCGCAAAAACAAGGCAAAAGACAGGGATTTTTGCACTCCCTGACCCTTTTTCTTGCCTGCACACTCTTTTCAGATTCGAAAATCTTTCTTAAGGAGTCTTTCCGGATATTACCATAACTTTCAAAACAAGTAGCTACATCGCCGTTGTTAGCAACCAGAACCGTCTTAGCTGCATAAAGGCACTTTACATCGCCTTGGGATAAATACCCCCGGAAATATTTTTTTACAAGCCTGAGGTTATTCTCTGAATTACGCACAAGGAGATAATTATCTTTTTTAAATTCAAGCAATTTATCTATTACCGCATCTAATACTGCCAGCCTCTCCTGAGGTATCCAGTATTTAGTTCCCCCCCTCCTCTCTTTCATTATTAGATTATTGGGAAGCAGGGGTTGAAACTGGATAGAATTAACATTGAGTGATTTTAAAAAAACAGCTAAGTCCAAAAGCTCTTCCAGATTCTCATTAAGAATTATAGAGATAGTGTTAAAATTTATACCTCGACCCCTTTTCTTTAATCGGGAAAGTTTTTCCAGGGCAGCGGATGTCTTCTGGAAAGCTCCTTCGACCCCACGTATTTCATCATGAATTCCAGGGTTCAACGCGTCAAGTGAAATACTCAAAGAGAGGCTCCCCGAATTAAAATATGGCAGTAACTTATTAATAAAATATTCATTCAATATAATGCCATTAGTCAGCACGCCTATATGGTAATTTTTTTCTTTTACAAAATCTAATATTTCAAAAATGTCCTCTCTTATAAAGGGTTCTCCGCCGGATAAAACAAATTCCCTGACTCCCCAGCCAATAGCTTCATTTATAAGATTTTTTATTTCATCCGAGGTGTACTCCCCGATTGGCTTATCTTTTCTTATTTCACAGATATTACATTTAAGATTACACCTGTGCGTAATATCCAAAATAATAACTTCCGGCTTGGGAGGATTGCTGACGGTGTTATTTTGGCCATTATTTAAGTCATTCTCCGGTATTTTTGCTGCTCTTATATGCTCTACCGTATTACCGATTAAATAATTCACTTTATGCAACGCAAAATAAAGGAAAATTTGGAACTTTTCATATAAAGTAATGTGGGTAAGCGACCGGATTAAACGCCTGCCCAAAAGATAAGAAAAGCGCGGGATCTTGAAAAAATTTATGATTGACCCAAAAATAAAATAAGTGTTATTTTGAGTCTTTATTTCCTTTAATAGGGGGTGGTCTTTATGCACATGTTGCACCAAGTAATTCCCCCGGCCGTACATATACGCCTGTTTTAAAAATGAAATGATGTTTGTATGACAATCGTGGAATATTTTTATATCTTGCTTATAGCTAAGCCTGCCGCCATTTTTAAAAATCCTCCAGAATAAATCTAGATCTTCACCTGCGGGAAAAGGGAACAGTTCATTGAAACCATTGACAAGATAATCTCGCTTAAAAGACACATTGCAAGTCGGGAAAAATATAGTTTCGGGCTTTCCCTTTATCTCGGTTGCTATTGCTCCGTCACTTAAAAATTGGCTAACCTTCGCCTTAATATTATGGCTGGCGACCTCAGTAGTACCCCCAATTGCTGCGATATGTTTCTCTAATCTATGCGCCTGAACCATCTGCCTGACCCAATCTTTATTCAAGATACAATCGCTATCCGTAAAACCGATTATTTCTGCAGATGCATATTTTATGCCTAAATTTCGCGCAACAGCAGGGCCTTTGTGCTGTTGAATAAAATACCTCAAGTTAGGATTTATTTTAGAAAGCGCCTCAAGCATATCTTTAGTTCCATCATTAGAACCATCATCTATTACAATTATCTCAAAGGCATCTTTTGGATAAATCTGCGCGAATAAGGAATCGAGGCATTGTCTGAGTTTGAGCTTTCGATTATAAGTAGGAACTACTATAGTAAAATCCATTTATTTATCTTGTATAGTTAGAAGACCGGAAAAATAATGATATTTGCCGGGGGAAAAATTTGTTTGCGCGGAAGAAGAGTATTGTAAAATCCTGCCGCGATGATATCTATCGGAATTTATTATTTTAAGATGCCATTGTGGATTTGATTTTTTGAGAGACAAAGAAACCCGCGGTAAATTATATATAGGATTCTCTCTTAAGCTAATAATTCGATCGTCTTTTTTACCACTCCATAAACAATCCCAGTTATCATCAACATCATCTGCGAATTCGGGAAAGAAACCCTCTTCCTTGTCAACCAGCCATTGAGAAAATCTCTCAGAAAACATAATATTGGACTGAAGACAATCTACCTCAATTTCTTTTTCTACTTCCAGCCTGACCATCCATTCAAATAACCCATCATCTTTAATCGCTATCTCCCATTCCTGAGACAAGGGCAGCTGGAGCCATTTGCCAACAGCTTTAATTTGCTGGCTATCTTTATAGATAATTTTCCAAGAAGCAGAAGAAAAAGAGTCATGCCAACGCCCCTTTGAACGCATTGAGGTATAGAGGGCGATATTCTTGGTAAGCTCCTCACCGTTTTTATAAAACCTCCCGCTTCCTTTATTAAATACAAATCTGATATTTTTATCTTCGATGATATTATTAAGCTTATCAATGTCCGTTGTTTTGTTTCTATCCAAAACAAACCGCGTCCTAAAGCATTCATATTTACCCGGGGAAAACATAACGTTTATTTCCGGCTCAACCTTTTCCAAATGTAAGAGCCTTGCTTTACTATAATGATCGGAGTTAAAAACTTTTATAAAATTGCCTAATTTTTCGGAGAAAAACAAAGAGACCTGGGGGAGACTTCCCGTAGGATCCCTTAATCCCACTTCTCCCGTAGAAACACACCTTTGCAATAAATCTACCTCCGTATCATTAAATGTGTCGCTGAATTTCTCAGAAACAAACTTACTAAAGAAAAGCTTAAAATCTGCGGGGAAAAAACACCTTAGGCGCTGATGTTCAATAGCGATATCCCGTTTGGCTTCAATATCAACATCCCAGGTAAAAGAAAGACCATTGCATATATTGATGCGCCATGTTTGAGAAATTCCAAGATCATCCCAGTTACCTCGGGCAATCAATATATTATCTGACTCTTTTTCTAGCGTCCAGCGAGCCAAATCTGAAGTAAACCATCTCTGCTTTGTAAAAAATGCGGAATACATATGGCCGGCCTTAGTTAAAGGGATGTTATCAAAGAATACACTTAGCCTGCCATTATCAAATATCAATTTTAACTTTTTGTTTGAAATAATAAACTCGTTTTGTATCTTAGAGACATAATCATGAATATCGGCAATATTAACCTTTATCGCGCCTGAAAAACAGATAAACCTACTGGGCTGGTTAATTGGGTTGCTGGAGATAGGTATCGTTTTATACTGCAGTATACGTCCGGGATTCAAATAATCAGAATTTAATACGGTCCCCTGACCAAGATATCTTAAGCGGGATTGTTCAAAAAACAAAGCTGGAAGCTTACCGGAAGCAGATTCCTGCGGATATACGCCAATGCAGACACTGGGTCCATTCTTGAAAAATATGGATTTCCAGTTCTTATCCTCTTCTTTTATAACAGGAAATTCTCCTTGTTCCGAGTCAACAAACCACTGCTTATAGCCGTCAACGAGCATAACGTTAGCGTATATCTGGTGTAATTGTATATCTGTCTCCGTTTCAATTTCTATGTCCCACTTAATCTCATAATTATCAGATACCTCTATCCTCCAAATCTGAGACAGTGCAAGATGATAAAACTTACCCGTTGCTACCAACTTACCATTTGATTCCTCAACATCCCATTCTGCCTGAGTAGAACTATACCATACGCCGGATATTCCAAATGTCGTATAAACTCCGGGAAAAGACGTGATTAATTTACCTTCCCAATTCAACAATAGGCGGCCGTTATTGAATACAAGGCTAAGCTGTTTTCTCGCAACAATGGCTATTCCCTTCGGGCTGCCGACTGCCTGCGAATAAAAAGACGCTACCTTGGCCGTTTCTCCATCTTTAATCATCATTCCATTTTTCAAAAATATCGTTCTTTTGCACAGTTTCTGCAGCATTGCCATATCGTGGGTAACGATGATAACTGTTTTGCCGCTTTCTCCCACTTTAAATATTTCTTTAATACATTTTTTTTGGAAATACTCATCTCCCACGGCAAGCGTATCATCTATCAGGAAAATTTCCGGCTCCATATGAATGGCTATGGCAAAAGCCAACCGCACAAACATGCCTTGCGAATAACACTTTACCGGGGCGTCTATAAACTTGCCGATCTCGGCAAAGTCGATAATCTGCTGATACCTTTTATTAATTTCATCGCGGCTTAAGCCAAATAATTCAGACTGTAAAAAAATATTCTCTCTTCCCGTAAGCTCCGCTTGAAAGCCCGCGCCCAATTCCAGGAGCCCCGATACGCTGCCGGAGATATTTGCCTGGCCGCGGTCAGGATTTAACATTCCGGCAATTAATTTTAAAATGGTCGACTTACCCGAACCATTCTCGCCGATAATCCCCAGCGACTCACCCCTCTCCATAGAAAAACTGATTCCCCGCAAGGCCCAGAAATTTTGCCATGAGGCCTTACCCTCAATAATAAACTTGATGCGATACATCTCCCATACATCATTAAATTTAATTATAGGCATATTAAATACGTTTTAAGGCGCTGGATTCAAGACAAACCGACACCGACAGCCCGATAAATAAACTGAAAAAAGCCCAACCGATAACCCCCAAGAACGTCCCGACATCCGGTATCCTGCCGTAAAGAATTATCTCCCGGTAACAGATAATAAACGGAGACATCGGATTAAAATTAAAAGCCCACCGGAATTCAGGCGGAATCATCTCTATAGAGTAAAAAACAGGGGTGACCCAAAACCAAAACATAAGCAGGATTCCAAGCAAATGTTCCAGGTCACGGAAAAGAATGTTAATTACGCTAAATAACAAACTAATCCCGCAGGTAAAAAAATAAGTCAACAAAAATATAACCGGCAACAAAGGGGTCAGGGGGATAATCTTGGGATTGTGGAAAGAAAATACCGGATAGACAATGCACCAACTCATAAGAAAACTCATAAAATAAGACAAGACAGAACTCAAGGGCAGTATCTCTTTCGGTAAACTGAATTGATGGAGGACGCTTTTCTGGACTAAAAGAGAGGGAGTGGCTTCGGATAGAGCCCCGGAAAAAAACATCCACGGTAAAATACCCGAAAGCACAAACAAAGCGAAATCTTTTACTCCGGTTTTAAAAACAGCGGTAAATACAAAGGTTATTACCAGCATCATGAGCAAAGGGTTTATTATCACCCAGAAAAAACCTAAAACAGAACCGGCGTATTTAGCCTTAAATTGCTTTAATGACATGCTCCATAAAGAGCGCCGGTAAGAATATATTTTCTGAATTCTTTTTATAATTAATTTTACGGGCATTCCGCTCCCTACAGCTTAGGGCCTTTGTTCAACCTGGATATTTCATTGTCTATAAAACTTTTGCCTGAGGAAAGCTGCTTTGCTTTTTCTAAACTATTTAATGCTAAATCATGTTTATCCATTTTTTCGTATATCTTAGATATAGTAAGACGCGCCTGCCTGTAGCGGGGATACGTAGAAACCAAACCTTCTGCTATTTCCCGCGCCCTGCTTGATTCGCCGGCGCCATTTAACGCGTAGGCATAATTATTCAATAGAGCAGGATCTGCAGGTGAGTTTTTGAGTTTTTCCCGGCAATACTTTGCTTCTTGCCGGTATTCCGCAAGCGCCTGTTCACCTCTGCCCAAGTTAACATAAATATCAGCCAAGTCATTATGTAAATTGGGATAATCATTTTTTAACACCCTCACCTTATTATACTCCAATATTGCCTGATTAAACATTTTGTCATCGCGATATACACTCCCCAGGCTATAAATATAATCCACATTATCCGGAGCCAGGCTGACTGCCTTCTGTAAATAAGGCAGCGCTTCTCTGTAACGTTCAAGGCGCATCAATAATAATCCCAGCTCATTGTAACTGGATGCGTCGTCGCTATCCAAAGATATTGTCTTTTGCGCGTAGAAAACTGCCTTCTCAATATCTCTTTTTCTAAAATAGATGTCAGAAAGCAATCTGTAAGCATGGCGAAACTGCGGATCTATTGTGATAGATTTATTCAGGTTTATTTCGGCATTATTGTAATCCTGCCCGGAGAGATAATAATAGCCCAAGGTATAATACGCCAAGACGTTCCCCGGGCAGAAGAGAAGAACATTCTCCAGTATAGAGATCGCCTCTTTATTCTTCTGCGCCAGGTGCAACCCTGCGCTCGTGCCTAAGGCGCCGGCAAAATAGGTATCGCAGCAGTTTTTGAATGACTCCTTTATTCTTTCATCTGACGGATTTTCCTTCTGCCCCTGGAGTAAAATCCTCAGCGCTTCCGCGTAATTTCCCTCCTCATGATAGATGCGGGCTAAAGAATCATACGCCCTGGCGCAAAGAGGATTAATACCCAGCGCTTTTTTGTATTCCCGGGCTGAAGTCTGGTAATCCTTACTTTCCAAATAAAGATCTGCCAACCCTAAATGCGCCATCCAGGCTTTGGGATTAATCCTCAGAGAGTTTCTGTAAGCGGCCTCTGCTTTTTTGTAATCCCGGTGTTCAAAATAATAATTTCCCTGGTTACAAAAGAATGCCCCCAGCTTACCCCAGGCCGAGTATGCGAAGATCGCTAACAAAACCAAAAACAGTGAATATTCAATTGCCTTCTTCATAATTTGATTTCCCCGGCTGCCCTCCTGCCGTCAAGTATCGCATCCTCCATAGACATATACTCCCAGCTTCCGTAACGGCCGCAGGCAATTATATTGTTGCGCGACAAGAATTCTTTTATTCCCGCGGTTGCCCGGGAATAATATTGATCATAAATGGGATACCCGTATTTTATATCGTTTGTATCCAGAACCGCTATCCTGTTTTTTTTACTTAAGATCCCGGTTCTATGGAGGTCATTTAAAACCCGTTTAACAATATTTTCCCTGTTGATAGGTTTGCTTTTTGAATATGAAACCTCCGCATATAAAGAGCTTGTACCGCCAGGAGCATTATTATGAGAAAAATTATGGAAGAATCCAACCCTGAAAAAAATGGTTTCTTTGCGCGGGAAGTACACCCAGTGCTTATTATCCTGGCAGCTTCCTTCTACGCCAAGATTCAAATTAAAAATCGAATTCCAGCGCAGCTTTTTAAGGCTGTTAATAATTTTATCAGGCAGCGGCTTAATTATCTTTATCAATTCGGGTAGAGGTATCGTCAAAATCAGGGTATCAAATCTTTCCGAACCAGCGCCTTTGATGGTTATCTCCTTTTTCTTAAGATCAATCCCGCTAACGCAACAATTCTTGGAGACATAGCCTATTTGTTTTTCAAATGCACCAGCAAGCTGAGCGATCCCCCCTTTTCCGGGATACCAAAAAGTGGCGTTATAACCAAAACGGTCTCTGTTTTCCGCAAAGAACCCGTTAACCATATCGGCTAGGCTGGGCTGGGGAATAAATCTTTCTGACCACGGACAAGCCATCCGGCTTAAAGGAACTGTCCAGAATTTACTGTTATAAGGGATCATAAAATGCCTGGCTATGCCTTTGCCAAAGGTAGCATTTATCCATTTTAAGAAATCTGCCTGGCTATTACCTCTCCTGGGGAACTTGCCGGCCCAGATAAATTCCCATAAGCATTCCCAGGCTATTGGCCCAGGTAAGGCGCAGAGATTAGCCTGAAAGGGGTAGCGGCTAAAAATCCCGAAATTATTGACCCAGGCGCTCCTTTCATGGCGCGCCAGATTACCTTTCAATAGCCTTCTGGCCAATTGCAGCGTATAATTGTTTCTAAAATGCAGGAGGTGGCCGTCATAATCAAAAATAAAACCCTTGATCTGCTTGGAACGGCACAGTCCGCCGACGGTGTCTTCTCTTTCAAATACGGCAGATTCTATCCCTCTTTTCTTAAGATGCCAGGCAGCGCTTAGGCCTGCCAGGCCCGCTCCTAAAATAATAATCTTCTTCTTAGCCATTTACTTCTATCTTAATCAGTCTCTGAAATATGCCTATGCTAAATAAAAAAACCGCCATAATGATGCCTGCTGCGGACAGATTGGTTACCCTTGTCAAAACAACACCGCAGACGGCAAAAATAGAACATAATAAATACATAATCAAAATTGTTTTGGTCCGCGAAAGCCCCAGGGCATCGATCTTTAATGCCATATGGTCATTACTTTTCTTAAAAGGCGGCCTTCTTTTGATTACCCTGAAGATAATAAGCAATATTGTATCCATAATAGGCAGGCCGAGAATCATTACCGGGCTAAGCAGGGCAAAAACATTGTCTCTGGATGCATAATGCGTAATTAAGGCAATGCAAGAAATGAGCATACCCAAGAAATGGCTGCCGGAATTACCCAGATAGGCCTTGGCGGGAGGAAGGTTAAAGATTAAAAATCCGGTGCTTGAGGCGCATAAAATAAGGCTAAGGATCTGCACATTTAAATCTGCGCTTAATAAACCTATGAGCAGGAATGCGCTACTTACAATCAAAGCCGTACCCGCGGCTAGCCCATCCATAATATCAAGCAGATTAAAGGCATTGGTCATGCCTAAAATCCAGAAAAAAGTAATTACGGCATTGCCCCAAAAACCAAAATAAATGATGTCGGTTCTTATACCAAATGAAACTAATAAAACTGCGCAAAATGATTGGGCCAGAAATTTCTGCGTTACCGACAATTCCCTCAAATCATCTATTACGCCTAAAAATAGCACCAAGAGAGAAACGCCTGCTACCGCTAATATCTTAGTTAAAGAAAGCCCAAATACAAAAATACCTAAACACGAAGAGAAAATAAAAGACAGCCCTATTCCCGGACCCCCTGCCAAAGGAATATTCCCTACTTTAAGTATTTTATATCTTAAAGAAACTCTTGCTATTAAGAAAGTGCAAAGCAGACAGGAGATTAGGGCCGCGGTAAAGATAATCAGGTATTTAAGCATTTTGTCCGTTTTTCCATAAATTAAAATATATTTCTTCGGTATTTTTAAGCATGTTACTTAATAAAAACTCCTCAGAATCGATGGCTATCCTGGATAGCCTTGCGAATTCATCTCTCTGCCGAGCGTCTTCTAATAGTTCCCTCACCCGGTTCCGCATGGATTGTATGTCCCCTGCCTTAATCAAATAACCTGTTTTCCCGTTTACAACAACCTCGCCAATACCTCCGGTATCAGTAGCCACCAGCGGAACCCCCGCGGCCATTGCTTCCAAAGCAGCTATCGGCAGGCCCTCCCATCGTGAGGTAAGCACAAAAACATCCAGGCAGGATAAAATTAAAGGTATATCATTGCGCCAACCGGTTAAGATAACCGCCTCTTCCAAATTAAGTTTCTTGATCAGGGCGCAAACCTTCCTGCGCAACGCCCCATCGCCTGCGAGGATAAATCTAGTATCCGGGAAATCTTTTTTAACAGCACTGGCTAATTTTATAAAATCCAAAGGGGATTTCTGTTTTTTAAGACAAGCAACCGTGCCTACGACTAAACCTGCCCCGGACAACCCCAGCTTTTCCCTGGCGGCAGAAGATACAGCGCCACCCTTGAACTCCCGGGCATTTATGGCATATTTTACCAGCGCATATTTATCCCGGCTGCCGACTGCATGAGCTAATCCTTTATTTTTATCAGATTGGGAAACCACGATTATTTTGCTGGTAAAAACCGCGCATGCCTTTTCTAAAAACAGATACAAATGATACGCGACCTTATGCTGATAATCATGAAAACTCCAACCGTGGACAGTATGGATAATAATCTTGATACCGGCCGCCTTGGCAGCCCACCTGCCCAAAATACCGGCTTTTGAGCTATGTGTATGTATAATATCTATATTGTTATTTTTTATATAAAAATAAAGGGAAAATAAAGCCAGGGTGTCTTTAACCGGATGGATCGGGCGCTCAAGAAATCTGCAGCAGGTTAACTTTAGATTAGGAATCTTTGCCGCTGCGTCAAGCAGTAAGCCATCTTTTGCGGTAACAAGATGGGGGTTGAATCTTTCTTTGTTTAACCCTTGAATAAGGCTTAAAAGCTGCTTTTGGGCCCCGCCTAATTCCAGCTTGGTAATTACATAAAGGATATTGACTTTCCGCTCAAAGCCCATTTTATTATTATATTACCTTGGGAGTTAAACCGCAATGATATTAAGGCCGGCCAGGTCTTTGGTCAGCCCTAAGGTATCCCTAAAAATAAAGCTTTTAATTCCCAGGCTGGCGGCGCTTTCAACCAATTCCGGCCGGTCGTCGGTGTAGAATATCTCTTCAGCTGATACACCAAGGCTTGAAATTACTTTCTGGTAAATCAGTTTGTCCGGCTTGGCCAAACCTAACTCGTAAGAAAAAAACAGCTTATGGAAGACATCAAAGACCGGAAAGTTCTTCTTCAAATATTCATAATGCAGAATGTTGATATTTGAAAGAAGCGCAGTCTGATAATCCGCTTTCAACAGGTTAAGCAGCGCATAAACCTTGCGGTTCCTTGCGCTTAAGAAGAATATATCATTCCATATGGGGACAAACGAATCATAGCTGAGTTTTAAATCAAGCATCTCTTTAACTTTAGAATAAAATTCCTGCGGGGCAATCTTTCCTTCTTCAAAGACTGCGGTTACCTGCGAATCAAAAAAGAGGTTATATATTTCAAGAGGGCTCCTCGCGCAGAAACCCGAGATCCTTTCTGCTGAGCGCTTATGG
Organism: Candidatus Omnitrophota bacterium; assembly: GCA_041645145.1. Lineage (GTDB taxonomy): Bacteria > Omnitrophota > Gorgyraeia > Gygaellales > Profunditerraquicolaceae > UBA6249. The sequence continues at coordinate 25,093 of JBAZQO010000001.1, forward strand.
TTAAAATCCACCAGGACATTCCCCAGGTCAAACAAAACAACTTTTATCTGATCTGCCATTTTCTAATTTCCCTGCTCCTTATTCTTCCTAAATAGGTCCAGAAACCTGTCTTCATACTCCTTATAAACATTCCATTTATCCAGTTCCGCTTTCAATACATTGGCCTTGGCTATCTCCAGCCTGCTTTCCTCAAAAAGTTTTTCGATCTTTTCTTTAACCGAACCCGGCAGTTTGGTAAGCTGGCTTAATGTTTTCTTGATCAACTCCACCTCCTCCTCACCGATAGGAGAAGATTGGCCGGGAGTGCCCAGCTTAAGAAAATCTAAAAGCTTGTTAATCTCATTCTCCATGACAAGCGCCTGCTCTTTTAACGGCTGCACATCTATCTGCATATTTAATATTTTTCCCAGGCCTTCGAGCACCGCGGCTGAAGCCTTGGGATTTTCAATCTGGATGGTATAAAGAGGAATATCCCCGAGCAGGCAGAACCCTTTTAATCCCGCTTTCTTGGCCAGGGTTAAGAATAGCCCGTTCATCCCGCTGATCTGGCCATCCTCTAAAACGCTAAAATTATATTTCTTCAGATTTTCTTTTGTTTTCTGGTCCGTAGCCGCAAACCATACGCGCGAATCCTGCATGTGGTCGGTTGCCTGCGGCATAGAGGCAAAACTCACCACCGTCTCTACCTGGAATTTCTTAGCCAAGGTTAAAATCTCCCGGGAATACTCCTCCGCTTTGGAGAGATCAGGCTGGGCATTGCTTAAGAATATAATCAAGTCATTCTTTCCTGCCTTATTCCTCCAAAAATAGAATTTGCTCTCCGGCAATTGCGGCTTTTCCAAGATGCCGGACGCGATTACGCTGCCGGTAAGATAAAAAAATCCTTCAGCCTCTATACTGGCCAACTCCTCGGCTTTTAAATGTTCCACCAGGTAGTTGGCCGCCTTAAAAGCCACATCCCCCATCCCCGGCCAGGCCACAACCAGGTAAGGCTTCTTGAGGTGCACCCGGCGCTTGATCTTCAATGTTTCCATTTTGTCTCCTTGTGATTTTTAAGAATTATTAAAATTTGTAATTCTTAAGGAACCCGCTTAAAACCTCTGCCCCTTTATATAAATTGCTGATCCTGGCATATTCATCCGCAACATGCGCGCAACCCTCGCTTCCAAAACCAGTAGCAACAGCCGGGATATTTCTGGCTTTAAAGAATGTAATTACGGTTGCTCCCTCCGAGCCGCTGATGCGCCCTTTAACCTTAGCCTTGCGCATCGCCGAAACCAAATGCGTAACCAACGGATGTTCAGGGTTAATATAATACGGCTCCTGGACACCCTGGATCTCAACCTTAAAATTACGGCTGTAGCGGGAGATGGTTTCTTTTAAGTTCCGCAAAATCCGCATCTGGCTTGTTCCGGGAAGGAAACGAAAATCCAGCTCAAATTCACACCAGTCGCTAACCACATTTACTTTATCCCCGCCTTTTATGGTGCCGACATTAACCGTAGGTTCCCGCAAATATTTGTTCTTTTGATAACTTATTTTTTGATTTTTAAGGTCGGTAATTATCCTGGCTGCCATCTCTATGGCATTAACCCCCAGCCAAGGATAGGCCCCGTGCGCTTTTTTACCTTTAATGGATACTTTTAGATGCATCAACCCTTTCTGCGTGACCACGATCTCGAAATCATCAGCATCCAGAACTACTGCCGCATCTACTTTTAAGATCAAGCGCTCCAGCAAAGGTATCAGCCCCAGGAATGAGCCACTTTCCTCATCGGCAGTAGCAGCAAAAACCAGATTATAATTAAGTTTAGCGCCCTCTTCAACCAGACTATGGATAGCCTCCATAGCGCAGGCGACATTTCCCTTGCAATCCGTTGCCCCTAAGCCGTATATTTTATCCCCGCAAATTTTCCCCAGGAAAGGGTTGGTTTTCCAGCTTTTCCCGGCCGGGACAGTATCAAGATGCGGGGTAAGCAAAAGTGATTTAGCGGATTTACCATTAAGGACCGCAATTACATTGGCCCTTTTACTTTTAAAGCTATATGTTCTAACATCCAGGCCAAGCTTGCGCAAATACCGGGCTACAAAACCGGCTATCTTAGATTCATCGCCAGGAGGATTCTGGGAATCCAGGCTGATTAATTTCCGGATGGTTCTTATCAGGCGTTTTTTATTGACCATGGAGCGGGCAAATTACGCATTTAGGATCCTGCTTGCGGCAGTAATCCTTGCCCAACCTTACTAAAAGGGCATGGTATTCATTAAACATCTTCACGCTATTTTTAAGATTGCGCATAAAAATATCCTGCACCTGGGCGTAATCAGCTTCCTCTTTAATTAATCCGTGCCGGGAAAATATTCTTTTGGTGTAAGCATCCACCACGAATACCGGCTTATTCAAAGCATAGAGAAGGATCGAATCCGCTGTTTCCGGGCCTATTCCGTTTACCGAAAGCAAAAGCTTACGCAGTTGGCGGGGGTTAGCTTGCGACATTTTCTTAAGATCCCCCTTGTAAACCTCAAAAAAGAACTTCAGGAACTCTTTAATCCGCCTGGCCTTAATATTATGGTAACCTGCGCTTTTAATCAGCGCGGAAATTTTAGCCGGGCTCATCCGGTAAAGTTTCTCCGGGCGCAACACTTTTTTAGCCTTAAGCCTGGCTATGGCTTTTTCCACATTCAACCAATTAGTACCCTGGGTAAGGATTGCTCCGATGATAACCTCAAAACTATTCTCCGCAGGCCACCAGTGCTGCGGCCCAAATTTAGAATAAAGCCTGCGAAAAATAACCTTTAATTTCCGCTGCATCAATCAAGTTCCAGAGGGTTATAACCGTAATAGGCAAAAATGGCATAAGCAGTCCCGGATACCGAACCGGTATACTTGCCTTTAGGGGTTCTCCAGCCATGCCCGGTATCCACAAAATCCTGCGTTGCGTACGGCAGGCAGCCTTCCCCCTGGCCCGAAGGAGAAGGGCTGGAAATAATCATATTCCCTAATTGTGCCAGGTAATTATCTGCTTTATCCCGATAAGCAGCGGATTTAGCTGTTTGTCCTCCTTTAGAATAATAATCAGCCATAATTTTAAATGATACAGCCATCTGGGCTGTCCATTCGCTTGAGACCACCCCTCCCCGGGCAACATTGCGCTGCGGCGCAAAATCAAAACCCCGGATCTTAACTGTCTGGCCTCCCGGCCGGATAAAATCGACCTGGGCTTCGCAATTCTCCTCGACAAACTCCATTATTTTATCCGGGTCCATACCCAAGGTTTTAAGCCTTGCCGGGCCGATAGCGGCAATAGACCAGGCATAGGTATCTGTGGCAATCGTGGAATCACCTTTACCGCGCTTAACCGGCAGATCCTCCCGGCCATAAGTATTGCGCATCAGCCACCCTAATGTTTTTTCCGCGGCCCGGACATACTTTTCCTTATTGGTAACTTTAGCGAGCATCTCAAAAAAAGCATAAGCATCCAGATTATGCTCTGTGGAATACCAGCTCATCTGCGGGCCTCCGCGGATACCGCCATCAACATCAGAATCCTGCAGCTTGATTATATTCCGGGCAATCTCTTCGGCTATCTCCAGGTAATTCCTGTCTTGGGTTTTCCGGGTATACTGGAGAATGGCAATACCCAGCCAGATATTCGGTCCGCAGTGCATGACATATTCCGCAGGGGAGCCGGTATCGGCATAATAAACATTAAAAAACCAACCGTTCTCCCTTTTGGCCTGATCGCTAAAAAAATCCAGCAGCTTCTTTGCCCGGTCATAATCACCGAAGTTATTAAAAATCTGGATCATCAGCGCCTGGTCATAAGTAAACGCCCAGCTGGCGATATCCTTGTCTCCTTCAAAACTCATTACTAAGCCCGTGCGTGGATTCTGGTGAATTTTAAGCCACTGGTACATCTTGTCCAGGTTTGCCTTTGTCAGGATTACCTTTTTACTATCCAAGCGCAGGGATTCTTCTTGAGCTGCCTTCTCGTTAATTTGCAACGCAGCCAGTTCCGCTTGAAAAAGATCCCTTTCCCTAACCAGCCTTAAAATTAAACCATTTAATTCCTTTGTCTTGTCAACGGCAGCAGGCGCCTGAACGCTCTTTGTCTGGGAGGCAGATTTAATTTGTGAAACCAGCGATTTGATCTTCTGCTGCAAAGCGCCTCTCTGCTGGGCTATCTGGTTTATCTTCTGCCTGGCAAGATCAGACTCATGCAATACGCCGACCAGCTCCTCAACGAGCATCTTATTCTTTTGGGTCAACTGTATATTTAAATAGGCGCCAAAAGCCAAAAAGAGGGTTAAGCAGGCGATAAACAAGGTTATTACCGGTATAAACAGCTTCTTTGCCCGGGCATAACGCATAAGCATGTTATTCTCGGAGGGATTAATCTGTTCGTAGGATAAGCCGATAAGGTAGCGGTTGGGTGAGCCTGGAATTTCTTTTGTCCAGGCCACGCAGGTAAAAGCGACTATCGGGTTCCTAAATAAAGGCGCCTCTGTCTCTATGGATAATTTAACTTTTTTTTCTTTGATCAGGTTGAATAAATCGGGAGCAAGGCCGTTTACCGAAAGGCATATGCCACCGCGGCTGATACTGTTGGTAAATCCCTGCAGCCATGGCGAAAAAAACTGCGACCTATCCGGGCTTTCTAAACGGAACTGCACGGGAAAAACAGTATCCAGGCGGATATACTTTCTGCGCTCAAGGTCAAAATCAATTTTAGTTTTAAACCACATTTTTTCTACGGCTTAAGGGTGAATGTTACGGATTATATTTTATAACAAATGAAGTTTAATACAATGTGAATATTCCTTAGACAATCTCAAGGCTCAAAATATTATCTATGCGAAAGGTGCGCTCCTCTTTTTTTAAACAACAATATCCTGCAAGATACTTATGCCCCTTATCCTGTTTTATCTCTTTAGGGATAACCTGGCGCTCGGTTACTTCAGCGCTATGGGTAGAGAGGTAACGTATCTTTAATGTTGCCTTTAAATCGATGCATTCCCGGATTTTAGAGGCCTTCTGCTCGTTGAAACTTTCCAGCAAGCCGGGATTAAAAGCAAAAAGGTTGGAGAAGCCGGCAAAATCAGTTATCCCCTTGGCCTGGCAGATAGCTTTGAGTTTACCAAAAACATCCCAGGTCATCTCCACGTCGGAGAAAGCGCGGTGCTCCTGTTTTGATTTAACCCCCAGCTTATCCGCTACAAACCAAAGCGCGTAACGGCTCAAGCCCGGTATAAGCCTTTTAGCCATAGTGAGCAGGTCAAAAACAACCATATTGTTAACCGCAGGAAGAGAGATGAGCTTAAGCTCATTATTCAAAAAACCTAAATCAAACTCCGCGTTATATGAACAAAGGCAGCTGCCCCGGATAAATTCCAAGAATTGCAGGATAACCTCTTTAGGTTCCCTGGCGCTTTGCAGCATCTGGAGAGTTATTCTATTTACCGCAAAGGCAGCTTCAGAAACAGGTTGTCCAGGATTAACCAAAGAGGAGAACGTGGCGATTCTCTCCTTGCCTTTAAACCTTAAGCCCGCTATCTCAACTATGCGGTCTCCGGTTTGCCAATTAAGCCCAGTAGTCTCAGTGTCAAATATAGTAAACTCTACATCATCAATATCTTTATGCATTCCTGGTCACTATATAAGCGGGAATTAACCGCTCCGGGTGATATGAGAGTTTTGTTTTACGTAAATTCTCCAAGCCCGAATCATCCATAATATTAATGTATTTATAACTCTTTAACCCTTCGCAGAACCTGCGGAAGATAAATTGCGCCAGGCCCTTGACAGAAAGGTCGGTTATCTCATAAAGCACGCAGAATGTATCATAGCTCAACCTATAGCCAAAAGTAAACCCCTTGATTTGTTTATTAACCTTAACGACAATCCCCTCAAAACCCAGCTGCCTGTAATTAGCCAGGGCGACTTTGATTACCTTACGGTTATCCTCAAGCATCCCGCAATAAATATCGTCACCGCCCTGCCCCTTACGCGCCTGTGCCCAGGAACTAAATAAGCCTAAACAATCCGCCGCGTCCGCCGGAAGCAACGCCCTTGAATCAAAATCATAATGCTTGATAAAATAATTATAAGAGGCGCGCTGGGATTTAAATTTATTTCCCCTTAATAGCGCCAAATCGCGACACACACAAAGATAATCCGGATATTTATCTTGAGCCAGATAACCTAAGGCGCGGTAATATCCCAAATCCTGCTGCCGGACATTTTCAATACGGGAGATATCTTTATTTTTATTAATACCGTCCATAATTTCAAAAGCCTGTTTTATAATTAAAGGGTTTGGCTCTTTTCCCAGCACAGGAAGATACATGAAGCAGCCGATCTTATCGCGGAAGAATACGCAAAGGCTGTTTTGGATCAAAACCCATTGGATATCAAAGAGGGCTTTCCAGATGTAGATATCGGGAAAAGAAAACGCTGCCAGTTCGTGCCTGCCTTGGGCAAGGTATCGATTAAACAGCTTTTGGTCTTTTAAGGTTAGCTTATTCAGTTTCATGGGGTGAGCTTTAATTCAGCGACCTCTCTTACTTCTTCATAAGCCTGGATGATCTGCGGGTTATCTTTAAGAATTTTCAGCTGTTTTGGCGAGTTAAGGTAGGTGGAAAGATAGGTAATATAATCCTGCATCTTTGGGCTGTCTATTGTCTCGACGACATAAGGGCAGTTTAAATCAACGGTCAGAAGCACTTTGCCTTTGCGCAGATTGATCAGAAAAGGGTAGAGCTGGCATTCAAAGGGCCGCAGATTGTAAATGCGGCATTGGTTATTCGCGTTGTTAAAAAAGGGGCAAATAAATCCATCGCCGCCAGGATCAGCCACAGCTTGGATACGCCGGTCTATAGATATAGAGGCTGCGGGTATGCCTTCCCTGTCCACCAACTCCTGCATCTCCTCATCCAATAAGCATGGGCTCCACACTGAATTTGCTTCTTTAAAGCGACAGCAAGAGCGGCATTTAAGGCAAAACTCCTGCGGCACAAATTGTTTGATCATTTAACAATGCTCCCTCGGCCACCTAAATCCACGGTTAAAATCAATAATTTATCCGCGTTCGGATGGTCATTCACCTCTTTTATCTCCCCAATCCTTAACTCTAACTTCCTGAAATCTTCAACAGTAACCATCTTAAATCCTCCTTAGAATTTTAATTCCGCATAAAATTCAATCTGGTAAGCGTTATTCGCCCGGCCATCCCCGCGCACAAAAGGGCTAAACAGGCTTCCCTCTGCATCATCGCGGCTTTCTTTATAAAACCTGCCCGGGAAAAAACAACCACCCAGAAAACCAACCGTCATATGCCTGTTTATCTTATAATCAATATAAAGATCCGCTTCATATCCCAGGTCGCGGGAGAGGTATTTCCCCTGGCCGTCTAAAGTTCCCACCGGACGGTTAAATGCCCTTAGATAATAGCCGTACAAACTTACGCAAAGCTTATCCGTAAAATTATAATCAAAGCCTATTGAAGGCATGATTAGGTTTTCAAAATCACCTGAGAAAAATGTTTTTGGCCGCGGTACTCCGTAATTCAGACCATAACCTCCACCCATCGCTACAATAGGAAGCATATCTGCATTACTGCTGCTTATTGTATCCCCCAGGTTCATGTTGGTGGGGGAAAAATAACTAAAAGCGCGGTTTTTCCCCGAAACATACAGTGCCGTCGGGTCCCCCGCCATATCCGGCGTTACTTTATTGCCCGAGCAAAGCAAGAACTGCAATTCCGGGACGAATTTTCCCAGCACATAATCCAATCCGGAATAAAACATGTATCCGGTGTGCGCGATATCTTTATAAGCGCTATCCTGGCTCTGGGCGTATCCGAAATTATGCGCTGCCTCTAACTTTAAAGAGAAATCCTCTCCCTTAAACTTCCAGGCAGTGCCAAATGTCCCCAACAGGTCTCTTTTTATGGGCGCCGCAAAAAGATTATCCCGCTTGCCATTAGAGGTATAATCCGCCAACATGCCTACATACGGCCAAAAAGTCTGCTTACCCGCGGTGATCTTAACGTCCGTAGAGAAGAAATTAGCCGCGTTAGGTTCGTATTTCTGGCCCTGCTCATTTTCCTGTTTAATATACGGGCCTAATTGATTTTTGTAAACCAGGTCCGAGCGGCAATAATAAAGGCGCCAGAGTAAATCTTGCGTTTCTTTATACAGGGTAATCCCGTAATTTTCATAATTGCCGTTAAGACTGAAACCATTGCCTACTTCGTAGATATACAGCCCGGCTTTAAGGCCAAAGTTACCAAATATCCGGGAATCAAACCAGAATTCTTCAATCTGCGGAAGCAGTTCTGCGTTACGGTATTTCTCAATCCTGCCCCCGGAATTAATCAGCGTGTTGTGGATAAAAATAGGCGCGCTGTAATCATAAGGGCCGTTGCGCTCAAGCTTGATAAAAAACTTGTTTCCTGAATCTTTAAAATCCGCGCTAAAAGCAAAACTGTAATCTATCCCCAGATAGGTGGTATGGTCATCTTTATTGTGGCTATCCAGATCCGCTACGTTCTTAAAACTTACCAGGTCGGTGCGCAAATAGGTATCTAATCCCAACGCCAGATGCTCAGTATTCAGCAGTTCGTAGCTGTGTGCGCAAGGAATAAAACTCAGGGCTAAAATTAAAACAAGCCAGGATTTTCTTAACATCTTCCGGATTTTGGGATACCTTCGCTTAAAGACTTAGGTTTATGCTAACACTTGCGGCGGGAAAACTCAAGGAAAACAAAATTAAGCGGGGCCGACGAGATTCGGACTCGCGATCTCCTCCGTGACAGGGAGGCGCTTTAAACCAGGCTAAGCTACGACCCCCGCATTAACTAAAATTTTAGAAATTTATTATACTTTCTTTTGAATCAAAGTCCACTATTTATTTTGCAATTTAATGGTGGGCGATAGAGGACTTGAACCCCTGACCCTTTGCGTGTAAAGCAAATGCTCTAACCAACTGAGCTAATCGCCCAAAATTTATAATCCGGATAGCTTCCCCAGGATAATCAGAGTAAAAACCATTACAAAAAGCGCAACCGTTTCAGTAATACCCAAAACTGCCAGGTAATTTCCGAAACCCTTGCCAGTCTCACCCATAGCATCGCAGGCACAGGCAGCGCATTTACCTTGGAAATAAGCGGAAAGGCCTATTGCCATGCCGGCAAAAGCACCTACTCCCCAAAGATATTGCCCTTTATTGGCCAGTTCGATCATCTTGGTCATTACGATATTGCCATAAATTGTCTGCGTTAGAGGCGCACCGACCAAAGCAACCAGCAAGAATGAAGCGCTTTTATTCTGGTTGAAGTTTTTCTTCCATGCCCCTATTGCAGCCATTCCTGCTACACCTGCCCCTGCGGCAGAGCCCAAAGCTGAAAGACCAAGCACTAGCCCTAACCCCAAATCCTTAAACTGTATTAAAGCCCCTGTTTCCATCTTAATTCTCCTTTAAATGAGCACTAAACTTACGGGGTACGAAGTCACGAAGTGAGGCGTAAGTTTATGTGCGGGAACATACTTTATTCTTCCTTACAAAACGGTTTATAGGCAAAACCATCCCAGACAACATTGGCGTGGCTGCAAAACTCCAGCACATTAAGCCTTACCCCATGGACTAAAACCGACATCGGCCCCAAGATAATATTAAGTGCATGCCCACAGGCAATAATTAAAGCGGCTATAATTATAGTTAAAAAGTCGCCTTTTTTAATTATTCCGGCAGCCATGGCGTTAAAAGCATCTGCGATAGCTACGCCTGCCAAACCCACCGCAAAAAGACGGATATAGGAAACTACGTCGGTAAAGTTATTTACCAGGGTTAAAGCTATTGTACCTAAGCCTGCGCCGATTGTCTTAAATATGTTTTTTTGCGGGTTGGTAAAAAATAAAATCAAAATTAAGCCGGCTATAATCAACCAGTTTCCGAATAATGGGAAAGCATTGCTCAAAAGCAAGCTTTTGGCTAAGAAAAATACTGCCCAGATAATAAAAATCCAGCCTATATCCGCCAGGGCTGATAATGTCGGAGCCTTTAGTATTGCCCTCCAGCCATGAGCCAGAGATAGGTGTAGCGCACCAATAAAAAAACATAACGCCTGGACAAAGGCCGCATTATGCAGCGCCGGAACCAGAGGTTTTACCCCTATATCGAACAACCATTCCTGGCCAAAAAATGTTCCAGTCAATAACCCCCATATAATAGCGCAAAAACTCAGGTTATAAAAGAGAAAAAATACGCTTTTATCTTTAACTTTATATCCAATTTTCTTCTGTAGCCAAAAGTTAAGCAGCAAATAAACCGCTCCGTATCCAGCATCACCAATAAGCATGCCAAAAAAAATACTAAAAAATATAATAAAAAGCGGGCTGATATCAAGTTCACGGTACCCCGGAATAAGCTCCAGCAGTTTTAGTACCGGTTTTATAAGTGAAATCCAGGCGGGATTACGGACCAAGGTTGGTACGGCATCTTCCTCATTGGGCTCAAGGGTTAAGATTCCCCAGCCGTTTTGTTTTGCCTGCTTAACCAACATATCTTCTACATCAATTGGTATATAGCCTTTCAAATATACAATCTCATTTGCCTGCCCCATACCTTTTAAGACAGAATAAAAATCTTTTTGATTTAAAAAGGCTTCTTCGACGGCAATAAAATCACGATTATAAACCAAATGCGCGGATAGCTCTTCTCTTATGTTTTGCATAACCTTAGTATCTTCACTAAACTTGTTTCTCATGCCAGATAGTGATAATTTAGGTAATTCTAATTCCTTAAAACCAATCTCTATATTTTCTGTTGCCACAACTAGACAATTTATTAATGCGCCCTGTACAGAAATCTTCTTTAATAGTATACCTGGCGGCAAACTTTTGATCTTATCCTTGGGAATCTGGTAAAATTTAATCAGAACATTCTTTTGTTGCAGAGCCTTTATCTGGGCAGGGTCAAAATCACCCCAAGACTCCCATAAATCTATCCAGTTATTCAAGGTTACCGAATACTCCCTTAATTGATCATACCTTTTCTGTAAATCAATGACGTGGCGACAGACGGCATCCAAATCTTCTGATTTACGGATTATATGTTTTCCCGGATGTTTCTGGTTAGCCGCCGATAAAACAGACCTGGCTTGTTCAATCAGATTTAGCTTCTCGCTGATTTCATTAAGCTCAGAGCCACAAGGAATATTCTCGTGCTCAACATGAACTACCCCCAAGACACGTAAATCATCCAAAGCGCCTTGGGCATGGTTCTGCTGGATAAGCAGAAATACTTTTTTCATTTTAACAATCATGCTATCGCCTCTTCTAAAGCCAGCTCCTCAATCTTTCTTTTAGCAATTTTACAGCGGCCCACGGCATTAGCCATCTGGTCACCTATATAAATCTTAATCAACCGAATATCCTCTTCTGCCTGCGGAATTTTAACCTTTTCAAAAAGATTAACCCGTTGAGTCGTAATGCGCAGTTCATGCCGCAATATGGCAATACCTTCCTGACGCATCAAGATCTCTTTTTTTAAAATAATAGTTTCCCTAAGCGCCTCGATTGCTGCGTCAATCCATAAAGGGGTAGAGAACAAATCATATTCGCCTGTGTCAAATTCCAACGCATCAAATACAGGGATATCCACACCGGCGATATTCTTAAAATGGGTATTTGTTTTGCTTGGCAATAAAAATGGTTTCAGGTCAACTTCCGGCTGATTGAGCAAACCAATCCAGTGGTCAATCGCCTGTCTTTTTTTAATCAGAGATTGTTTTCTTTCTTCGAGGATTAAATTCTGCTGCAGGATTTCCAGCTGCAACTGCTGTTTTTTCAATTGCAAAGTAGGTAGATAGCGCTGGAATTGTTTTAATGCATCGCGCTGCCTCTTTAATTCACCCTTAGTAAGCCTTATCTTTGCCATTATTTCTTCAGCCAGCCCCATTAGAAACAGGTTACCAGAGGCAACCGTGAGGTATCTCTGATGTATTGTTTCTAACGGGGCCAGTACTGCTCAACAATTGAACGCTTGATCCCGGTTTCCTCCGGGCTGAAAGAATCCGCTAAGATTTGCCAACCCAGATCTAAGGCTTTTTCCAAAGGGATATTTACTTTAAGCGACATCATGTTCTTTTCAAAAAGCTCCCCGTATTTAAGCAGTTTCTTATCCCAGGCGCTCATCTGAAAACCCATGGATTGTTTTTCAACAGTCTGGCGATAGCTGGCAAAAAGCTGGATCATCGTATCCATAATAGCGCGGTGGTCTGGCCGGGTCTTACCGTTTACCTGCTGCTTGAGCCGGCTTAATGAACCAAACGGTTCAATAACCCCATCTTTAAGATAAAACTGGCCCTCCGTAATATAACCTGTATTATCCGGGACAGGGTGTGTTACATCATCGCCCGGCATGGTAGTTGCCGCAAGAATCGTGATCGAACCTGCCCCTTCAAAATCAACTGCCTTTTCATAACGGCTGGCCAACTGACTGTAAAGATCCCCGGGATAACCGCGGTTAGAGGGGACCTGTTCCATGGTTATGGAGATTTCTTTTAAGGCGTCGGCAAAATTGGTCATATCGCTTAACAGGACTAATACGCGTTGGCCTTTTAAAGCAAAATCCTCGGCTACTGCCAGGGCCATATCCGGCACTAAAAGGCATTCCACCACCGGATCAGAAGCGGTATGCATAAAAAATATGGAACGGCTTAAAGCCCCGTGCTGCTTTAATGTCTCCTTAAAAAATAAATAATCATCATATTTTAGGCCCATGCCGCCTAGAATAATAATGTCGATCTCGGCCTGAATAGCGATCCTGGCTAATAGTTCATTGTAAGGCTGGCCGGCAATGGAGAAAATAGGCAGCTTCTGCGATTCCACCAAAGAATTAAATACATCGATCATGGGGATGCCGGTGCGGATCATCTTATTAGGCACGATTCTTTTTACCGGGTTAACCGGCGGGCCGCCTATATCAATCATATTCTCGGAAAGTTCCGGGCCACGGTCTAAAGGCATACCGCTGCCGTTAAATATGCGGCCTAATAGATTCTCTCCCGTGCCTACGCGCATAGGGCGGCCTAAGAAACGCACCTTATCCCCCGTAGAAATACCCCGGCTTCCGGCAAAGACTTGCAAAGACACTTTCCTGCCGTCAATACGGATGACCTGGGCAAAGCTTGAGCCCTGGCGCACCGAGACCTGGGCGACATCATTATAACCTACCCCTTCAGCCTCAACGGTGATCACGTCTCCGGCAATCTGAATAATATTGGTATATACCTTTTGCATTTTATTTTTCTTCCGGGATTCTCTTCTCTTCCAGTAATATAGAGATCTCTTCTTCGGTCTGCCTAAACTCTGCGCTCATCCAGGCGCTTGAATTCCAGGTACGCAACAGCTGCCTTAATCTCTGAAAAAAGCGCAAAGCCTTTTCTTTGTCCTCTAATTTAAAGTCGCTAAGCAGTATATTATGGATAAAATCAAATATATAAACCTGCCTTTCTTGAGATGTGGCCTCATCCACCGCATCAAAAGCATTCTGCTGCAGATAAACAAAATCAAAAAACTCACCCTTAAGATACCCTATGTAATCTTTAAGTGAGATCCCTTCCTCTCCGATAACCTTCATCATCTGGGAGATCTCATAGCTTCTGCGCAAGGCCTCATGCCCGTAATTTTCTTTTTTCTCGTCGATAAATCCCTTATATTTGCTCCAGCTGATCAGCGGGTCGATCGCCGGATACCTGCGCGCATCGGAACGTTCGCGGGAAAGGCCGTGAAATGCCCCCACTACTTTAAGCGTGGCCTGGGTAACCGGCTCTTCGAAGTTTCCTCCGGCAGGGCTGACTGCCCCTCCGATAGTAACCGAACCGAAAGAGCCGTCATGCAACCTGACTAACCCGGCCCTTTCATAAAAAGAGGCGATGCGCGATTCAAGATAGGCAGGAAATGCCTCTTCTCCCGGAATCTCTTCTAATCTTCCGGACATCTCGCGCATGGCCTGGGCCCAGCGCGAAGTTGAATCCGCAAGCAGCAAAACATTTAAACCCATCTGGCGGTAATACTCCGCCAGTGTCACCGCGGTATAAACGCTGGATTCCCTGGCAGCAACAGGCATAGAGCTTGTATTGCAGATGATCACTGTGCGGTCAATAAGCGGTGAGTTTGTGCGCGGATCAATTATCTCAGGGAAGCTCTTAAGTGTCTCAACTACCTCTCCGGCGCGCTCGCCGCAGGCGGCAATAATCACAATATCCACCTCTGCGTGGCGGCTGGTTAGTTGCTGTAAAACGGTTTTTCCCGCGCCAAACGGCCCGGGTATGCAATAAGTGCCTCCGCGGGCCACCGGAAACAAGGAATCAATAAGGCGCATCTTGGTTATCAGCGGCTCGCCGGGCTTTAGTTTCTCGGCATATGCCTGGATAGGAATCTTAACCGGCCAAATCTGTTGTAAAAAAACATCATGTATTCTCCCCGCGGCATTTCTAACTTGAGCAATCGATTGCTTTAAATTATACTTTCCTGGCGCAGCGACATTTGTTACCTCTAGACTACCAGAAAGCGCGAAAGGAACCATAATATAATGCTTAAAGATTTTCTCTGGGACAAAACCCAACCAACTGCCGGCTAAAACTTTATCCCCTAGTTTTACCAAAGGAGTAAAATCCCATTGCGCTTCATCAGAAAGAGCTTCGAGATATACGCCACGTTTAAGAAAAAAACCACATTTTTCCGCCAATGCCGGAAGAGGATTTTGCAAACCGTCAAAAATCTGACCCAACAATCCCGGGCCCAACTCAACAGAAAGCAATTCATCACTAAATTCAACTTCTTGGCCAACCCTTAAACCCGCGGTATTTTCATAAACCTGCATCTCGGCGCGATTTTCTCTTACGCGGATTACCTCTGCCTTTAAACGCTCAGCGCCATGCAAAATATAGGCAACCTCATTCTGAATAATATGGCCATCGACTTCTGCGACAACCATATTGGCATTAACTTTTACGACGCGCCCGGTTCTTTTCTTTTCCATATTAGTTTGCAACTACTTGATTAAATAAACGTTCTTTATCCGTCTTTTGTGCTTTATCCCAACGCTCTAAAATCTTCAGTTTTAAAAGATAAGTCAGAAGAAAATCAAAATCAAAATAATGGCCAAGGCTTAAAGATTCTAGAAAATTCCACCTGGCTTGATCCAGGATCTTTTCCGCTCCCAATATAGAGGTGCTTCTATAAGCAGTCATAGCTACATGGATAATATACGCCTCGGGATCATCGGGAAGACGGGTAAATTTTAAAGCATCTACCTTCTTACGCCTGGCCCGCGCGCGGGCCAATTCATTTCTTAAGCCTATCTCAAAGTTAGCCCATTTCCCCAGAATGCCTGTTGCTGCGGCGTTTAAAAAAGATGCCTCTTTATAACAGGCATTACGCAAAAGCTCAATCTCTGTTTCCGGGATTAACCCCTTACACTTAGCAAAGAAGTCCTCTAAGCTAAAAGGCGGCCGGGAAGCAAAACTAAGCATTGGCAGGCTAGAGATCAGATATGTATAATAAGCTCCCATTTATTCGGATTTTAAGACCCTGTTTAGCTCAGGCCTTAAGGAGCCGGATATATACTCTGTTAAAGCCTGGGTGCTAAAATCAAAGGTGGACTTACCGGAATCAAAGCTGATCATAAACCCGCTATCAATTTCATCCGCGGACTTTAAGATTATCTGTTTTTTTGTTTCCTCCGCCAACTGCTTTAAAAATCCCTTTTCTAATTTATCCTTATCTTGCCGAGCAAGGGAAATAACAATCTGGCTGCCTAAAGAAAGCGGCGCGTTCTTAATCAAGTCCCTAATAATTCTGGTTAATTCTTCTACGGTCAAAGCCTGACGTATATTTAACTTAACCAACCTGTCCAGCATAGAATTGATTTCTTTTCTTAAACTAATCAGTAAATCTCGGCCTGCCTGTTTTAGAGAGGCGTTGGTGGAATTATCCAGTTTTTTCGCCTCAAAGTTAGCCTGCTCAATAATTTTCTCAGCCTGCATTTTTGCCTCAGCAATTATTCTTTGAGCCCTGGAATCTGCTTCAGCTTTTATTTGCGCAGCCTGCTTTTCAGCCGCCACTATCCCTTCCTGTTGTATCTTGGCAATCAAATCCTTAATCTCTTCTGCCATATAAATCTCCTAAAAGTTCTTCTGTTTTCGCCAGTGGGTTATCCGCCTTTAATATCGGCCTGCCAATTACCAAAAAATCGCTTCCTGCTTTTACTGCCTGCTTAACGGTGGCGGTTCTTTTTTGATCATCCGCGGCAGATTTATCCGGCCGTATCCCGGGCGTAATGATAAAAAAATCTTTTTTTATTTTCTTACGCAAAAGACCGGCCTCTTTAACTGAACAGACTATGCCGTCTAAACCGCTCTCTATGCCTTTTCTTGCTAAAACCAGCACCTCTTTGGGTTTTGCATGGCTGCTGGTTAAAACCGTGACCCCGATCAATAATGGCCTGGTTGCGTTTGTTGCCTTTGCCTCTGCTTCTGCGGAAACAACAGCAGCCTCTAGCATTTCTTTGCCTCCGGAAATATGCAAGGTAAGCATCCTGACTTTATGGCGGACTGCCGCAGCCACTGCCTGGGCTACGGTATTGGGAATATCAAAATACTTCAGGTCTAGGAAAACCTCGGCGCCTTTTTTATGGATCAATTCAATGATCTGGGGGCCGTAAGCAGTAAAAAGATGGCTGCCTACCTTATAAATCTTTATCTTTGGATAAAGCTTGTCCACAAAACCTGCGGCGCTCTCTATAGTATCTACGTCCAAAGCAAGGATAATCTCAGGCTTTCTTAGCTCTCGCATGCCTTTAAACTTCCGATAAGATTGTTTAAATTATGGATATTGTTATCCGCCATATATTCCTTTAACCCGGAAATAATCTCCAGACTTGCCCGGGGATTAATGAAGTTTGCTGTCCCTACGCTTATAGCAGTAGCGCCGGCAATAAAAAATTCCAAAGCACTTTGAATATCTATTATACCACCTGAGCCGATAATGGGAATCTTAATTTTATTATACGCCTCCCAGACCATCTTCACTGCCACCGGCCTGATTGCCGGGCCGCTTAAGCCGCCTGACCATGAGCCTATTTTAGGGGTGCGCTTATCTACATCAATGCTCATACCGCCAAGCGTATTAATCAAAGCCACGGCATCACTACCAGCTCTTTCGGCAGCTAAAGCGATCTCTGAAGCTGAAGTAACATTAGGAGACAGCTTGGTGATCAGGCATTTTTCCGTAAGTTTGCGCACTGCACTGACCAATGCAAAGGTATCTTTAGCATCCTGAGAGATTAGCCTCTCTTTGTGTAGGTTGGGGCATGAAATATTCAATTCAATAGCGGAAACTTCTTTTATTCTATCCAGCTGTTTAACCAGGATAGTAAATTCTCCCGGGTCGTCAACGCTGGCGATACTTACAATAACCGGGATACCCAGCTTCTTTAAGAAGGGCATTTTCTCTTTGATAAATTTATCTATTCCGGGGTTTTCCAGGCCGATAGAATTAAGCATACCGGAGGGAGTTTCGCAGGTTCGGGGAGGAAGGTTGCCTAGCCGCGGCTTAATAGTAATAGTTTTAGTAACAATAGCGCCGAGTTTTTTTAAGTCGATAAAATCCCCGAACTCTTCGGCATAACCAAAGGTTCCGGAGGCAACCATCACCGGATTCTTTAAGTCAAGCTTTCCTATTCTTACGCTTAAATCTGGCTTCATCTGTTTTACCAGGTTAACTCCTTGCCTGAAAAAACCGGGCCATCCTTACAGACTCTTTTGTAGCCGGATTTAGTAGATACAACGCAGCCTAAACAAGCCCCGATCCCGCAGGCCATATGCTCTTCCAAGGAAAGCTGGCTATCAATATTGTTTTCGCAGGCCATCCGGGAAACAGCCTTTAACATGGCTCCCGGGCCGCAGGCGTATATAGCTAATTGCCTGGCGCCTTGAGCCTGGCGCAGAACCTGGCCTAATAACTCTGTAACCCTGCCTTTAAATCCGGCTGAGCCGTCATCAGTGGCTATTTTTACCGCGCAACCTAAAGCTTTGAATTCTTGCAAACAAAGAATTTGCTTCTTTGTCTTAGCACCGATTAAAACCAGCGGTTTCTTTAACTTTATGCTCTCGGCCAGAAAAACCAGCGGCGCAACCCCCATGCCTCCGGCAACTAATATGGTCGCTTGTCGCTTGTCGCTTGTCGCTTGTAAATCAAAGCCGTTACCCAGCGGCCCGATAACATCTAAAAGCTCGCCCGGCTTTCTGCTTGATAAAATCTGCGTGCCTTTGCCTATAACTTCGTAAAAAAGCTTAACCTTCGGGCCTTTTGTCCCGTGGATACTGATCGGTCTTCTTAATAGCGGATCAATACTACTATTTACTTTTATATTTACAAACTGGCCGGGCAGGGCATGCATGGCAATTAAGCCGGACTCAAACTCTAAATGCCAGTAATTATCTTTAAATCTTTTATTGGAAATTATCTTAGCTTTTATTTGTGCCTGGTTCATCCCTTTTATCCGTCAATTTGCTAAGCAGGGTTACGAAAATAATAAATAAAGCAAATGTAAAAAACAGCCAGAGAGACTGCCTAAGATAAGCCGCGATGCCTTCCTGGTAGATGTCCTCCCAGGATTCCGCTAATAAAGTAAGGAAAAGAAGCGCAGAAATCGAGCCGATCTCTTTTTTAAACCAGGACAATTTTATTGGCAGATACTCACTTATATCCAGATCGATTATACTGGATAATTTCGGAAAAATGCAGGGTATCCTTCCGCGGTATTCCCGGTATGCGTCTGGGAATGCCGCCAAAAGTTTCTTTTCCTCCTTGCGGATAAGAAGTATATAGCGCATCGCAAAAACCGCGAGAAAGATAATCGCTACCCACAATTTAAAAACTGCCAATACTACGCCTAAGCCGATGAAAAGTATACCTAGATACATGGGGTTGCGCACAACCTGATAAGGCCCGCCCTGGATTAATGCCTGGCTTTCCCGGGAATGCTCTGCCTTATATCCCCGCGCGGAAACGCGGATGATTTGTCCCAGGAAAATAAGGGAAAAACCCAGAATCTCTATATATTCCTGTATCGTGCCGCTAGCATTGTTACGAAAGAAAACACGGGGGAAAAACGCGACTATAATTGCGGCGCAGACCATAATTATCCCGTTTATTTTAAGGCGTTGTTTCATTTTTGACACTTAGGGCAGAAATAAGTTCCTCTGCCTCCCTGGGCAATCCTTTTAACCGGGTTTCCACATACAAAACAGGGTTTACCGTCCCGGCCATAAACCTGATGAAACCGCGCATAATCCCCGGGTTTCCCTGAAACCCGCACGTAATTATCTACCGAAGAGCCCCCATGCTTAATCGCGCTGCTTAATACCTGTTTTGTTTCCTTATACAGGGTCTCTTTTTCTTTCCCGGTTAAGCTTTGGCTGGATCTTTCCGGATTAATCTTTGCCCGGAATAAAATCTCGGCAGCATAGAGATTACCAATGCCTGAGATAAAACCCTGCTCCATAAGCAAAGGCTTGATCTTAGTTTTCTTCTTAGAAAGCATATCCTTAAAATCTGCGGAAGTCAAATCAAAAGGTTCCGGGCCCAGGCCTTGCACAAATTTCAGCTTTTTCCAGTCGCGAACTACGCGCAGCTCGCCGAATAAACGCTGGTCATTAAAATCTAAAACTTTTCCTCCGGAAAGATGAAAAGCCACGCGGCTGTTCTTGGCTTTTCCCGGATAAACCAATTGTCCGGTCATTTTTAAATGTATTGTCAGGGCCTGGCCGTTGGATAATTCCAAAATTAACAGTTTCGCCCGGCGCAGGATATTCTTTATAGTTGCGCCTTCAAGAGACTTTTTAAATGCCGCGGGCGAAGGCTCGCGGATAACCATAGGATTATTCACGCAAACCTCGGTTATTTTTTTGCCCAGGATTACCTTTTCTAAGTCCCTTTTTATGGTTTCAACCTCTGGAAGTTCAGGCATAATCTTTCCCTATATTCTGGCTACTACCTGTTATCTGCCCTTCTTATTCTTTGTCTTATAATACTCCTGCAAAGATTTGACTCTGAGTTTTTTCTTCAGCAGCACCTCTATACCGCCGACCGTGGCAAACGCCCCGAATATGGTCGTGGTATAAGGTATGCCATACAAAATAACCTGCGAGCGGATTTTTACCTCATCAAGCCGGGGGATCCTGCCTGAGGGTGTATTGATCACCAGCTGGATCTTACCCTCCTTCATCAGGTCCAATATGTTTGTTTTCCCCTCGGAGATCTTAGGCAAAACCTTTGCAGAAATACTGCTCTTTACTAATGCCGCGGCTGTCCCGGCTGAGGCATAGATCTTAAAACCCATATCTTTTAGCTTCTTAGCCACCAGGATAACATCCCTCTTGTCCCGGTCATGCACGGAGATAAAGACATTGCCTTTTTTGGGCAGCTTCTGGCCTGCGGCTAACTGGCTCTTTATATACGCCTGGCCAAAATCCGCGTCAATACCCATAACCTCGCCGGTAGATTTCATCTCCGGGCCAAGAATTATATCAACCCCCGGGAAACGGTTAAAAGGGAACACCGATTCTTTGATCGACACGTGTTTAGGAATAATTTCTTTGGTAAAGCCGAGCCTTTTTAATTTTCTGCCCAGCATAACCTTGGTAGCCAGCTTTGCCAAAGGCACCCCGATCGCTTTTGAAACAAAAGGCACGGTGCGGCTGGCCCGCGGATTGACCTCTAAGACATAAACCAGGTTATCCTTTACCGCATACTGCACATTCATTAACCCCACCACATTCAATTCTTTAGCCATAGCCACGGTTGCCTGGCGGATATTCTTTAATACTTCGGAGGATAGAGTGTAGGTGGGAATGGACATGGCTGCGTCGCCGGAATGAACCCCGGCCTGCTCAATATGCTCCATTATCCCGCCGATTATAAAATCCTGGCCGTCTCCAATTAAATCAACGTCAACCTCAATAGCATCTTCCAGGAATTTATCAACCAGGATAGGATGCTCCCCGGAAACCTCCGCTGCCTCTTTGATAAATCTTTCCAGCACGCTCTGGTCATAAACAATCTCCATGGCCCGGCCGCCTAATACATATGAAGGCCGCACCAACACCGGATATCCAATCCTGCTGGCTATCTCCTTTGCTTCGCTAAATGTAAATGCCGTGCCGTTAACCGGCTGCAAAAGGCCAAGTTTATCCAGCATCTGCTTAAAGCGCTTGCGGTCCTCGGCAATATCAATGCTATCAGCGCTTGTCCCAAGAAGATTGACCCCGGCCTGGCGCAAAGGAACAGCCAGGTTAAGCGGGGTCTGGCCGCCAAACTGCACGATCACGCCAAACGGCTTCTCCAACTCAATAATATTCATGATATCTTCAAAGGTAAGCGGCTCAAAATAAAGCCGGTCCGAGGTATCATAATCAGTGGAAACTGTTTCCGGATTACAGTTGACCATAATGCTAACAGCGCCTTCCTCTTTAAGCGCGTATGCCGCATGGCAACAGCAGTAATCAAACTCAATGCCCTGGCCAATCCTGTTCGGCCCGCCTCCTAAAATAACCACCTTTTTCTTCATTATCAATTATCTCCTAAGATTTTTTTGGACTGCGCAAGGGCTTCTTCGACCGTAGAAACTTTAATAACCCCCTTAATATCCCAGGAGCCTAAACTAATCACCGGGATCCCAAACTGCAAACAATAGGCGATCTCAGAAAGCGTGCCGGCCTCACCCGGAAGGGCTATTACCAGGTCCGCAGCCTTTACCACCAGCACATTCCTGGCTAGCCCCATGCCTGTGGGGATAACTATATCTACAAATGCATTGGCGTCTTTCTTGTTATAACCAGGTATAATACCAATAGTTAGGCCGCCTCCAGCTTTAAATCCCTGGCAAACCGCCTTCATTGTTCCCCCTAAACCGCCAGATACAAGGATATCAACCACTTTAGCCAATTTTATGCCTAAATTATGGGCTAATTGCTCCACTTCTGCATTACAAATGCGTCCACCGATCACTGAGACTATCTTTTTTTGCATATTTTTTTGCGCCTGGCAGGAATTGAACCTGCACCACCAGCTTCGGAGGCTGGTGCGCTATCCGTTGCGCTACAGGCGCATATTTAGAATAAACTTAACTGCTGCTCGCCTCTCCCCTCTTTTTTATCATCCTCAAATATGGAGATCGTGCCATATTCGCCGTCAAAACCGGCTTTAATATTAACCTTACCTTGGCGCACCCGCAAAACTCCCTCTGCAACCTTTTTCGGCAGGCTCTTAAGTAGTTCTTCTTTTGATGCCCTAAGCAAAACCTCAAACTCTGTTCCGAACTTGGCCAGATAGCCGTGATAATCCCTTGCCACGCTTACCGAGGCCTTACCCACACCTTTTGCCTCGGCAATTATTTCCTCAAAGGGGATCAAATTCTTAAAGGGTATGGCGTTCTCCGGCTTAAAACCTTCCGGGCGGTCAGCAAGTTTTTCTACGCGATTGGCCACGCCTACTGTGACGGGTTTTCCGCATTTAGGACACCTGCCGTTATTTTGCCTGGTTTCCTCCGGCGAGAAGCGCACCCCGCAGAGGCGGTGGCCGTCAAAATGGTATTTACCTTCTTCGGGAAAGAATTCAATAGTATATAAAAATCTCTTCCTGTCCTTGGTTTTTAAAACCTCGCGGATAGTTTGGTAATCTAATTCGCAATTAAAGACATTGGCCTCGCGGCCGATTTTAGACGGGGAATGCGAATCGCTGTTTGAGATCAAGGTGAATTTATCTAAAGCGGAAAGCCGCCAATTCATACCAGGATCCGAGCTTAATCCCGTCTCCAGCGCAAAGATTTTCGGCGTCTGTTCCTCAAAACAATCCTGGATTCTATCAAATCCTGACATAGACCCAAATAGAGAAAACCAGGGGGTCCAGATATGGCCCGGGACGATCATGCAGTTTTCGTCAATATCAAAGACAATACGCGCTAACTCCGCCGCGTCTAAACCCAATATCGGACGGCCGTCGCTGGCCAGGTTCCCTATCCTGCTTAAACGCTCATTTATCTTGTCTACGCTTTTAAATGAAGGGCTAAAAATCAAATTATGGATACGGTATGTGCGCCCCCCCTTGGAATAAATACTGCTTACCTCGGCGGTAAGCATAAAATATATTCCTGCGTGCTTAAACAGGCCGTTTCCGCAATCCTCTAATGTATGCTTTAACTCTTCCAGCCAGAGATGATGCGTAAAATCTCCGGTGCCCATCAAAGTTATGCCTTTTAATCTCGCCCACTCTGCCAAATGCTTAATATCCATATCCCGGCTGGTTGCCCGGGAGTATTTTGAGTGGATATGAAAATCAGCGATAAATTCCATGTTTACTTTTTATATACTATTTTTCCGTTACAGATCGTGTAATCCACCACGCCTTTTAAAATGCGGCCAAGAAATGCGCAGTTTTTGGATTTAGAAATCAGCTCGCTTTTTCTAACCTCCCATTCTTCTTCGCTAGAGATAACCACTATATCCGCGGCCTTACCTTCACTTAAGGTGCCTTTATCTATGCCTAAAATCCTGGCGGGATTAAGAGAGAACTTTTCAAACAGTTTCCCCCAGTCCAATACCTTAAGATGAACCAGCTCGGTTACACCCACGGCTAATTCGGTTTCTAAACCAACCACCCCGAACTCCGCGCGCTCAAACTCAATATCCTTTTCATTCTCCGTATGCGGGGCATGATCGGAAGCAATCGCGTCAATGGTCCCGTCTTTTAATCCCTGTTTTATCGCCGCGAGGTCCTCTTTGCTTCTTAAAGGTGGATTCATCTTCATATTTGTATCATACCCTAAAAGAGCATCCTCAGTAAGAGAAAAATAATGCGGGGTAGTTTCGCAGGTTACCTTAATGCCTTTTTTCTTGGCCTTAGAGATTATCTCTACTGATTCCCGGCAGCTTACATGAGCAATGTGCACTGCTGCACCGGCTTTTTCTGCCAACTCAATATCCCGCTCTATTCTTTTATACTCTGATGCATTTGATATCCCGCGCAGGCCCAAGCGCGTAGAATTAAAACCCAGGTTAATTACCCCCTTGCCGGAAAGTTTTTTATCCTCAGAATGGCAGATAGTTAAAATTCCGGCCTGGCTTGCTTTCTTAAATGCCTCCAGCATCAGCTCATCGCTATCCACTGAGCAACCATCGTCAGATATGGCATAAACCCCGCTTTTCTTTAACGCAGGGATCTCGCATAATTCTTTGCCCAGGCGTGCCTTGGTAATCGCCCCGCAGATAAGCACATTGACTTTCGCGTCTTTTCTGATTATTCCTTTTAACAATTCAATACTCTCCGCGCAATCCATAGCCGGATTAGTATTCGGCATGGCTAAAACAGTAGTCACCCCGCCTTTGGCAGCGGCAGCTGTGGCAGTAGCCACTGTCTCTTTATCTTCTCTTCCGGGCTGGCGCAGATGCACGTGCATATCAATGATCCCCGGGGCAACAATTTTACCTGCCGCATCAATTACGCTATCTGCCTGCGCTTTAATATTTTTGGCAACCTTGGATATTTTTTTATCCTCAATTAAAATATCCAGCAGGGCGTCAATTTTTTTCGCCGGGTCAATTACCCTTCCGCCTTTAACCAGTATACTCATGTTTTTGCTTCCCTTGCCTGGGCTACCAGGAATAAAACCGCCATTCTTACGGCAATACCATTGGTTACCTGCTCTAAAATCACCGAATTTGCCCCATCCGCTACTTCGCTGGACATCTCAATCCCCCGGTTAATCGGGCCGGGGTGCATAACAACTATATCTTTTTTGGCCTTGGCTAATCTTTCTCCGGTAATCCCGAACCTCTTAAAATAATCCAGCTGCTCGGGGAATGCCGCGCCTTCATCGCGCTCAAACTGCATCCTTAAGACATTTACCGCGTCAGCGTTTTTTAAAGCCTCATCAATACTGCTGGAAGCCCTCACCCCGGTTTTTTCTATTCCAACCGGAAGCAGCATCTCAGGTGCGCATACCGTAACATTGGCGCCTAACTTAGTCAACCCCCAGATATTAGAGCGGGCAACCCGCGAATGCGCGATATCACCTACGATAGTTACATTCAAGCCTTTTATTTTCCCCAGTTTTTCTTTGAGCGTAAAAATGTCCAGCAGTGCCTGGGTGGGATGCTCATGCCAGCCATCCCCGGCATTTACCACGCTGATATCCAGCGCGCGGGCAAGCATGTTCGCCGCCCCTGAGCAGTTATGCCGCATAATAATTATATCGGCTTTTAGCGCCTGGATATTCTTCCCTGTATCAATCAAGGTCTCCCCTTTACGCACGCTGGAGGTTTCTGTTGCAATATTAATTACGTCCGCGGATAATCTTTTTGCCGCTACTTCAAAAGAAACCCTTGTCCTGGTAGACGGCTCGTAGAAAAGATTTACCGCGGTCTTGCCGCGCAAGGCCGGGACCTTCTTGATCTCTCTTGTAGAAACCTCTTTGAAGGAATCCGCGGTATCTAAAATTAACTCAATCTCTTCTTGTGTTAAATACTCCAATCCTAAGAGATCCTTCTTTGTCCAAAACATTATTCCTTCTCCGCAATTAATACTTCATCACTACCATCGGATTCTTGCAAATGCACTTCCACAGATTCTTTTTTTGAAGTAGGAATATTCTTGCCTACAAAATCCGCGCGAATGGGTAACTCGCGGTGGCCGCGATCAACTAAAACTGCCAGCTGTATGGACTTAGGCCGGCCAAAATCAATTAAAGCATCTAAAGCAGCCCTGATTGTACGGCCCGTATAAAGTACATCATCAACCAACACCAGGTTTTTATTATTAATATCAAAATCTATCTCCGTCTTACGCACCAAAGGCTGGCCGCTGGCTAAAGCCAGGTCGTCACGATAAAGCGTGATATCTAACGCCCCAGTTGCAATCTCCTTGCCTTCAATCTTTTTAATGCATTCTGCCAGGCGCAAAGCGATATAAACCCCGCGGTTCCTAATGCCTATAACGCATAACTCTGTAGTTCCCTTATTTTTCTCAATAATTTCATGCGCAATGCGCATGATCGCGCGATTAATACCTTCCTGATCTAGTATTTTAGCTTTTTCTTTCATGGACTTAGGAGCAAAAAAAATCCGCCACATTATTTTGGCGGATGCTTTTACAATGATACAATTTTATTTTCATTTTATTTACCTTGCCAGCTTCACGGAGCCGGACTTAAAGGTTTATTTATTTACATAAATATAGCATCTAAAAAATAGCTTGTCAAGCCATTAATTCACAGGCTCGTAGGTAACAGGCATGCCTGTTACCTACGAATTTCGCAAATAAAAGGGACGCTTAATTGGAGACCTTCTTATTGGCTGATAAACCTTTGGGAAGGTTAGCGTCCCTTTTATTGAGCTATCAATTGTGGCTCTTTAGCGAGAACCTGCACCTTTGCTAATGCCAGTCTTAATTCATTTACCGGTTTATCCGATTCAAGTAGAACCAGGATTTCTCTTAAAGATGATTCCGTGTAACAGGCCTTTTCTTCCTCCTGCCTTAGGATATCCGCAATGCAGGCAAGAACCTTATCTACCTGGCTATTTGGATCTTGCAAAGACAAAAGATATTCTCTTAAGCGTTCGCAGGAGGGAGCTATGCCTGAATTTGCCATCCTCTCTATCTCCTGCCATTCTTTATCAGAAACAGGGACAGGCCCCTTCGGGGACAGTCCCTGTTTTAAAGCTTTTGATGCCGCCATCGGCTGGATAACCGTATTCTTGGACAATGACCGCATATCAATTCCGCCGACATTTTCTTCAAGTGGGCTAGCGGTCTTAGTTTTATCATATACTGCATCATATTGCTCCAGGGTGGCACCGTTGATTCTCCGCCAATGCCAACGCTCTCCTCCATCAATAATTTCCTTTGTTGGATCCTCGTAGCCATCGAAATGTGGCGCAAATCTTCCTCCAGCTCCGGTAACAACAGGCGAGGTATAAATATCACTGAACGGTTTACCTCGTTCTTCAATCTCTTTTTTTACAACTGCTTGAATAAAATTAGCAGGTATATTGTTAATACCGGATTCGCGTAAGCTTCTTACTTCTTTTTTCTTTCTCTCAATATATTCCAACTTCAAAATTTCTCCTTCTTGTCGAATATGCGTATAGACAGCTACACTATTATTAACAACTCCAAAATATAGTTTTCCGCCTGTTGATGGCCTAATTAAAGCCAATGCCTGGTCATATTGTTTGCCCGACAATTCTCCAAGTAGACTGATTTCAATTTCATTGTCATTTGCGGCGATAGCAACATCTTGCCCAAGCTGTTGCTCTAGGCTAGCAGATCGATCTTGCGTGGCAACCGGCGAGCCGGCTGACTCACCGTATATGCGTTTCTCAGTATAATTATACTTCTGGCCATCATTTAGGCTGCCAACTTTTTCTTTTAACCTCCAGAAATCGCCATTTACCGGATTTATGATATTTTCGTAGAGATCCTTTATTTGTTCGTCATTTTGACAGGAAAAAAATGCTCTGCGATTTTTCACATATCTTGCATCGTTCCCCCAATAATACTCTAATGACAAATATAACTTAATCAGACGGCTATAATATGCTCCTTCGGGATTTTTGGTAACATCAATGAGGCTGTTTAAGTCGGTTTTTAGTATGGCTATTTGGTTCAGGATTACTTGCTCGCGTTGCCCCGAAGAATGAAGCCAGTTTACGACCTGGATATTTATGTCCATGTTGTCAGCCAATCCCGATATCCCCATGGAACTAACTGATTGTTTAATTTTATCGGATAATTCGCGCTTGAACCCAAATTCCTCGCCTCGTTTTGCCCAGGGCACAGCAATATCTATATCTCTGATAGAATCTAGGGGCACCAACCCCGATTCATCCGCCAAATATCTGGCGCTGCCTACCAAGACAGCATCGCTACCTGCAGCTTCCTTCAACATAGATTCAAATAATCTTATGTTCAACCAAATGCTCCCGTCTTCTTTAGCTATAGTTAATCCGCTAACAGGAGAACTGGCGGGCTTGCCTGCAACCGGCGAGCCGGCGGATTGCTGCTGCATCCGACCAGCTATTACTTCTCCATAATTATTTTTAATCCAGGACAATATGTAATCCCTTCGATGTTTCAAGGTGTCTTGCAAATAAGTCCGGTCAACTCTGCTCATGCGTATACTATCCACTAAGGTGTTAATAGCGTCATCAGTTAGCCGTGTTTTTAAAACCGCTCCTTGTTCAATAATATCTTTTGGGGTTAGTCCATATGCTTCATAGGCCTGGCGCATACCATAGCCTAATCTCTCAAAATTATCACCTCTTTCGAGTTCTCGAACGGGAGCCTGTGGCCCAAACAAATCTTTGTCCTTTCTTTGTCCGCGTGCACGGAAAAGTAGTGCGCCTCCATTATCTATCCTATAGAGCAACCCTCCGGAAATCAATGTATTGCGATCTATAGCGTAAGGAATATCCCAGTTAGCCATTAAGGTATCTGCCAAAAATCCATGGATAACCAGCTGCTTATGTGCCTCGAGAGTAGCTGTCATGTCAAGGGGCAATATCCTAGAGGCATGCCCATAGTTTCCGGCGACTTTAACGATTTTTGTTTCAGGAACAGGGATTCCGAGAACTCTGTACAACTTATTTGCCAAATCCTCTACCCAAATATGTGACTCCTCTTCATGCTGGGCAAACTTCACATAATATGGTGAAGGACCGCTATCTGTAGGAACGGTGAATTCTGCTCCGGGATTGCTTCCTTTTTGTTCGCCTGTCTTTAGAGAATAATCCCATACTTCAACTGGAACTGAATAGTTGAAGTTTGAACGGATAGAATCATATTCATCAGCGCTGAATAATAACGTTCCTTGCAAATTATAAAGAGGAATATAAAAGCCATTTTCTACAATTGCTCTCTTGACCTTTTCCAATGTCTTATCGGGACTACGCAAGACGATTGATGCTATCTCAGTTGCTGGCATTCCTCCTAA
Organism: Candidatus Omnitrophota bacterium; assembly: GCA_041645145.1. GTDB lineage: Bacteria > Omnitrophota > Gorgyraeia > Gygaellales > Profunditerraquicolaceae > UBA6249. The sequence continues at coordinate 54,149 of JBAZQO010000001.1, forward strand.
AAGTAGCGAGTGATGAGAAGAAGGCCCATACTCTTTCCCTTCCTCCCAACATCCCTTTCCGCGATGATATACATACCATAACTGACCATCTGACCCTAATAAACCTCTACCCCCATAACCGTTTGAAAGTGATGCGGTGATAATACGCTCCGTCTCCTGGTGCAGCCCTATAAAATCCCGCGTAAGACGGGTGAAATCTACATGGAATGGATATGAATCGGTTGTCGCTCCTTCACCCAATGCCTCTCTAGGAAGATTGCCGTTTCTAAGCACAGATTCAAGGACATCAACTGTCGAACCATGCAAATAATCTCCGTCTTGCAAACTTAATTTCTTAATGACGACTTGCCGGTTTCGTGCATCTGCTTCGGCTTTACTTTTCTCGTCCTGACTTGTTTCTATTGTTTGTTTTAAATAGTGCCGAAAAATCCACGGCTTATAGTCAGTTTCCAGTTCCGAAAATGGAATAGAATGAATTTGTCCAGACTCTAGCTGGGTAATCAAGGACTGATTAACAACTATGCCCTCTAATCGCGTCTTTGTGTTCGGATTGTTCTGTTTAGCCGCTATATGTTCTGCGACAATATCAGTCAAAGGAACAACTGTCCCATCTTCAAATGCTATCTCAGTTAACGGATACTCAGACGCAGCAGATCTTAATTGCGAACCAAGCCGCGTCTCAGCAAAAAGAAACAATTGCTGCCAATACGCTGTGGGCTTCGTAAATATTGATTCAATTACCTGGGCTCTAGCTACCGCATTATCATTGGAGAAAATATCCTGCATGATAAGCATGCGGTTTTCATGTAAAGGGCCACCAACTTGCAAAAGACTAAAAAGATTTGGTGCGTATTCCGATAGAGATACGATTTCATTAATCTTGTCTGGCCTGCGCGCCAGATATGCCAACACAGCTTTATCTAAATAAAAATCTTGATGTACGTATAACTTCCCGTTCGGCTCAAAAAGATTCATAAGCAACATCTGTACGGCTTTATTAAATAAAACATGGTGCTTCTCGTCCGCTGTCCTGTAATCCCACCTTGCTTTCAATTGATAATCAGTAGAGCCTAACCACTTCAAGATTCCATTAGTTAACGCCTGCGATAGAAAACCCTGCGCTTGCTGGATTGTATAGAGATGATAAAAGAACGGCCGTAGGCCTTCATTCCTATTAGCGTAAAATCGCATCAAATTCTCATACGGATCTATAATAAAAATCCTATCGTAGCCTCTCGGGCTATCCTTATTGTTTTCTATTTCATAAAATAAGTGGTACTGAAAATCGGGGGATATCTTTTTAATTTCGTAAAGCGCACTGATTATGTCGGCTTTTTGTTCATATATCCCTGGCAAAATCTTATAATGCTCAATAGAGAACAAGTATCCAAGGGGTCTCAAATCTTCTATGCATTGTACAATTTCATCTCGGTTAGCTAACATAATATACTGTTTAAGATATTCAGGATCATAGAAGCCCCCATATCCGGTTTCATAGATATCGCGGACTCTTTTAAGAAATGAAATTGTTTTTTTCAAGGCCTGAATCTTTTGTCTAGTGGAAGCGTGAGGAGGAAAATAATCATCCCCTAAAGCGGGGATGAATAAACTAATCTCGGAGTCTGCAATACCCTCCTTTTCTATAGTAGCCAAAAACATCTGGGGTGCAAGAGCACGGATTTTCTCCTGCAGGTAATCTGGCACATGTGTGAAACTACGCAGGACGACCTCCACAGCGGCAAAGTTATTCGGATCATCGAAGTATCGTGATTTAAAGACGACCATGTCTAAAAGCTCTGCCTGCAACCGATGATTACGCGAAGTCCGTAAAATATCTTCCATAATTGCGTATCCTAGGCTCAAATTTACATCCTTGAGGCGCTCGAGAAGCGCCATAACAAAAAACTGTTTAGCTTCATTATATCCTCCTCTCCCATCTCTCTCCCGGAGGAAAGTTATACACATCTCTGCTAAATTTTGCTTAATTTGCTTATAAATAGGATTGTCTACAAGAGATGCGGACATTGTTCTATCCTTAACAATACCTGGCTGCATACCGATATCTTTACAGGCGCTCTCAATCGCTTCCCGCAAAGATAAAACTGTGTCTCTTCTTCCTATTTCCCAAATTGTCTCCTCTCTGCCTTCTTGATAAGCAAACATTAACTCATCAAATTTGTCTATGTTAGGAGAAAAATACCTTTTCTCAAACGCTTCTTTTAATCGTTTCCATTCAGGATTGTCAATCATCAACGCGCTATAAGTATTAGGGTGAGTGCGTACTGTCTCAATGATTTCTATTAAACCCGGGATATTTTTCTGCTTTAAGGTAATTCGTTCGCTTTCAGTCAGAGACAATATGAAATAGGTCACCCGCCCTGGGAGAAAAGGATACTCTCCTGAATAGCCCGGCTCTCTCCAAGAATTCATAATAATTAAAGGTGCCAATTCTACTTTTAATCCCGGGCTTTCTTCTGCTAACCAGAATAATCGATATCCTAAGTCGATTGATTCATTTGTATGTTCTTTTTCCTCAAGCAGATCATTAACCGTTCGCTTAGCAAGTGTTCGCTCAAGCGCATCGAACGTATAGTCGCCAAACATACTTTTGATTTTAGGGTTAGCCTTGAATGTACTCCAGCGTTGCTTGAAGCTTTCATTTATAAAATGATCTTTAAGAATTGCTTTAGGCATCAATGAGATATCCAACGGCAAATTCTCTCGGTGTTCGCTAATATGCCGTTCAACATTGGCCGTGATATTTCCTGATCCTATCCGGATAAATTCTTTTCTCATTGTATTTTGTTTAGCTTCGCTTTGGCCTAATGTGTCTCTGATTATTTCTTTTACTTGGTTCACCAAAGATATGGGTAAATTTTCCGCTTCAAGAGCATTGATAAAACTCAAGAGCAATTCATGCGCATGTTGTCTTATCAATAAATCGGTTATTCTCCCATATGCTTTATCTTGGTCGCCCCGTTGTAGACCGATCTGTCCGCCTAATTCACTTAGTTTAAAACTACACTCTCGATTTAATTCATCGAGCCTGTTATTCCGCTGGCGAACGCGATCGCTCTCTTCCTGGCTTCCCCCCCATCCACTATATATTGCGGCAATTCCTTCTCTTAGCTGTTCTCTTGCAAGCGCCAAGTACTCCTTGGCCTGCTCAGGAGTTATATTTCCTTTTCGCTCTAACTCACGAAGCCCCGGCATTATTTTCTTATCTATCAATTCTTCATTTAATTCTGCGTATAAGCTATCATTATTTACTAAAGACTCTTCCGCCCGAGTATATTTTGCCAAAACCCCAGTTATAATGCTCTTTATTTTATCAAGATATTCCACACATTTATCGTCCATTTCGTTTTGCAACGACTCTGTTCTTGAGTTGAGCTGATTAATCTCATTGGCGATTTCTTGTTTCTTATTTTCTAACTGCAACTGGAGAGTATCAATTTCTGACTGCATTCGTGTTATATTTTGCTTTGTGTCTTTTCGCATCCCCCAACTCTTGAACCAAATCAACCAGGGCTTATTTTTTTCATCACGCAAAATCTGTTTTTCCTTTTCTATATTACCTTGGATTTCTTCTATTTTTGTTTTAGATATAAAATCTGCCTGTTCTCTTTGTTTTATCAAGATAGCTATTCTCTGTTCACGTGCTTTCTTCTCTTGTTCTAATCCTTTAATTCTTTCTTTAAGCCCAGCAATGTTTATTAGATCATTTTTAAAAACCGCTTCTATCTCTATGCCGATAGTACCTAAGGGAAAACTGGTCGACTTGGACTGTAAAGTCGCCGACGAGCTGGCGGCGGGCGGCTGCTCAACCGCAGATGAAGCTAGCTCTGTTTCCCCATCAAAAGGATTGCTTACAATACCACCTTTAAATTTAAAGCCTAATCCATATGGCCGAATTAACGCCTTAGCATCTCTCCGCAGTACAAGTCCTTGCGTAATCGCTGAAGATACTGATGCCAAAGCAATGCCACCACTCATATAGCTCCTGATAGTCTGACCATAGGGAGTGTAGCGCGGCTCTTTAATGTTATATTCTCCTTGCTGGAAAGAAGCTTTGTAGGCATTAAAGTAAGTTGTTTTAGACCAAGAGGTTTTGGAGGTTAAACCAGTCAGGTTGTGTCTGTCTATGAGGTAGGGATATACGCCTGATTTACCGTAGAATTTCTGTTTAAACCACTGCGCCAGGATAAGTGAATAGTAAACCTGCCTTAAGGGAGCGTATCTTTTGGAGGAATTAATTTCTTTGGTTAACTTAGGAATAATGGTTTCTCTGATGAGTTGTGAGGAGTATTCGTTCAGAGCTTTGGAGCGCTCATCCTTGAAATTATAGGTAGATGAATCCTTAAGATAGTCTTGCTCAAGCATGACCTTCAGCGTGGCTTTGTAGATGTAAGCATTGTCAGAGCTCTCTCTGATGATGATTTCATCCGGGACTATCCATGGACGAGTGAGCGTAGGAATGGTTATATTTTCAGAACCGTAGAGCTCTTCTGCTTTCTTGTAAAGCTTGTCCCAATAGTCTTTTCCTTCTAGAGTTTGGGGGGAGGTAAAATTAGCGGTATCTTTCTTTAGCTGGAGGTCTGCCTCAAGCAGAATCTTTCCTACGTCAGTTTCGCCCAGTTCGCTATCTATAATGTTGTCTTCTGCATCTGGCCTTAAATTTACCCAAAAGGCTTCATTGGGCAAGGATATGCCGATGAAAAAATAATTGAGCAGGGTTTTGGTTTCTTGTTGCAAACTCTCCTTAGGGTCAGTTCCCTTCGGGGACAGACCCTTCACAAAATCTCCTTTGTCTAGAAGCAGATTAAAGTTGTTGACGCTTGGGTCATAAGAGAGGTACCTTAAATGAAGAGGCCGGAATCTGTCCTGAATGAAGCTATTTCGCAGGGCAAGAAAATGGCTTGAGAGATCCAACTCTCCGGCAATTTGGGCAAAGCCGGATTGCTCAAATACCATGAAAAAACATATGGCAATAGCAATGATTTTAAATAATTTACTAGATTTAATCTTCATTTTTTATAAAGGTCTATCAGCCTTGGTTATATTATAAGTTTATATTATAGGTAAGCGATTACAAGGACAAAAAGGTGGTTTTGGGAAAGCGCTTGCTAAATGACTATTACAAATTCACCGCGGGGTTTTTGTTGCCGGAATTCTTCTAACAGAAGCTGGGGGTTAGCGCGTCTTATTTCTTCAAATTTTTTAGTCAATTCCCTGGCGCAGACTATCTCTTGTTCGCCAAAGACTTCCTTGATATCCTGGAGGGTTTTTAGAATACGGTGGCAGGATTCATAAAAAACTAAGGTGCAGCCAATCTTTTTTAGCCTTTCCAGCTGGTTTTTGCGCGCCTGAGAGCGATTCGGAAGAAACCCGGCAAAGAAAAATTCATGAGCTGGCTTCCCGGAAAGCACGAGGGCATTTATAAAAGCCGCGGCTCCCGGGATAAAAGTCATTTCCAGATTATTTTTTATCGCCAGATTAATCAGGTTATAGCCAGGATCAAGTATGCCAGGCGTGCCGGCATCAGAAACCAAGGCAACATTTTTGCCTGCTTGCAACAGGCCGATAATATATGCGCCTTTGCTGAATCTGTTATGCTGATAAAAGCTTGTAGTAGGGGTTTTGATGCCGTAATGTTGGAGCAGGATTTTGGTATGCCGGGTATCTTCACAGGCAATTAAATCTACATTTTTTAAAACCTCGATTGCCCGCAAAGTTATATCTTTTAAATTCCCTACCGGCGTGGCGACAATATAAAACATTATTCCACGGTTACTGATTTAGCGAGGTTGCGCGGTTGGTCCACGTCGCATCCGCGTTTTACTGCGATATGGTATGCTAATAACTGCAGCGGCAATACTACCAGGAGAGGAGAAAACAGCTCCTCGCATTTAGGGATATAAATTACCTCTGCGGTCAGCTCCTTGATATTAGAATCTCCATCAGTGGCAATAGCAATGATTTTGCCGCGCCGGGAGCGGATCTCCTGGATGTTGGAAGCCATCTTTTCATATACCTTGGACTCCGGGGTAATGCAGACCACGGCGCGGTATTCATCAATTAAAGCGATGGGGCCATGCTTCATCTCTCCGGCGGCATAACCTTCTGCCGGGATATACGAAATTTCTTTTAATTTCAGCGCCCCCTCCAAAGCTGACGGATAATTTATATTTCTACCTAAATACAAAAATGAACCAAAATGCGAATGCCTGCGGGATAAACGGGCAATGTCATCCTGTTCTTTAAGGATCGCCGCCTGCTTCTTAGGTATACCTCTTAACTCTTCGAGTAATTTATTTATTTTATTCTGTGGGATTATATCGCGCACCTCTGCCAGATACAAGGCAAATAAATAAATCGCGGCCAGCTGCGCAGTATAGGCCTTAGTAGATGCAACCCCGATTTCCGGGCCGGCGTGGGTATACATCACCCCGTCTGATTCGCGGGTTAAGGTTGAGCCCAGGACATTACATATAGAAATTACCGAAGCGCCCAGCTTTTTCGCCTCCCTGATTCCTGCCAGAGTATCCGCGGTCTCGCCGGACTGGCTGATCGCCAATACCAGGGTATCCTTATCAATAAGCAGGTCCCGATAACGGAATTCGCTTGAAACATCTATATGCGTGGGTATTTTACAGAGGGATTCTAAGGCATATTTGCCTACCAGGCCCGCATGATAAGCTGTGCCGCAGGCAACGATAAAAATACTCTTTATGCTTTTCAACTTTTCAAGCGGGATATCCTGCTCCTGGAAAAGAATGCCGTTGTCGTTTTGTATCCTCAGGCCGAGCAGGTCCTCGATGATCTTAGGCTGCTCATTAATTTCTTTGAGCATAAAATACTTATACCCCTGCTTCTGCGCCTGCTCAATATCCCAGTTGAGCCGCACTGCCTCCCTGATTACTGTCTTGCCGTTAAGATCCGTTATTTTGCAGCTGTTTTTGCTTAACACCACCACCTCGTTCTCATCCAGGAAAATTATATCTTTGGTGTGTTCAAGGATTGCCGGAGCATCCGAGGCAAGAAAATTCTCATTTTCCCCTATTCCTATTATCAAAGGGCTTCCTGAGCGAGCGCCGACCAATTTTCCTGGCTCACGCTTAGCGATAACCGCAATGGCAAAAGAACCGGTGACTAATTTCAGGGCTTTGCGCACCGCGTCTTCTAATGGAATATTTTTATAAAACTTCTCGATAAGATGCACGATGACTTCGGTATCAGTCTGGCTGCGAAAGACATGCCCCTCCTTAAGCAGCTGCGCTTTAAGGGGCTCGTAGTTTTCGATTATTCCGTTATGCACAAGCGCTATTTCATTTTCACAGTCAGTATGCGGATGGGCATTATTTTGGGTAGGCGCGCCATGGGTAGCCCAGCGGGTATGCGCAATGCCTACTGTTCCTGCAAGGGGTTTTGATTTAAGCAATTTATCCAGGGCGCTGATCTTACCGGGAGACTTTCTGACAGAAGGAGTGTTTTTAGCGGGGAGAATAACGGCTATACCGCTGGAATCATAACCGCGGTACTCCAGGCGCTTAAGGCCAGTCAAGAGTATTTCTTGCGCTGGCCTTTCACCGATATATCCGACTATTCCGCACATTTGAGCACACTCCTGGGCTTGCCTAACGGCAAGCCCATTTAGCGAAATCCCGACGAATGCTGCAAAATTTTGGAACAAAATTTTGCGCATCTTATGAGTCGGGAGTGGCTACCTGTAATCCCTAAAACGCCGGCAAATTTAATGACCCTGACGGGATTTGAACCCGTGTCGAGAGCTTGAAAAGCTCTTGTCCTAGACCAGGCTAGACGACAGGGTCGGAATTTACTCTTCCTCCTCGGCGATTACCGGGGCAACGCAGGAAACCCGGTCTTTATCCTGCAGCTTAATCAACCGAACACCTTGCGCTGAACGACCGGTTTCACGGATATCCTTTATGGCGCAGCGCAAGAATATGCCATTTTGAGTAATTACCATAAGCTCATCATTGTCATTTACGGTCTTTAAATTTACTGCCTGGCCGTTCTTATCCGTAACCTTAATATTGATCACCCCTTTGCCGCCGCGGCTGGTTAAGCGATACTCATCAATGGTGGTGCGTTTTGCAAAACCCAATGCCGTAACCGTCAATATTGTAGAATCCTTTTGCGGGACAACCATATCGATAACTTCGTCCTTTTTAGCCAGAGATATCGCGCGCACGCCATGCGCCCCCCTGCCCATATCGCGCACATTTTCCTCAGAAAATCTTATGGCCTTACCTTGCCTGGTCCCGATAAGCAGTTCCTGTTTTCCGTCGGTCATCTCCACGCCGATCAACGCGTCATCCTTATCTAAGGTAATCCCGATAATCCCGCCTTTGCGCGGATTACCATAAGCCTCTAGCTTAGTTTTCTTAATTTGCCCCAGCTTAGTCACCATGACCAAATATTTATCCGGTGAAAAATCCTTAACCGGAATAGTAGAGCTAATTTTCGCTACCTGCTCCATCTGCACCAAATTCACAATAGCCTTGCCCTTAGAGACACGGCTAGCTTGGGGTATCTCATAAACCTTTAGCCAGTGCACCTGTCCTTTATCTGTAAAAATCAAAAGGTAGTCTTTGGTAGAAGCCACAAAAAGATGTTCACTAAAATCTTCCTCTTTTAAATCCGCTCCGGTTGCCCCTGTGCCCCCGCGTTTTTGCTTACGGTATGCGCTTACCGGCAGGCGCTTAATATAGCCACCATGACTAATTGTCACCACTACATCCTCATCGGCAATTAAATCCTCAACCTCCAACTCTTCTGCTTCACCCACTATATCTGTACGCCTTTGGTCACCATATTTTTTCTTTAAATTATCCAGCTCTTCCTTAATAATCCCTTCAATTTTTTTATCCGAACCTAAGATCGCCCGGCAGATTTCAATTTTCTTTAAAAGCTCGGCATACTCCGCGTCAATTTTATCGCGCTCAAGAGCAGTTAAGCGCTGCAACTGCATTTCAAGAATTGCCTGCGACTGCAACTCCGAAAGCTCAAACTCCTTCATTAAGTTTACCTTGGCCGCCTCAACACTCTTAGAGGTCTTAATGACTTTGATAATCCGGTCAATAAACTTAAGCGCTATCTTTAAACCTTCTAAAATATGCGCGCGCCTTAAAGCCTTGTCTAATTCAAACTGGGTGCGTCGGCGGATAACAATCTTGCGATGCTCAATATAACAATCTAATACCTGGCGTAAATTTAATACCCTGGGCCGATTATCCACCAGAGCCAGCATAATAATGCCAAATGTGGTTTCCAGTTGAGTATGTTTAAAAAGTTGATTCAAAACAATCTGGGATTCGATATCACGCTTAAGTTCAACCACAATGCGCATGCCATCCTTATCAGATTCATCGCGGATATCAGATATGCCTTCAATTTTTTTATCATCAACCAAAGCCGCAATAGCTTCAATAAGCCCCGATTTCTGCACCTGATAAGGAATTTCAGTAATAATAATTAAATCTTTGCCATTCTTTTGATGCTCTACAGTTGCCCGGGAACGTATGAGTAATTTACCTCTTCCGGTAGTATACGCATCTTTAATCCCCGCCTTGCCGCAGATTAATCCTCCAGTAGGAAAATCCGGCCCTTTTACATAACGCATCAGGTCCTTAATCTCTGCCTCGGGGTGATCAAGTAGATAAATAATGGCATCACAAACTTCATTTAAATTATGCGGCGGTATATTGGTGGCCATGCCCACGGCAATACCGCTTGAGCCGTTGACTAAAAGATTGGGAAGGCTCGCCGGTAAAAGTAAAGGCTCCTTTAAAGAAGAATCAAAGTTCGGACCAAAATTAACGGTTTCTTTTTCAATATCACCAAGCATCTCTTCAGAAACCGCAGCCAGGCGGGCCTCGGTATTATGACTTATGAATCCATTGGATACAAATGAGTGACATGGACTATCCACTTTAATTGAATAGACTCTTTTCTTACCGGCATCTTCTATCGAAACAATTTTATCAAAGATATATCTATTTTTTATCAAACCCTCAAACAAACTAACATCGTCTTTATCAAGAGCCCTTCTTAGCCTAGGCCAGTATTTTTCTATTTTTGGGTACCTATCGATGTTGTGTTTTTTTAGCCATTCTATGTTCCCCCAATATTTTCTCCTGCACCGTGTGCTTTTTTTACGAATATAGTCGGCGATGTAGGGAATAAAATCTGTCTTGGACATAGCCCAATCAGTTTTATTGCGATTACAAATATCTATCAGCCTTTCACGACTTTTCTTGGTAGCAAAATTTATTTGATTTTTAAATAAATCGAGATTATTGCGGCCTCTAATAAACAACCTAAAATAGTTTTTTTGCTTATGAAATCTATGCGAAGAATCGATGCCAAACATTAGCAGAAAAACTTGTAAACCTTGAATCAATTTTCCGCTGGTTGATATCAAGCTAACATCGGGGTTTCTCTTGCCAACACAAATACTACCATCTCCCTCCGCATAACCTTTTATAAATGCAGCAACCGATTTTTTCGAGGAAGAAAAAATTATATCTGGAATGGTTTTATCATAAGCTCGCAACTGGCGTAACCCTAGATTTTTCAAAAAATCTATAACATGCATTGAATGAATTTCTAAATAAGTACACTTCTTTTTCCCATAACCCAATGGTTTTCTTACAAATTCATGCAGCCTGCAATCGGGGAATACTCGCTGGAAGCACGATTTAAATTCCCGTAGAAACTCTTTATCCCCATTACAGAATCCAATTTGTTCTTTGCTAATAGAACCTTCTGAAATTAGCGCTCCCAAAATAAAGGCCAGATCTGCATTCATAGCGCGAGGGAGTTTATGACCCTGCCTTCTGTTTCGAAGTTCTGGATAAAATTTCTTTAATAAAGGTTCCCTTGAAGGGAATAACAAACCGCTCCTGCTGACTACGACAAAATCGCCATTTTCTACATTATTCAATAGTGTCCAAACTAATTTTGGCTTTGTTCCATTGCGTTGCCACGTTAAAATAGGATGATTCAGGCTCCCGCATAAGCTAAAACCTCTAAAGGTAGTAATTTTTTTAGTTAAATGCTCTCCGGAATCAAACCATTTTGAAACATGATTTATCTTATTATTGCATGAAAGTACTCGAAAATCTGTTTTGGAATGATGGGGCAGCTCGTCTATTCTTTGCAGTCCTTTATCTGTAACAATCAGGGCGTCGCCGGTGACGCAGTATCTCATCGCCGCAGCTGCGTCCCCGTCGACCGATCCGAAATTTCCTTGACCATCCACGAGCGGATAGCGCAGGGAAAAATCTTGTGCCATGCGCACCAGGGTATCATAAATAGCCACATCACCATGTGGATGATACTTACCCATGGTTTCACCGACAATACGCGCACATTTCTTATAAGGCTTAGAGTGTTCGAGATTAAGCTCCTGCATTGCGTAAAGAATTCTGCGATGCACCGGCTTTAACCCGTCGCGCACATCAGGCAGGGCTCGACCGACAATTACGCTCATTGCATAATTCAAATAGGAGTCTTTAACCTCGTCCTCAATATAAACCGGAATTATTTTTTCGTTGCGTGTATACATATTAAATATCCAAATTCTTTACTTGATGCGCGTAATCTTCTATAAATTGACGGCGCGGCTCAACCTGGTCACCCATTAAAACCGTAAACATCTTATCCGCCGCAACCGCATCCTCTAAGATCACCTGTAAAATCGTTCTTTTTTCCGGATCCATAGTAGTATCCCAAAGCTGACGTGGATTCATTTCACCCAGGCCTTTGTATCTTTGGATGTGCATGCCTTTTGTCGCCACTTCTTTAATATACACCAGAACCTCTTTTAAACTAAAAACCTCTTTTGCGTCCTCTTCATTAGTAATGCGGTAAACTGCCTTTAATTTTTTCTCCCCTTCTTTAACTGTGCCGGCCTTAGGAACTATAATGCCGCTAAAATAAGTTTCAATCCCCAGGCCGAGTTTTTCAATCTTAGCTACTACCTCCTCAACCTCCTGAGATTCAAAGAGCTGCAAAACATCCTGCTCTAACCCTTTACCTTCTTGCTCAGTGAGGGCAGCAAGTTCTTTATCAGAATATAGAAAATGGTCTTTTCCATCCACTTTTACCCTATAAACTGGCATTTTTTTGGTCTTTTGGTGCCTAAAACCCAAATATTCTGCAAAATCTACTCCCTTTTTGTCTAAATACCGACCTAACTTATCTAATTCAACCAACAACTTTAATAGCTCTTTAAATTGATTATCGGTAAAAGTTTGTTTATCTTTTATTCTTAATAATTTATGGCCTTCACGACCTAAGTCTAAAAGCAACTCATCCATCTGTTGCTCAGTTTGAATATATTCTTCACGCTGCCCTCTTTTGATTTTATAAAGAGGGGGCTGAGTAATATAAACATGTCCTGCTTCCACTAGCTTGGGCATTTGACGATATAGTAAAGTCAAAAGTAAAGTACGGATATGCGAGCCGTCAATATCCGCATCTGCCATAAGCATCAATTTGTGATATCTTAATTTAGAGAGGTCGAATTCTTCACCAATGCCTGTGCCTAAAGCCGTAATGATGGTGCGTATCTCTTCATTAGATAAAATTTTATCCAATCGAGACTTTTCGACATTTAAAATTTTCCCCTTGATCGGCAGAATGGCTTGAAACCTGCGGTCACGGCCTTGTTTGGCGCTATTATGCACGAACACACCACTAGCCAAAGCAAAATTATGGGTCTCTGGCACTTCAATATCGTAAACATCTACCTTTTCTTCAACTTTTCCTATGCACTTGATTTTATGGTTGTAGTTTACGACCGCCTCTAAAAGCGCGTTTTGATTAGCGTTAAAAAACCTATCTACTAGAGTATTGTACTTCAAAAGGTTATTGTCGCGCCGAGGCAACACTTGCCTTTCATCATCATATAGTTCAAGACTACCATGATCCTCATATACCAATCTCGCGAACGCCAAACTTCTGTCTAAATAAGTTCTATTATAAGCAACTTTTCTTTTTTCCCGGAATTCCTGGCTCCACTGTTGGCTTGTTTTAACCCTTCTCCAACTTAAAAGATCTTTGTCGGACCATTCTATCCTGGCTT
>JBAZQO010000030.1:0-12452 GCA_041645145.1 Candidatus Omnitrophota bacterium
CCCGGTAAGAATAGTTGATACCGCCGGCATACTTAAGGCAAAAGACCTGGTAGGCAGGAAAGCGGTGCAGCGCTCCAAAAAACAGATCGAGTTAGCGGATTTAGTGGTTGTGCTTTTTGACGGAAGCAGGGATTTAAGTAAAGAAGATTATACGCTCATGGGTAAATTAAAATCCAGGAGAGTGATCGCGGTAATCAACAAAATCGATCTTAGGCAGAAAATAGATAAAGAGAAAATCAAAAAAGTTTTTCCCTGTTTGGTTGAGCTTTCTGCCAAGAAGGCCAAAAATATTAATCTGCTGGAAGATGCCGTTGCCGGCCAGGTGTATAAAGGCGTGGTCTCTGCGCCTGAATCGGTTATGGTCAGCAGCTTAAGGCATATCAGCGCGTTGACTTGCGCAGAAAAACTTATTGCAGAAGCAGGCAATTCATTAGATAATGGACTATCCGGGGAGTTCATTGCCCAGGGGATTAAGGATTCCCTGGGTTATCTGGATAGCATCCTGGGAAAGGATTTCCCGGAAGATCTGTTGAATAAGATTTTTAGCCGGTTTTGTATCGGTAAGTAGAGGTGTTTATGGATCGCAAGAAGATTGAGCGGGCAGTCAGGGATATCTTGGAGGCTATCGGAGAGAACCCCAGGAAAAAAGACCTGCTTGAGACACCCCGCAGGGTAGCGGAGATGTATGAAGAGATTTTCTCCGGGATAAAGCAAAATCCCGAGAAAGAGCTTGAGGTAATCCTGGATCAGAAGCACCATGAGATTATCTTGCTGCGCGGCATACCATTATATAGTGTGTGCGAGCATCATCTGCTGCCGTTTTTGGGCAGGGCCAATATCGCCTATATCCCTAAAAACGGCCGGGTAACCGGATTAAGCAAACTTGCCCGGGTGGTGGATATCCTGGCGCGCCGGCCGCAGGTGCAGGAGAGATTAACTACGCAGATTGCCGAGATCGTGATGGGTAAGTTAAAACCTCTGGGGGTTATGGTGGTTATTGAGGCAGAGCATCTTTGCATGTCTATGCGCGGGGTGCGTACGCCCGGGACCATGACGGTAACCAGTGCTGTGCGGGGAATTTTTAAGGAGAATGAAAAGACCCGCTCAGAGGCATTGGCTTTAATGCGCCAATAGCAAAAATTAAATATAAGAACAAGGAAGAGGAGTATAAGGGTGAGAAAAATCCTGGTTTTATTATTTTTTGTGTCCGTTTTATCTGGCTGCGCCACTTACAAATTTCAGAAATCCGCCTCTTCCGGCAGCCAGGGTTACCTGGTCAGTTATGATGGAAAGCCTGTTTTAGAGTATACTGTCGGAAAAGAAAAATCCCTGCCGGACTTAACTTTGGCTAAGGAGCGTTTTAAACGCCGCAGAGCCACGGTTGAGTATTACTGCAAGAAGACTGGTCAGATACAGTCACGCCTAAAAGATTTCTTTTGGGATCCCCCGGTGATGTTTGTGGATTTCCTGTGGGGTGTTTTGCGCTGGCCGTTTATTGCCGTCGCGGATTATAAATATAACCGTAATCCTAAATACAGAGCAAGAGTGGATAAACTTGATGAGCAGGGATATGCGTTGGAAAAATCCCGCGTAGATAGTCTAAAGGAAAAACTTAATGCGTATATTAAGGAAGATTTAGCCAGTGAGCATTTGCCGCAGGGGGCGGCATTACCAGCAGCCCCGGAGGTTGCGCCGCAAACTCCAGCCCCTGCTGTTGCGGAGGCAAAAGGACCGACGGAAATTAAACCTGTTAGCGTCGAAGAAAAACCGGCAGTCAAGCCATCCTTGGAGCCTCCGGTGGCGGTAATTATTGCCAAGCCTGTGAAAGGTTATTCGCCGCTTAAGGTAAATTTTTCCGGACAAAAATCTCACTCTAAATCAGGTCGGATCGTCTCTTATGATTGGGATTTTGGCGACGGGGATACCTCTACCAAGAAAAATCCCGAGAATACTTATTGGAGCACCATTTACGGCTTGCGTAATTTTACCGTTACCCTTACAGTCAGGGATGACGCGGGCAATACCTCAAGCGTCAGCACAGTCATTGCAGTAAATACTCATTAAATAATTTTATAATTGTCTATCCAAGTTTCTGTACTGTATTGCCTCCGCGACATACTCCTCCGAAATAATCTCCAGCTCTTTGCCTAATACGCAGAATTTCCCCTTTTAATTTCCAAGCATCCCGCAGCTAAAGATGATATAATACAGATGAAGAAAGCAGACGAATGCAATAGGGATCTATAGTCTTCTGTTGCGTTAGTATTGATTGCTCTTTTTTGTATGACATATGCTTCCGTCTCGAATGATTACATGGAATCTGCGTTCGGCTTTCTTGCTGAATTTCAATTCAATTTCTGGTTACTAAAATGAAATGTGGATCATTTTTTAATAAAGCAATAGTTCTTCTCGTTCTGGTTTTATGCTTTATTATTGCTTTTGGTCAAGGAATAAAGCCGGGAAAGAACTTCATTGATGCCGACGAATTGCTTTACGTCTATTATGCGGGATTATTCAAATCATTTTTTATCACTCATAATTTTGACAATGTATTTTGGCATAGTGATTTCAACTGTGAGCCTGCTCCTGTGGGAGTTTATGTGATTGGTTTAACGCTTTTTCTAAGCCCTTATAGTTATATGTTGGCAGAACCTACAAAATTATTCCTTTTTACTGGGCCTAATAATGTGCCTCATTCCGGTTTTGAGCGATGGCAGGATATACAACAGCATCCCTTTCCCTATGTCAGAGAAATGATTTCTATACTTCGTCCCCGGATGCTTATTTTTAGGGCTTTCTGTTATATTTTGGTATTTATTTTTTCCTGGTATTTGGGTACATATTTTTGTGCCGCCCTTTCGCTCTATTTTTTTCTCAATAACGGCATGTTCCTTTGGTTCAGCAGTTTTGTCCTATTGGAATCAGTGTGGCTTTTTGAGCACCTTTTGAATCTTCTATTAATATTTTTATTTTTATCTTTGTGGCAGAAGGAAAAAAGACCGTTAGCGCTTTTACTATTTTTGTCTTTCTCAATCGGTTTAACGCAGGGACTTTTGGCTGGAACAAAGATTCATGGGGCGCTGAATATCGTGATCTTGGCCGTATGTCTCTTTTTGATCTGTGTCCGACAATTATTATTAAGAAAGGTTACTATAAGGGACTTGCTTCTTCTTTTGACGCACCTGGGAATTGTTGTTTGTGTTTCGTTTGTCGTTTTTGCTGCTTTGAATCCCATGTTTTTTAATGCTAATCATTTTTTAGTAATAAGGGAAATTATCAAAACACGCTTCAGCATTTTTGCGCACCAGGCGGCGTATTATCCTGACAGTGCCTTGCCGACAATATTGTCCAGATTAAATTATGTCGTGCAACGTTTTATAAGTGTAGAATTAAACCCGGCGGAATGTTTGCTTTTTCTCGTTGGGTTGTTTTTTTTGGTTTTGAACGCATGGAGGACTTTTTTAAAACAAGGCAAGGTGGGGATTTGTAGTCTTATTCTGGTGGGTTTTTTTACGGAATTGGGAGCCATACTGTTTTTTATGCAAGCGGCAGCTGTAAGATATCTTGTGGTGCTGACACCTTATTTAAGTTTGTTTATGGGATACGGCGTTTATTCGTTGGGGATTGAAATATGTCGGATGATAGAAAGAAGAAGATTAAGAATGTAGTCTTACAGGTGGCGCTATTTTACAGGGTCAAAGACTGGTATTACCACTTAGGGTTCAATGTCCTTACGGTAATCTTCTACGTTAGCGATAAATCGGCTATCGTTCTTTAGATTTAACTTATTACGTTTCTCATGTAGAATTTGTTTAAACAAAAAACTCCCTGTCTAAACTCCTGTATTGTATCGCTTCTGCAATATGCTCTTCCGAGATAATTTCTTCCCGGACTAAATCCGCGATCGTGCGCGAAACCTTAAGTATCTTATCGTAAGCCCTGGCTGATAGCCCTAATTCCGCTATAGCCATACGCAGCAGCTCCTGCGCCTTTCTGTCCAGAATGCAGCATTCCCTGATTAATTTTCCGTGCATTTGGGCGTTGCAGGATATTCCCGCGGAATTAAATCTTTTTTGCTGGACACTGCGCGCAATTACCACCCGCTGCTTTATCTCTTTTGACGCCTCCGCATCTTTATATTCGCTTAATTCCCGGTATTTTACCGCCGGCACATCAATGTGTATGTCAATCCTGTCAAGCAGGGGCCCGGAAATCCTGCCTAAATAATTTTTAATCTTTGCGGGATGACAATGGCAGGCCTTTTCAGGATTAAAATAATTCCCGCAGGGGCAAGGGTTAAGCGCGGCAGCTAAAATGAAACAAGCCGGGAAGGTTAGCGTCCTTTTTATGCGATTGACGCAGATTAAATTATCCTCCAGCGGCTGCCGCAATGCCTCAAGGGCCTTGCGGTTAAACTCCGGCAATTCATCTAAGAACAATACGCCGTAATGCGCCAGGCTTATTTCTCCGGGTTTAGGTATTGACCCCCCGCCGATTAAAGCAATATCTGAAATGCTGTGATGCGGAGAGCGGAACGGACGCGTCCCTATAAAACCACCCTTGTTTAGCAAGGTGCCTGCCACGGAGTGGATTTTAGTTATTTCCAGGGCCTCTTTAAGAGTTAGATCCGGCATAATCGTGGGGATCCTTTTGGCAAGCATGGTTTTACCGCTGCCCGGAGGGCCGATTAAAATAATATTATGGCCGCCCGACACAGCTACTTCAAGAGCCCTTTTGGCAAAATATTGCCCTTTGACTTCGGAGAAATCCAGTGTGTAATTTGTATTGTCCTTGAGAATTTGTTCAAGCGTTAATTTAAAGGGCTGCTTAAGGCCGGGATCAGCCAGAAATTGCACAACCTCCGTTAAGTTTTTTAGCGGCCAGGCAGATATCTCCGGTATAATCCCGGCCTCTTTAGCGTTCTCTTCAGGAAGGATAAGGTTTTTTACCGGGAGATTAGCCATGGTTAAGCTTATGGCTAAAACTCCATGCACCGGCCTCAACTGCCCATTCAGGGACAATTCTCCCAGAAAAGAATAATCTTTAAGGGGCGCGCTATTGATTTGCCCTGTTGCCGCCAGGATCCCCAGGGCAATAGCCAGGTCAAAACAAGTGCCCTCCTTTTTAATGTCAGAAGGGGTAAGATTTACAGTTATCCTTTGGCTGGGCCACTGGAACCCCGAATTCTTGATTGCAGAGCGCACCCTTTCCTTGCTTTCTTTGGTTGCCGTATCTGCCAAGCCAACCAGGGTTACTGCCGGAAGGCCGTTTGCGACATCAATTTCTATTTCAACCGGATAAGCCTCCAGGCCCAGTAGGCCAAAACTGTAAGTTTTTGAGATCATCACCCCTCCCTGCCTGCCAAAGGCAGGCTTCTAAGGCAATAGACGCACCGGGGTTGATAATCTAACTGGTTTTTAAGGAGAAAATAGCTTGCTTTTTAGGCAGTGGATTATATAATATAGGCTTATGAATAAGGATGCGGTTAAGAATATAGCGCTTATTTTATTGCTAGGCAGTACTGTTTTCAGCCTGGTCAGGTATGTCAGTGAATTAAAGGCAAGGTACAGGCTTCAAGATAGCCTGATTCAGGCTCAAGGCGAGGTTGCGGTATTAACCCAAGAGAAGCAAAACTTATTGTGGCAGATGGGGAAAGAAAAAGAGCTCAAAGAGCAGCTGGCGCTAAAAAATATAAGTCTTAAAGGCTATTTAAGGGCCAGTAAGAACAGGATTGCGCGCTTATTCCGGGACAACGAGAATACAAGCGCCAAATTTTCTATATTAAAGGCGGAAAATAGGGCGCTTATTGACAGCCGTAAGCGCAGGACCCCAGCTTTAGAAACAGAGGGGAACCGTGGTTATTTGCTTAAGCAAGGCCAGTCAACTACCCGGGCTAAGATTAAGATTGAGGTTGTCCCTGCCCAAACCAAGGAATAATGAGAGATTTCTTTGTAGAGGTATATAGGAACAAGA
Organism: Candidatus Omnitrophota bacterium; assembly: GCA_041645145.1. Lineage (GTDB taxonomy): Bacteria > Omnitrophota > Gorgyraeia > Gygaellales > Profunditerraquicolaceae > UBA6249. The sequence goes on from JBAZQO010000030.1 coordinate 5,974, forward strand.
TCCTGATGACCACTATTTCAGCTTGGTTGATCGCCCAGACGATCAAGGTGGTCCTGGGGGTTTTCCGCTTGAAGAAATTTGATTTTCGCCTTTTTATCGGCAGCGGCGGGATGCCTTCCGCGCATGCCGCCGGGGCAGCGTGCCTGGCAACGAGCATTGGCCTGGAATGCGGTTTTGACAGCGTTTATTTTGCCCTGGCGTTTGCTTTTGCCATCGTGGTAATGTTTGACGCGCAGGGGGTGCGCCGTTCAACAGGCAAGCAGGCAGGTATCTTAAATAAGATTATGGAGGATATCTACTGGCAGGGCAAGATTCAGGAGTTGCGCCTGCGCGAACTGATAGGCCATACTCCTGTAGAAGTAATTATAGGGCTGTTTTTAGGTATTGTTATTGCTTTGATATCCTGGGCAAGATAAGGAGGATCTGGTGAGTAAGAGAATCTTAGTTATAACGGTTTTGGCGGTAGCGGTAACCGCCGGTTTTTTTGCTTTTTTAGGCATCAGAAATACGGGCAGCAAAGTTAACCCGGCTAATCGTTTATCTGTGCGCAGTTTGCTTAATCAGGCGCACCAGCTTGAGGCCAAAGGCAGCCTGTTTGAGGCCAAGGTATTATATCAGAAACTGGTGAATGATTTTCCTGAATCCTTAGATGTGGCCGCCTGGCAGAAAAAGGCAGAAGATATGAACATCAAATTGTTATTTTCTCCGGCAATTACGCCTAAAAGCATAACCTATCAGATAAAACCAGGCGACACCCTTAATAAAATCGCCAGGGAGCATAAGACTACCTTAGAACTTATTATGAAAAGTAATAATATCAGCGATGCGCTTATAATTCCCGGCCGCAAGATAAAGATCTGGAGCGCGCCTTTTAGCATCCTGGTAGATAAATCCCAGAATATGCTGTTGCTTAAAAGCGATGAAGAGGTGATCAAGACATATGTTGTATCCACGGGCAAGAATAATTGCACCCCCGTAGGCACATTCAAGATCACCAACAAACTTGTTAATCCCACCTGGTTCAAGACAGGGGCAGTCGTGCCTTCGGGAAGCGCCGAGAACGTATTGGGCACGCGCTGGATGGGTTTTGACCTGGCGGGTTATGGAATTCACGGGACTACCGAGCCTAAAGAATTAGGTAAACAGGTGACCCAGGGGTGCGTGCGCTTAGGCAACCCCGACGTAGAAGAGCTTTATAGCATTGTGCCGGTCGGCACAGAAGTCACCATAGTTGATTAATCCCCATGGCCGGACCTGATTTTGAGAAACCCATTGTTGAGTTAGAAAAAAAGATCCAGGAGCTAAAATCTTTTATCTCCGAGAAGAAGATTGATCTATCTTCCGAAGTAAAGAAACTTGAAGAGAGACTTGAGCATTTAAGAAAAGATACTTACGCCAATCTCACCCCCTGGCAGAAGGTGCAGCTTGCCCGCCATCAGCAAAGGCCGTATACCCTGGATTATATCAATATGATTATGTCGGATTTTGTGGAGTTGCACGGCGACCGGCTTTTTGGCGATGATAAGGCTCTGGTCTGCGGCCTGGCTAAAATAGGAGGAAAGAAGGTTCTTGTTATGGGGCATCAAAAGGGGAGGGACACCAAGGAGAATTTAAAGCGTAATTTTGGCTGCGCCCACCCCGAAGGTTACCGTAAGGCCTTACGCCTTATGCAGTTGGCCGAAGAGTTTGGATTACCCATCGTAGTCTTTATCGATACCCCGGGCGCTTACCCGGGTATCGGCGCGGAAGAGCGCGGGCAATCTCAGGCAATCGCGCTTAATTTGAGGGAGATGATGCGTATTGCCACTCCCATTATTTCTATTGTTATAGGAGAGGGCGGCTCAGGCGGGGCTTTGGGCGTAGGCGTGGCTGACCGGGTGGCAGTCTTGGAAAACGCGTATTATTCGGTTATCTCTCCCGAAGGTTGCGCGGCAATCCTCTGGAAGGATGGGGCTAAGGCCCCCCAGGCAGCGGAGGTCTTAAAATTAACCGGCCAGGATCTTCTGAAAATGGGGATTATCGATGAGGTTGTCCCTGAGCCATTCGGCGGAGCGCATCGCGACCCGCAAAAGAGCGCGCAAAATATTAAAGAGGTAATTTTAAGGAACCTTAAGGAGTTGGATGATTTGGATCCGGAAAAGCTGCTTGAGTTAAGGTATAAGAAGTTCAGGTCTATAGGTGTTACCGGATGATTGAGCAGGAGCTTATTTTATTAGGTCTGCTGCGCCAAAGCCCCAAGCACGGTTACGAAATCAAAATCAAAGTCCGCCAGATCCTCTCTCTTTTCGCCGGGGTTGAATTAAAATCAATTTATTATCCTTTAAAAGTTCTGGAAAAAAAAGGGCTACTTACCAAACGCGCGGGCAAAGAAGGCAGGAGGCCGGAGCGTTTTGTTTATTCTCTTACTCCCCGGGGAAGGTTGCGTTTTGAGGAGTTGTTGAATAAAAGCCTGCTTGTCCTTAAAAGGCCGCAATTCAGTTTGGATCTAAGCTTATACTTTCTGCATTATCTAAAAGCCGCATCAGCTAAGCGCAGGCTGCGCGGGCGCTTAAGCATGCTCAATAAGGTATTTAGAGGAATTGAGAGGTTAAGCAATACAAAAGAGCTGCAGAAAACACCCGCCTTATTACGCATATTAGAGCATAATCTCAGGCTGCTTAAGGCAGAGGAGTCTTTTCTTGAATCGTTGCTTGAAAAATGGGGTCAGAATTATTTATTTAGTAAGTTGTCCCCGTAATAAATAATTCTGACCCCATTTTTCTGCTTGACAAACAGCCGGATAATCAATAAAATTAATATAGTAAAATTTTACTATATCACCATACCAACGGCAATACATATGAATTGGGAACCTAATACAGAGGAAAAGTTTAAAACGCTGGTTTCTAAGATCCCTGTATTCCACCGTCGCATTACTGAAAGCGTGGTTACTAAGGCTGCCGAGGAGAATGCCGGCAAGCGTAATTCTGCCTGCGTAGAGGAGCAGGATGTAGTGGGGGCTTTTTTTTCCGATGTGCCTTCGCCGTTCTACAGCATGATGGTCCGTCTTTTGGAGCAGAATGGCTTTGACTACAGGAAATACGGCTTTCCGAAAGAAAGAAACCCATAATGCGTATTGTTGTTATTGGCGCCGGAGCCATAGGTTGCCTGGTCGCGGGTTATCTTAAAGAAAAAGGCGAAGAGGTAACCCTGGTTGGCCGCAACCCGGCAGTCAGGTCGATTAAAGAAGATGGCCTGGCCATCTCGGGGGTCAGGGGTAATTTTTTGGTGCGCATCGGTATTTCCGACACCTTGAACTATATTCCGGATTTAGCGATCTTAACTACCAAGACACAGGATATTGATTCTGTGTTGCAAGATAACTCCTATTTGCTACGGAATTCCCTATTGCTGACCACGCAGAATGGCGTGCAAGCAGATAATCTGGTTGCCAAATACCTGGGCCGGGAGAAGATTATTTCCAGCATTGTCATGTTCGGCGCCACTTACTTGCAGCCGGGCAAGGTAGTGCATAATTTTGAAGGCAGCTGGGTATTGGGCAGTTTTTTCAACCCTAAGTTTACTGAATCCATGATTTCCGTGAGCCTGGTTTTGGACAAGGCATTCCCCGCGATAATCAGCGAAGAGATCAAGGGGATGAAATATTTAAAGATTTTCGCGAATGCCAACAATTGCCTGCCGGGGATCATCGGCAAGAGCATGCAGGAGGTTTTCAGCGATCTGGATATCAGCCGTATCAGCATTGCCATATGGAGAGAGGCTTTCCAGGTTATTGACAAAGCCGGGATAAATTTGGTTTCCCTTCCGGGTTTTCCGCTAGAGAATATTACCAAACTTACCTCTATGCCCGGAGCTGACGCTGCCCGGGTTTTCTCGGGGATTATGAAGAACTTAAGCAAAGAGCCGTTGTATGGTTCAATTTTACAGAGTATTATGCGCGGCAGGCTTTCGGAGATCGATTATATCAACGGTGAGTTCGTGCGCCTTGCCCAGGAACATAATATGCACGCGCCTTTAAATAAGGTTCTGGTGGATATGGTGCATTCTGTGGAGAAGAATAACAGGTTTTATAGCAAGGATGATTTAATCGAAAAAACTAAGGAGCTGGTTTAGAAGAAATGGATGAAGTTAAGACCCCCTTTCCCAGGTTAAAACTTACGGTTACCGGTGTTTCCGGAGAGTGCTACCATGGTTATAAGGCCGGTGATGAGATTATTTTAGAGGACTTTACGCATGGGCCGAAACACTTTTGCTTAGGCCTGGCGCATGCGCTTTTTCCGGTAATCTATGCCTTAAGTTTCGGCGCAAAGTTTGGATTCAGGGATAATCAGCGTTCTTTACTGGTTACCTGTCCCGACGGAGGAAAGCTGGAATTTAAAGCCGAGATACTGGATAAAGAAGGTAAGATTGAAGTTATGCCGCGCGATCCGGATCATAAAGGGCCGAATCCCAAAAAAATGCTTATTGAGGTGGTCGAGGCAAAAGGAAAGTGTAGTTTCGGGTATAAGGTGGGTGATAAATGGGAGACCCAGGGTTTAAAATGTATCCCGGGTTTTTGCGGGGCTGCCTTTCACACCGCCTTTCCGGCTTTGTTTGCCTTAAATTTCGGGGCAAAATTCTTCTTTATGGCTGACCCCAATTCCATTGATACGGTTACCTGTCCTGACGGCGGGAATATTATTTTTAAGGTTACCAGAGTAGAGGAGAAAAAATAGTTTATGGCTAAGCGCAGAGTGGTAATTACCGGCATAGGGGTGATCTCTCCTAACGGCATCGGAAAAGAGAATGCCTGGGAGGGTATGTCAGGCGGAAAATCCGGGGTAAGGCGGGTTGATGGTTTTGATGTCTCGGTTTTTAATACCAAGATTGCCGCGGAGGTCAGGGATTTTGACCCTTTTAAATTAGGCCTAAATCATGAAGAGGTTATGCGCATGGACCGCTATGTGCAATTTGGGGTAGCTGCGGGTAAAATGGCCATTGATGACAGCGGGATAAATTTTTCTGAAGAGGATCCCCGGCGGATAGGGGTCTGCCTTGCCAATGCCATATGCGGAACAAAATATATGGAGGAGGAGTTTGCTTTAGTTACCGAAGACGGCAAGAAGCCGATTAATCCGGCCCTGGTGCGGCCTGATCTTTATGATGCTTCCATGTTTAACACCCCCTCAATTGAGATCAGCAGCCGCTACGGTTTAAAGGGGAGCTGCAATACTATTTCCACCGGCTGCACTGCCGGCACAGATTCATTGGGTTTTGGCTTGGAGACCATTCAGGACGGAGAGCAGGATGTAATGATCTGCGGGGCGGCAGAGGCACCGCTTACCCCGATTACCTTTGGAGCATTTGATGTGGTCAATGTTTTGTCCGTGCATAATGACTATCCGCAAAAGGCAAGCCGTCCGTTTGATAATAAACGCGACGGTTTTGTTTTGGCCGAAGGAGCGGGGATCCTGGTCCTGGAGGAATTAAATCACGCCTTAAAGCGCAACGCGCGCATCTATTGCGAGATCTTAGGTTTTGGCACCAGCTGCAATGCTTTTCATATGACTGATCTTCCTTCCGACGGACGGGCAATGGAGACTTGTATCGGCCTGGCTTTAAAAGACGCCGGGGTCAAGCCTTCCGAGATCGATTATATCAACGCGCACGGCTCATCCACGCGTATGAATGATATTTTTGAAAGCACCGCTTATAAGGCGATCTTCGGGGATTATGCCTACAAATTGCCGATCAGTTCATTCAAATCCATGATCGGCCACCCGTTGGCCGCGGCAAATGCCATTGAGATGACCATCGCTGCGATGATCTTTGAAAAGAACATTCTTCCTCCTACTATAAATCAGGAGGAGAAAGACCCGCAGTGCGACCTGTATTATATTCCTAATGAAGCGATACAAAAAAAAGTAAATATTATTTTAAAAACCAGTAGCGGATTTTCAGGAATACATTCGTCATTAGTTATGAAAAGATTTAAGGAGTAAATAAAGGGGACGGTTCTATTTTTTATAGAATCTGTCCGATAAAAAATAGAACCGTCCCCTTTATTTTAATTTTGAAAAGGTTTGGTGGATAATGGAGAAAATAGCAATTACAGGGATCGGCGTAGTCAGCCCTTCGGGGATAGGCAAGCGGCAGTTCTGGGCCAATATTAAAAGCGGCCGTTCATTTATCAAGAAGATCACCCGCTTTGATGCCTCCCTGTATCCGTCGCATATTGCCGGGCAGATCGATGATCTGGAAAAATACAGCCATATTTCAGAGAGATTGTTAAAGAAGATCGACGCCTTTAGCCATATGGCCCTGGTTGCCTCAGAGACGGCTTTGCAGGACGCGGGTATTGATATTAAGAATGAGGACCCAAATCTTGTGGGTATTTTTCTGGGCAACGCTATCGGCGGATGGCTTTACGCGGAGACAGAGTTAAGGGATTTGTATTTAGAAGGACGCGAAGGGGTTTCCCCTTACATGGCCTCTGCTTG
>JBAZQO010000031.1:0-12358 GCA_041645145.1 Candidatus Omnitrophota bacterium
CTCACCTTAGGCCCAGAGGGCCTTTGGCGCTGATTAACTAAAGAACGGTGCGAATCAAGAGAAATCCCCACTCCCACAAAACTCTTTTTTAAGAAATCGACGTCTTTTTTCTCCAGGAGAAGCGCGTTTGTTTGCAGCCCAAACTTAAAAATATTCTTGTATTTTTTTATCGCCCGAAAAATAATATCTTTTACTAAGAGCGGTTCACTCGCGTGAAAAATAATAACCTGTTTTCTTCCGCTGCCCTTGAAATGCCGCGCCAGTTTATTAAGAATAAAATCGAGCTCTTTATCGGTCATCGAACGGCCGTTCTTTCTTAACTTCGCGGGGACATAACAATACACGCAATTCGCGTTACACTTATCCGTGGGATCAATATAGATAGCGGTGAGTTCCGTGCTAAAACGGAAATTATTCATCCGCTTCAGAAGCCCTTCCCTGTGCCTCTCGTATAAAGCCAGAACATCCTCAGGGATAAAAATTGAATCCCCGGATGACTCTTTTACCTGCGCCCAAAAGAGGCTGTCCGCGTCTACAACGACAGACCGACCATCGTTCTCCCAAATATGCAAACCCTTAGCCATTTATCTTAAAGCAGTGCCTTATCCTTGCGCACATCCCCATACATGACAAAATGCGAAAGGCCATTAGCGGTTTTAGCGCATTTAAGGCGATAAGCAATACTACCTGACTGCGATTGAGTATTATTACGGTTGTTTCTTGAAGCATTCTTTTTCTTTTTTGAATCCATAGCATCCTCCTTTTTTATTTCGCTTTCCTTTTAATATTCAATGGCAGCCCCGCCACCATGAAGAAAACTTCGTCGGCTTGGCTTGCGACAAGCTGATTTACTTTGCCCGCAATATCGCGGAAATCACGTGCCAATTTGTTATCCGGAACAATGCCTTGGCCAACCTCATTGGAAACCACTATAGAACAAGCATTAATTTTCCGCAATGTTCTCAGAAGAGATTTTGTTTCTTTTTTAATAGAGATAAAAGAGTTGCCTTTCAGGACGAAACCCGAAACCCATAAAGTCAGGCAATCGATTACGACTATATCAAAAGAAGCGCCGATTTTCCTTAAAAGCGCCGGGATACTTTCCGGATCTTCAAACGTTTTCCAATCGGCCGGACGCGCGCGCTTATGAAGTTTTATGCGCGCAGCCATTTCCTTATCTTTCGGCATGCAGGTAGCAATAAACGCGACTCTCCCGCGGCCACCCTGTGCCATCTTCTGAGCATAGGCGCTCTTACCACTGCGCGCCCCGCCCAAAATTAAAGTTATTTTATTCATCATTTACCTTAAATGCGTTTTATCGTTAAATTTATTTATCTTAAACTTATTGTTTCTATATTCCACAATTGTTACGCTTGCCGCGGAGGGAACATAGCTCCAGAAATTCATGCTCTTCAGTATGCTGCTCACAAATATGCCGATTACCCCGCCGTGGCAGATCACAGCAATGGTTTTTCCGCGATTAAAATGAAGTATTTTATTTATAGCCCCCTGAACCCTCTTTTTAAAAACTTGCATAGATTCAGCATTCGGGATTCGGCCCTTATAAGGGTCGAACAACCACTCTTTATAAACCTCAGGGTATTTTTCCACAATCTCATTATGTTTTAATCCCTCAAACACCCCAAAATTAATCTCCCTTAAACCTTTTACTTTTGTGAAATCACTTCTGGCCAGAAGGCCGTGGTTTGGCTTCCTTTTGCCAAAGCCACTTCCGAAAAGTATGGTTCTGGTCTGAAGCGCGCGTTTTCTATCACTGCAATAGATCCTGTCAAAGCTGATCTTTTTAAGGCTCTTGCGTAATTTAATAACCTGAGCTTTGCCCTGACTGCTTAAACTCACATCTTTATAGCCGCAATAACGCCCCTCTTTATTCCATTCGGTTATGCCGTGACGAATTAAAATAAGTTTTGTCGTCATTACTTGTCTCCCTGGACCAAAACCATATTCGGTTTGCCTGTTAAATAAAAATGCCCGACCTGGTACTTTTCGTACCTGGATCGGGCTTCACCCTGATAATACTATGGCCCATTCCGCGAGGCGTTACATTCTTTATATAGGTAGGTCTTCTGGCTTGAGTCTCAACCTACTTGCTGCGCCTTCCCATGCTGACACCTGTCAGCACAGTGGCTTTAGCCTGTGGCTTTTGCAGCTTTCGTCAACTCTTACAGCGGCGGGACCGCATCCGATTTAATGGCCCTCTGGCCTACGGCTTTGGCTACTTGAAGCCAAACCGTGGCCTTGCGGCCTACGGATTTCCCTTAACCTATATTTATTTTGCTAAATTTGCTTCCTTACTTTAACACTCAATAAAGATTTGTCAATAAGTTTTCTAAGAATCCGCTATTACCAGGGCTTCCCGGTATTCCCTGCTTGATTCCTGAGTACAGCACATAGATTCTTCCAGAATGCCAAGCTTAGCCAGCCAGAGTAAGACTATATCTCTTCTTTGGTCAAACTCTCCTTTATTCGCGCTGGCAGCCATAAACTCCTTGATGCGGGCTCCTGAAATGAGAATGCCGTTGTCTATGGCTTGAGATATACTAGAGCTTTCCTTATCCAGGTTAAAGCTAAGCAAGGCAGATGAGCTTAATTTGGGCAGGTTAAAATCAAGCCCTGCGAAACTACCGAAGGTTTGATAGATAGTGGCGGAAGACATAGCTTTACTTTTAAAATCAATACCACCGGGGGCAACCTGAGAGCGTTCGATTTGAGGAATATTCTCTTTATTTAATGCGGAACTTGCGAAGCGAACGCTTTGTTTTGCCATTTCCAGGTATTTTTCAATACTATGGACGAGAAAACCGGCTCCAAGATTTAATTCATCCTGCCTGCCAGCTTTAACAGCGCGATATTCATCAATTCTCACATCAAGCACAACCTTACCATCTTTTTCAAAATACAACGCTATTGCTTCCCCAAACAATTCAGCATTATCCTTGACAAATGAAATTGCAGAAGGAATTAAATATGCCTTAAACGGCAAATCTTTTGCCAGAGAATAATTATCACTACTGCGTATAATATCAAGGATTTCTTCGCGAAAATTATCACTTTGTAAATATCCTTCTAGGGGCTCACCTTTATTCACGACTCCCCCAAGAATTACCCAAAGCACGGCATTCGCACAAGCCTCTAACACTAAAAATACCTCCTCGCGCTTAATATTTCTTGGCCACGATAGAACTCGTGGTTTAAATGCCGAACTGGCCACTTCTCCAACCAACAGAGAATCCCTGAAGATAGCCGAGATTCTTTCTAGCAATCGTGACTCAGAGGTCATATCTAGCATATTTTCAATGGCGAGCGCAATCTCAACTGCTTGAAGTGAATCTATTCCCCCTGGTTTTTTAGCCAAGTAGTCAAAAACTATCCGATCAGCAAGTCGTTCTCGATCTTTTGGCGACCAGCTTTTGTTATCTGTTGCCGCCACAAAAGCAGCTTGTCCATACAACGTTACCCCTACCCTAAACTCCTCATAAAGATACTCATCTACCATATCATCTAGGTATTTGATAAACCCATCAAATGCTTTTACGTTTACGTCAGGACTTATTCTTATCTTATTATCCATAAACGAGCGCTTTATTATTTCTAATAATTCCCTGTTGTGCCGTCTCTGCTCTTCTTTACTCATTATATCCGAACTGGTTCCCACCGCCGAACTAGCCTTCGCGCCATCCGGCTGCCCAGCCGGCGAAGCATCGCTGCTTTCCAGGCCATCTTTAACCTCCCTAAGCACATTTTTTATAGCAGCCAACAGATACACGCTGGCTTCATCGTTTCCCTTCTCGGCAAACCTGTTAAGATAAACTATCATTCCCTCGCCTAAATGGCTTATACTTACTTTAAGATCTCTTTCTATAGGCTTATTTTCTAGAGAAGTTATGCGCATAGCAGGATCTTTACGGTAGTTATCAATGTATACAATGAGCGTATCCAAAATTATCGATAAATCTTTAATACGGGCTGGCGCTAACTCATGCCATAAATCGGATAGCTGTGGCCTTAGGTGAGACCTAAAGAATATTTGATAATCTATCTGTAAGGCAACATCTTGAAGTTTATCATCTCGAAACATCTGTCTAATTACCTCTTTAATACTACTATTTATGAGTGCATCAAAAACTTCATAGCCGTCGCTCTGTAATGTTGTGACTTTGTGGCTTTTTGGCTTTTCCTCCACCGCCGAACTCGACACTTTCGACCCTGTCGTCTCGACAGCTATTACTTTTAACCTTTCTATACAGTCATATAATCCGAGGGCGGCAGAACCTTCCGGTATTTCGCCTATAGCTTTACGAAGATCTTCCTGTGTTATCAACCCGATAAAATAAGCATCAAGCGCAGCAAATATCTTTGGGGCGGTAATATTACCATTAGATGTTGCAAGACCACCAAGTGCGTCTATAAAATAATAGAGAGAAGCTGGCTCTTTAAAGAACGGTTGAAGCTTTGACAATTCCAAGGGGTACATCAGTTGCGCGGAATCCAAAGCCGCTTTTTGATCAGGAAAATGTTGCTCTGTATCAATAATGCCTAATCTTTTGTAAAGAAAAAACTCTTGCATTACGTGGATGTCGCCTTCAGCAAGAAATCCGGGCGCAAAACGCGCCAAAATTTCATTGGCATATTTTTCCCCTGGAATTACTGCATCAAACTCTACAGTCCAAGCTTCAGTCAGGGACCAAATCTTCTGCCTCCTTGTCTTGAAAAGGCTCTTAACCCGGTTAGCTTCTCCCCCACTAATGTCTCCATTTCTTAAAATTCTTGAAATAGCTGCTTTAGCTTCCTCGCGGTTTCTAAACCGGATGCGTTCTCTATTAAGCTCGCTGCGTATCTCTTTCGTTATCCGCAGTAATTCGTCTGGCGTATGCGTTGTCACCAGCGAAGCGGCAGCTTGTCTGTTTTTCGGGTTGTCTAACCATAACCTTAGCCCATTTCCCATAACAGGTATAAAGGTTTTAGGAAGCCTTCTGTCAAATGTCAGGCTAGAGCTTGCAAACCCGTTTGGCATTCCTTGCGGCATGGTCTTAACCGTAAAATCCATCCCCCCGCTGAAATAGCTCCTGATGGTCTGGCCTGAGGGGGTGTATATCGGCTCTTGGATGTTGTATTCTCCCTGGGCAAAGGATTTCTTGTATTCATTGAAGTAGGTGGTTTTTGACCAATCTGTTTTAGAGGTAAGATTGGTCAGGTCATTCTTGTCTATGAGGGAGACAAAGTCAGGGACAGTCCCATTCTGTAGCGAATAGGCATGCCTATTCGCTACCTGTTGAAATCGGGATTTAAACCATCTGGAGAGGATTAAAGAGTAGTAAACCTGCCTTAAGGGGGCATACCTCTTAGAGAGGTTTACCTCCTTGGTTAGTTTAGGGATGATGAGTTCTCTAATAAGCTGGCTTGAGTATTCGTTAAGGGCTTTAGAGCGTTCATCTTTAAAGGTGTAGTCTACCGCTGAATTGATGGCCCCAGGGCTATTCTTTAGGTAATCTGATTCAAGCATGACCTTAAGCGTTGCTTTGTAGACGTAGGCTGAGTCCTTGGTCTCACGGACAATGATCTCATTGGGGATTATCCAGGGCCGGGTTAAGGTCGGAATGGTGATGTTCTCTTGACCGTAGATCTCCTCTGCTTTCTTGTAGAGCCTATTCCAGTACTCCTTGCCTTCAGGGGTTTGGGGTGAGGTGAATGCTGCTGTGTCTTTCTTCAACTGTAGGTCAGCCTCCAGCATTATCTTACCTATATCTGTCTCTTCAAGGTTAAAGTCAATGATCTGTTTTGGTGAATCAGGCCTTAAGTTTACCCAGAACTTGTCATTGGGAAGGGTTACGCCGATGAGGAAGTATTTTAGGAGCTCTTTGGTTTCGGCTTTGAGCTGCTGTTCGACTTGCTTAGGATTGGTTCCCTTATCCAGAAGCACCTTAAAGCTGTTATTCAGGGAGTCGTAGGAGAAATACCTTAAATGTACGGGCCGGAAGTTGTCCACAGCCATTCCGCTCGCCATCCTGGCAAAGTAGTTGGAGAGGTTAAGCTCCACTGCTGCTGCCTGGACAAGGCCGGTCTGCTGGAAGATAAAGCAGATGGATAAGACTAGCGAGATGATTTTACGGGACATTTGAGGACCTCTTAAACACCCGGCCTTATCGGATAGGCCGGTGTGTTGCCTTCTGCAACAAAAATCCGAATCGACCCTTTATTAAAGTCAATCCGGATTAAATTAACTGTGGCAGGCCTTAAATTACCTCCATAACTTAAGGCATACGGATAATTTACCTAATTTTAATTAAGTATACCACATTTTGAGGAATTTTCAAGGGGATTGGGAATTAAGTATTGTCCCTATAATTCTATGCCTCTTCTTGCCTTTAACCCGCGCTGGTAATAATGCTTAACTTCAGTTATCCGGCTGACCAGGTCCGCGGCTTTGATAAGGGGCGCGGGGGCGCCGCGGCCGGTAAGCACCAGCTCAATAGTTGCCGGAGTATGCTTGATCAGGTCAAGCACATCTTTAAGGCACACCAGCTTAAGCTTCAAGGCAATATTAATTTCATCTAAAATAATTACGCGGTAATTCTTACAGGCAATAATTTTCTTTATCTTCTCCATGGCCTGCCGCGCTGATTCCATATCAATCGCCTGAGGCTTATGATGAATAAAACAATCCCTGCCAAACTGCTCCAGTTTTATATTTTTTATTTTCTCCAGAGCTTTATGCTCGCTGCAGATACGCCCCTTGGCAAACTGCGCGATATAAACGTTCAAGCCTGCCCCTGCCGCTCTTAATGCCAGACCCAATGCCGCGGTGGTTTTGCCTTTGCCGTTACCAGTATAGACCTGGATCATCTGACTGCCGCCTTCCAGCTCATCATCCCTAAAGCGCATAAAGCCGAAACAATAAGCCCCGCGCAAATAACCCCCGCGATTATAGCCATAAACGCGTAACGAAAACGGATCTTAAACAGCGACGCCGCGATCACCCCGCTCCATGCCCCGGTCATAGGCAGCGGTATGGCCACGAAAATAGCCAGGCCCAGGGCTTCATATTTCTGGATAGCATCTGAATTTTTCTTGGTGCGTTCAAAGACCCAATCAAAGAAACGCGACCAGAGCGAGAATTTCCTTAAAGCTTTTGTGACCGGCTCAAAGAGAAAAAGCGCGGGAGCGACAAAAATACAATTTCCCAGCACAGCAAGCCAAAAGGCCTTGACTAAGGGCATCCCGAATGACAAGCCCAAAGGTATTGCCCCTCTTAATTCTGAAATAGGCAAAGCACCTACGATGATCACAATATATTCCTTAGGCAGTTCCTTTAACCAATGCATGAGGATATTAAGCATGCCTACGCCCTCTAAAGGATTCCAGGATGATAAAACGCAGGAACCTCAAAGTATCAACAAACGGATCGATCCGGCTCTTCTGTCCGGAATAGATCGTTCTAACGGGCACGGATTCTATTTTAAAGCCCAAGCGGGATGCCTGGATCAATATCTCGGATTCGGTTTCATATTTGGAGGTTGATAAGTTAAGTTTTTCAAGCAGCTCTTTTTTTACCAGGCGGAACCCGCATTGGGTATCAGGTATATGCTGACCGGTAACCAAAGATATAAGCCAGGACATAAAACGGTTGGTCGCCACGCGCAAGGCGGGCATTTGTTTAGTTGAGCTCATACGGTTGCCTACGACAATCGCGCAGCCCGAAGATTCCGCCTTACGCATAAACGCTGCCAGGTCATCACAGGAATGCTGGCCGTCACCATCCATGCTGATCACCGCGTCAAACCCCCGGGCGAGGGAAAAATCATACCCTTTGACCAAGGAAGCCCCTTTACCGAGGTTCTTGACATTGCGCAAAAGGAGCGCTTGTGCAGCCTCCGCGATATCTGCCGTATTATCCGTTGAGCCGTCATCAATTACGATCACCTCCAAACCGCTTGACTGCACCTGCCGGATCAAGCCGGCAATAGTTTTTGACTCATTGTAAGTTGGAATGATTACACAAGCGCGCATAATTATTTCACCCAGAACCTGCGGAATATATACCACTGTTCCGGGTATTTACGTATATAATCCTCAAATATGTTCTTATATGCCGCGACTAAAGCAGCCATGTCTTTAGCCTTATCTCCGGTAGGGCTAAACTCTACCGACTTTTCTATTCTCAAGGTGAAACTGTCATCCGGGTTCCTGAGCATAAAACCCGGGACAATTGGCGCGCCGGTCATAAGGCTTAAAGCTGCCGGGCCTTCGGGAAAATGCGTGGGTAGCCCAAAAAAATCTACCGGTATCCCTTTGCCGGTAAAATCCCGGTCGCCTACTAAAGCGACCATATGATTATTCCTGACTTCGGAAATACAGCTTCTTATTGCCTTGCCCAGGGCAATAACCTTAACCCCTTTTCTGTTTCTCTGCGCGTCAAAAAAATCATTAACCTTTTTGGTTTTATGCGGCAGGGCCACCACCCAGAAAGGATAGCCTAACTGCGCGATAACTACCCCTCCCAGCTCCCAATTACCCAAATGAGCGGTCAGCACAACCACTCCTTTTCCCCGGGATAAAGCCGCGTCAAAATAATGCAGGTTCTCTAATTTTATATTTTTATCTATGTACTGCCGGTTAAGTTTCTCAAAGCGGAAGAAATCTGCCAGGTATTTGGCGAAATTACGGAAAACCATCCTGTTTATTTTCCGGAGGTGGCGGTTTGATTTATCCGGAAAGATGGCGCGCAGATTGTTCCTTACAAATCTCCTGTCCCTGAACGCGAATAGGTAATGCAGGTCAGCCAGAAAGACAGCGATGGCGTAAACTAATCTTAACGGCAGGATCAGTGCGATAAATTGGCCGATGCGGTAAATGTAGTAGTTTAACACGCCTTATAGAGTTAAGATGAGCCTGGCAATATCCATGCTTGCGTTAGGTTTGGCAATCTCAAAAGCGGCTTGCGCGAGCTTCCCTAATCTTGCTTCATCATTTAATAATTCGTCAATAACCTGATGCACTTCTTTGGGCTGGTCAACCTCGATTGCCGCGCCCTTCTGCGTAAGAAAATTAGTATTGTTGGCCTCCTGTCCGGGAATAGGTTTAACAATAACCATAGGCAGCTTCATGCTTAAGACTTCCGCGGTAGTAACCCCTCCGGGTTTGGATATAATCACTTTAGAGACGCGCATTAATTCATGGATATTCTGCACAAAACCAAAGATATGTATATCCTTCTTGCAGCGCTTGATCATGCGATTAAGGCTGCGGAATAATTTCTTATTCGTCCCGGTAACGATCAACTCCTGGATATCATGCCTGCATTTCTCCAGGGATTTAACGATGGTCTTGATCGGCCCCAATCCCTGGCCTCCTCCCATAATCAATACCGCGGTCTTGCGCGGATTTAGCTTCAACTTACGGAAAATCTCTTCCTTGTTTAACGCCTGGTTAAACTTGGAGTCAAATGGGATACCGTAAGATTTGATCTTACCGGGCATAATCCCTTTTTTCTCCAGGCGCGCCGACACATCCTCCGAAGGGGTTATATAATAATCCACCGTATCATAAACCCAGTAAGAGTGGGGTATATAATCCGTAAGCACGGCAACCAGCGGCAGGCCGACGCCGTAAGCCTTCTTATAATCCGCCACCATTCCACAGGGATAAGCCTGGGTGCACACTATCGCATCCGGATTGAATTTGTCAAAAAGTTTCTTTAATTTTGGCGAGTTTGATTTATGGATATTCTTCTTGATCTTCTCCAGCGCCTTGACCACGCCGGGGTTATCATAAAGGTAATCCCAAAGCTTAGGGGTGCGCTTAATCACCTCCATATAAAGCCGGTTAATTACTTTCTCGGATATGGGATTAGTGTAATTAAAAGCGTTGATATTCAAGATCTCAGCTTCAGGCTCAATAGACTTGATTGCCTTCTCAATGGCCATGGTGGCGCTGCGATGGCCGGAAACTTCCGAGATATACATTAGGATTATGCGTTTAGCAGGCATAGAGGATTAAATCCTGCCTTCCTTGCAGAGCTCCAGAAAAGTATCTGCCACGGCCGGGCAAAACTGGCGGCCGCTTAAGCACCTGATCTCATCAACAGCCTTATGCTTAACCATGGCCAGGCGGTAAGGCCGATCGGTAGTCATGGCATCAAAGGAATCTGCTACGGAAATTATGGAAGCGACCAAAGGGATCTGAGCGCCTTTTAACCCTTCGGGATAACCTTTGCCGTCGAAACGCTCGTGATGGTACTTTACCCCGAGCATCGGGCCTTCCAGCTCTTTAATCGACTTTAAGATATTCACCCCGATCATCGGATGCTCCTTAATGCGGTTAAACTCACCCACGGTAAGTTCGCTTCTTTTATTCAGGATATGTTCAGGCACTCCGATCTTACCGATATCATGCAGGAGGCTGGCTACATGCAGGTTCTCCAAAAACTTATCATTAAATGTTCTTTTGGTATCACGGTTGATCCTTTGGGCGATCTCAAGGCTAAGGTTGGTTACGCGGGTCGTGTGCCCGTGGGTATAATGATCCTTGGCTTCGATGGCCGCGGCCAGGGCAATGGTAGTGCGCAAAAACATCTGGTGCTTGCGTTCCAATTCATACTCCAGTTCTTTAAATAGCTGGGCGTTCCTGATCGCCATGGCTACGTTGGAATTAAGGGCAACAAAAAAATCCAGCTCTTCATCTATGAATTTTTTCCCGCTAATCTTGCTGCCCAGCAATAAAAACCCCAGCAGCTTATCCCGGAAATAGCTGGGCACACAAACCACCGTATCTAAAAGCTCCATCTGATACAAAACCTGGGCCAGCTGTTGTTTTGCCTCCTGTTTTATTTTCCCGCTACCCAGCGCGGCTTTTGCCTGGCTATAAACAAGCGCCTCCCTGCCAAAGATAAAGCTGTTCTTATGCTCTCTAAAGAAACGGATCAGCACATCATCTTTATCAATGCAAATTAAATCCAGGGGCATCGACTTCGCCAGCGAGCCCTTGGAAACAGTAAGCAGATAACCCTGCTTCTCTTCGCTGTGCAGAAAAAAACTGGCATGGGTTATCTTTGCTTTATTGACCACCATGCGCACGATCATCTTGATCAAAAGATCAGTGTCGTGCACAAAGATCATATTCCTGGCCGCGTTTTGAAGTTCTTTTTTATAATCAATCGCCATATTGTTTATAATAGTACTAGAGAAACCACTGGCTGTCAAGCCGGATAGCTATTCTTCGTTGATAACCGCCAATACCTGGCCTATATTTACGCTGTCTCCTTCGCTGCAGATCACCTCGGAGAGTATTCCTGAACACGGGCTGGGCAGATTAAAAGTGGCCTTGTCAGTAGTCAGCTCAACCAGGTCATCTTTTTCTTTAACCCTTTCTCCGGCCTTAAAGAACCAGTAGGATACAGTTGCTTTTGTGATCCCCTCCCCTAATTCCGGCAAAACTACTTTTATCATAGCGCCCTCCTGCTTGCAAAGAATTCGTTAAATCTATCCAGCAGGCTTAATTGCACTTCTGCTGTGTTTACATCCTTGCCCAACGCGCCTTCTAAGCTGGTAACTTTGATATCCATGCCACAAGGCCTGATCAAATTAAAGTTAGCAAGATCATCTCTTTTTATGTTTATGCTTAAGCCATGATAAGTTACCCAATGCCTTATGGCAATTCCTATGGAAGCTATCTTTTCCTGGTTGACCCAAACTCCGGTAGAGCCCTGGATTCTCGCGCAGCGCAGGTTGAAATCACTTAAGCAGGAGATCGCCAAAGATTCTAATTTCCTTAGGAACCAATGGATATCCTTCTTAAAATAACGCAGGTTTATAACCGGATAAACCGTAAGTTGCCCGGGGCCGTGGTAGGTCGCGTCCCCTCCCCGCTCGATGTTATAAAGCTTCAGGCCCTTTGCGAGGATCTCCTCCTCGGTGAACTTAAGGCTGCTGCCTGACGTATTTCTGCCCAAAGTAATCACCGGGTGATGCCGGCAGAGGATTAATGCGGAATCCAAGTCATTGTTGATAACCTTAGCCAGTACATCTTTTTGCAGGTTCCATGCCTGAAGATAATCCGCCAAGTCCAGATCAATAACTTTTAATTTCATTTTCGTACAATTTGGGGAAATGGGGTCAGAATTATTTATTTAAAGACTGGAGCCGGAATAAATAATTCTGACCCCATTTCCCCTGTGACCCCATTTCCCCTGACCCCATTTCCCTTAGCATAATGAATCGCGCACAGATTCTGAGAGCGTAGGATGCGCGAAGATCATCGCGCGGATTTGGCTGACTTTCAGGCGCGCTGAAACGGCCACGGTAAGGATAGCGATTAATTCCGTGGCTTTCGGCCCGATGAT
>JBAZQO010000033.1:0-12038 GCA_041645145.1 Candidatus Omnitrophota bacterium
GGTAAGGTGTCCATGGGAAATTCAGAGATTACCGCTCCGCTCTCAGAGATCTTTTTAGCCAGGCCCGCGTTCTCCGGCGGATAGATATGGCTAAAACCGCTGCCCATAACCGCGATGGTGCGCCCTTTTGCTTTTAGCGCGCCGGCATGCGCGTAGGTATCCACTCCCCGGGCCATCCCCGAAACAATAGTCAGGCCACGGCCGGATAGCTCGACAGCGAATTTTTCCGCGCTTCTTAATCCGTAAAAAGAGGCGCAGCGCGAACCAACTATACCGATGCCTGAATTATCATCCGCGGTTATCCTGCCTGAAATATAAAGCACAATCGGCGGCCCGGGTATTTCTTTAAGCAGCTGCGGGTAATCCTGATCAAAAAGCGTAATAACCCTTAGCCCTGATTTTTTGGCTAGAGCCAGGTCATTTTCCATTCGCCGGGGGTCAAAAGCCACGATGCTTTCTGCGATCTTTTCTCCGCATGCTGCGATTAGATCCTGCCGGGAGCCCTTAAATATATTTTCCGGTTTTTGGAAACACTCAAGCAGGCCGGCTAATCGCGCGCTGCCGACCTGCGGGATAAGATTTAAGCTCACCAGCGATTCAAACGCATTCATTTCTTCTTACCTGCTATTCTGGATATTTTTTCAACCACCTCTTTAATCGAAAAACGGGTGGTATCAATCGTTTTATCCGCCTGCATATAATAAGGGGCGCGCATCTTCAGTAAAAGCTTGATACGCCCGGCAGGATTTTCTACATTTAAAAGCGGACGTCCCGAATTTAGCGAAACCCTTTTTAAGATTTCCTTTGGCGTTGCGGTCAGGCAAATCAGGATACCGCTTTTCTTCATTACCTTGATATTCTCTTTATCCAAGACAACCCCTCCGCCGCAGGCAACTACAAATTTCTTTTGCCTCGCGACTTCTTTTAATGCCTTCTTTTCTATCTTGCGAAAATAAGGCTCCCCCTCCTTGACAAATATATCCACGATCCTGCGCTGCTCTTTAAGCTCAATCAGTTCATCCAGGTCGATAAAATGAAAGCCCTTCTTTTTGGCTAAGAGGCGGCCGACAGAAGTTTTGCCTGTGCCCATAAATCCAACTAAGTAAATATTCATCTTTTATTTAGGGAAAATGGGGTCAGAATTATTTTTCTAAAACAAAAATGGGTGAAAAATAATTCTGACCCCATTTTCCGGTTCTTGCTTTGGTTTGAGAACCGTCCCTTGAATTACTCCGCGCCCTTGTACGCTTCCAGGACCACGTTGCTCAACTGCTGTTTCAACTCTTTGGTAGCCGGGTAAACTGTGTCATACCATTTACCATCTTTACCCTGATGGCGAGGCATGCTCACAAATAACCCTTTGCTGCCGTTTACCACGCTGAAGCCCTTGACCACAATCCCCGAGAATGAAAGGTCTATAAAGGCTTTTAGCTTTGAGTCGCTATCTACCTTATAGATGCGGCTGACGCTTATCGCGTTTTCTTCCATTTCGATCACCCCCTTCTGCTACAATAGACGAAAAGGATGATCTTTTCTCACGCGATATTTTATCAACAATTAATAGCAATTATCAGTAAATATCTCGTAGCGGGTTACATCGTCAAGCACCTGGTTAGAACTCAGCTCGAATATTTTCCTTTCAAATGCCTTGGTTGCGCCTTTAGGCAGGTCATTAACCACGAAAACCTCATTGACTGTCGGTATATTTTTGATAAAAAGAATAACGCGCACCGCTACGGTAGAATAATGTCTACCGGTGCCATTGGTGATTTCCCCTTTCAGGACCAGCTGATTGGTACCCTTGTATTTTTCTACCTTTATATTATGGTACTCAAGATTAGTCATGCGCTATTCTATCCATATAACTCCTGTAAGATTTTTTAATATCCTTTAAGGAATCAGAACCGAACTTCTCCAGGAATGCATCCGCCAAAACAAAGGCGCAAACTGATTCAGCCACCACACCCGCAGGCTCAACCACGCATATATCAGAACGCTCAACCGCGGCTTTAGCTGCCTTCTTGGTGTGAATATTCACTGAGTCCAGCGGATTCATCAGAGTTGAAATTGGTTTCATGCAGGCCCGCATTACAATCGGCTGGCCGTTGGATATGCCCCCTTCAATGCCTCCGGCATTATTAGTCCGGCGGAAATAACCCTTGGACCGGGAATGATAAATCGCGTCATGCACCTGGGAACCAAAACTAACCGCGTATCCAAAACCTAAGCCGATCTCAATGGATTTAACCCCCGGGATAGACATGATCCCGGCGCTCAAAAGGCTATCTAGCCTGCGGTCAGCCTGCACATAACTGCCCAGGCCAACCGGCACATGCTTAGCCGTTACTTCAAATATGCCTCCCACAGTATCGCGCCTGTTGATCGCCTCGCTTATTCTTGCTTTTATTTCTGCCTTGCCGCAAACACCGCCCACGGACAAAACCCTGCTGGATATAATTATCCCGAATTCACTCAAAAACCTCCTGCATAAAGCGCCTACCCCCACGGTAGCCGCTGTGCTGCGCGCTGAGGCGCGCTCCAGGACTTCCCTGATATCGGTAAAACCATATTTCAGCAGCCCCGCCAGGTCCGCATGGCCCGGCCTGCCGGCCGTAACCTTATGCAACTCTTCAATGCTCGCGTCTTTGTTCCTGATGAATAAGGCGACCGGGCTGCCCAGGGTAAGATTATTTTTTAAACCGGAGATAATCTCTACCCGGTCATTTTCTATTTTCATGCGCCTGCCGCGGCCGAATCCGGCCTGCCTGCGTTTCAATTCTTTGTTTATACCCTGCGCATCCACCTTAAGCCCCGCGGGCATACCCTCTAAAATAGCAACCATGCCTTTACCGTGCGATTCACCTGCAGTTAAACATCTCAACATGAGTACCTCCTACTGTCCCCAAAGCCCGCGCTGATTTTGGCGCGCCTCTTGATATAATTTTAAAAATGAATCCGCGTATTTTACATTCGGCGGATAAGTCATCAATGAAGCATACCCTTGCTTTACTATTTCGGCATTGACAAATGTCCCGTCACTTAAATAAACATAGGCCAGGATCCTTTTGTATTTGTCAAACCTCTCCACATCAAACTCTAATCTTACCCGCTTGCCCTCAACAAGTTTTTTGGTAAATTCATATGACTGCCTGCCCAACTGCTTGATTGCCGCAACATCCTGGCCGCTGCGCTGGGCATCGCGGTCAAGCTTGCTGGATTCGTGCATCTCCGGGGTATCAATGCCGATTAAACGCACCCGCTCTCCGTTTTCCAGCTTTAATGTATCCCCGTCTACGGCCCGGGTAACCAAAATATCGCTGTAATCATAGTTCCTGCCAATGGCTATCTGCCCACTATAGAGATAACCTGCTGCAGCCAGTATCAACGCCAAAGACAACAAGATTATTGTTTTCTTTCCCAAGCATAACCTCCTTATAAGCCAACCGCGACTATGCCGGCCAAGACTACGATATCCTCAGTGCAAAAAATATTTTTGATACTTGCGTCAAAATAAATATTCGCGTCCGGGCCGAACTCCGCGTCGGCCTTCCATAATTTAATCAGCACCGGGACACCCGCAAACGCTTCAAGCACGATGCCGACATCCCCACCCTCTGAAAGCTTTGCCGGCAGCCTATCTAAAACCCCCTTGACGGCATCCGGATTCTTCCCGTATTTACGGATTATCGGCTCAATGCAGCGCTTATGATATGCCTCATAATAACCTTCAACCCCTGAGAGCTCCCGGAAAGTGAGCCATTCTTCGGTTGGCGCGGGCAAACCCTTTAACTTTTGCGCCAAATAATGCAAAATCAGGATGCTTACAAAATCCTTTGCCGGGATGTTACAGGATAAAGAAAGGATCTTCCCTTCTTCTATATTAATACTATACTCATCCGCCAGGAATTTAACTGATAAATTCTTGACAGGCTTAAGCTTAGCTAAATCCTCCCAGGCCTTCTTAAGCGCCGCCTCATAACCCATTGTTTCATTATATTATTTTTTAGTGATAAATCAACAAAATTAGGTATAATGTGCTTATGCAATACGACAGGTTCCAACAAGAAGCTATTGACCACATCAATAACGGCCATTCGGTGATTGTCTCCGCGCCTACCGGCGCAGGCAAGACCGCCATTGCCGAACATATTATCAGCGGCTCCATACAAAACAACATCGGGGTAATCTACACCGCGCCGATCAAAGCGCTATCCAACCAGAAGTTCCGCGATTTCCAGGGGCAGTTTAAGGATAATATCGGGATTCTCACCGGTGACGTTTCTATCAATCCCCAGGCCCCGGTGCTGATCATGACTACCGAAATATTCCGCAACAAGATCCTGGATGAACCGGCAAGCCTTGATAAATACTCCTGGGTTATCTTTGATGAGATCCATTACATTGATAATCCCGAGCGCGGCACAGTCTGGGAGGAATCACTGATCTTTCTGCCCAAGCATATGAACCTGCTCGGGCTTTCCGCGACTATCCCCAATATCGAACAGTTCGCCGGATGGATCGAATCCATCCATGATAAAACCGTAAAGGTGGTTATCGAAGACCAGCGCCCGGTGCCGCTGCATTTCAGTTTTCAGTGCGCCAATGAAGTCGTGGATAAGATCGAACAGCTTAAGCGCCTGCGTTCCAGCAAGCCCAACCGCTTGCATTCGCTTATCAGCTACATCCAGGAAAAAAAAGGCCTGCCTGCGATCTATTTTGTTTTTAGCCGCAGGCGCGCCGAAGAATTAGCCCAAGAGTTATACGGGTTCAAATTCCTTGATGCCGGACAAAGCCAGGAGATCACCCGGATGTACGAAGACCTACTTGTGCGCTTTGACCTGAAGAATGAACGCTCCGCACAGATCCTCTATCCGCTGGTCCAGCGCGGCATTGCCTATCATCACGCTGGAATGCTGCCGACCTTAAAGGAAGTGATTGAACGGCTCTTTACCAGCCGGCTGCTTAAAGTTATTTTTACCACCGAGACCTTTGCCTTGGGGATAAACATGCCCAGCCGTTCGGTTGCCTTTGACGGCCTGCGCAAATTCTACGGCACCTACGTCCGTAATTTAAAAACGCGGGATTTTTACCAGATGGCCGGCCGCGCGGGCAGGCGCGGGATAGATAGGGAAGGTTTTGTTTATTCGCGCGTTAATCCGCAGCGCATAAATTTTGAGGAGGTGCGCAGGATTATTTTTGGCAAGCCTGAGGAGGTAAAAAGCCAGTTTAACACATCATACGCCACTATCCTTAATCTTTATGAAAAATACCATGATGAGTTGTTTAAGATTTACCCCCTCTCCCTGCACTATTACCAGTCGCGCAAAAACGAGCAAAAACAGGCATTGAACCTGCTGGAGGCCAAGCTCAGGCTACTTAAGGATTCAGGTTATATTTATGAAGAGAAACTGACGGAAAAAGGCAAATTTGCCAAAACCGTTTACGGCTACGAATTGGTCCTGGCGGAATTGTATGAACAAAATGTTTTGGAACAGCTGGATGAATTCGGTTTAGGGGTGGTGGCTGCCTCGGTTGTGTTTGAGCCGCGCAAAAACCAGCGCATGCCGTTGGGAATCTCTAAATCCAGCCGCAACATTAAAAGGATCTGCGAAGAGACCTATGACCGGATCAAGAACAAAGAGCGCCGCTATAAGATTCATCCCTTTAGCAAGCTCCCCTATTTTCATCTATGCTCCAGCATGGAAGCCTGGCTACGCGGGACAAACTTTGACAAAACCCTGCAGATGACCGATTGCGACGAAGGCGAGGTAGTGCGCTATTTTAGGATGAGCGTGCAGATTTTAAGGGAGATCTCGCAGGCGCCTATTGCCTCCTACCTGCTTAAGGATAAGATCAAAGAAACCATCCGCGTGATCAACCGCGATATCGTGGATGCCGAGAAACAGCTGCGCGAAGGCTAAATAAAAGGGTAAATAAAAGGGGACGGTTCTATTTTTATTCTTTAAAATTAAAAAAATAGAACCGTCCCCTTTTATTTTGAATTGAGGTAATCCTTTAATATTTTTTTGTGGTCAAAAGCAAATTCCAGCTTTTCTATCTCACTCAATTTAATAACTTTTAATCCCGTGGCGTCATCCCCTGCCTTGGGCTTGCCTTTGGCTTTAGCGATAAATACCGTGCCGATAGTATGGAATCTGGGGTCGCGCTGGGGATTGGAATAAGTATGGAATTGCTTGATTTCAGTCAAATCCAGGTTTGTTTCTTCTTTAGCTTCTCTTTTTACCGCATCCTCCAGGCTCTCCCCATAATCCACAAAGCCTCCGGGAAGCGCCCAGCCAAAAGGCGGATTGCTGCGCTGGATTATTACGATACCATCGGGCAATTCAATGATCGCATCCACGGTGACAAAAGGCCCTGCGGATAATTTCGTCGTCACGTATTCAAGATACCCCAATACGCCTTTATTAAAAACCGCGAATGCCTCCTGATCGCGCAGGCAGAAAACTATTTCTTTAAGCGTTGTGTTTTCTTCGCGCAAATGTCTCAAGGCCTCCTGGGCCATGATCTTTGCCGAGGCCAATAACGGGAAACCTCCGGTGCCGCAGCCTAATGCCGGGAAGACAATTGAATTAATTTTCAACTCTGCCGCCAGCTTTAGTGAATTTTTGCAAGCATCACGGATTTTTATTTCATCAGTCTTAAAATCCATACCCATAGTCGCGGTATGAATTACATATTTTGCCGCAAGTTCCCCCGCAGAAGTCGCAACCGCCTCCCCGATCTTTATCGGGCCCTTCTTTACCGCCTCCTCTTCTATAACCCTGCCGCCTTTTTTCTTGATCGCGCCGGCTACACCCCCGCCCATTACCAGCTTATTATTGGCAGCATTGACAATGGCATCCATGCGCAGCTCGGTAATATCACCTAATACAACTTTGATTTCTGTATTCTTAATTTTCATAATTATTCACCTATTATCTTAACCAACACGCGTTTCCTGCGCTGGCCGTCAAACTCGCCGTAAAAAATCTGCTCCCAGGGCCCGAAATCTAATTTCCCATTCGTAACCGCTGCTACCACTTCCCTACCCATGATCGTACGCTTTAAATGCGCGTCCGCGTTGTCCTCGCCGGTCAAGTTGTGCTGGTATTTATCTTTTCCAAACGGCGCCAGCTTCTCAAGCCAGGCAGAAAAATCTTTATGCAAGCCGCTTTCATCATCGTTGATAAATACGCTGGAGGTAATATGCATGGCATTAATCAGGCACAGGCCTTCCTTGATCCCGCTTTTACGCAGCACACCCTCCACCTGATCCGTAATGTTGACAAACTCCTGCCTTTTGCCGGTATTAAAACAGAGGTAATCCGTATAAGTTTTCATTTACAATTTCTCCAATATCAACTTGTTATTTTTTTGGTCTATTTTAAAACTAAAGTTCTTCAGAAAAGACATGCCCAGCAATCCGTCCCCGGTAACGGAGCCGCTCTCATTTTGAGACAAAATAGCAGCCTCTACTTTTTTAACCTCAGAACCCTGGACACTAACGCTCTCTAAGATTATTCTTTTTGCTTGTACCTTGCGTCCATCTGCCAACACCATCTCTACTATAGCGCCGCTACTGGGATCAGCATTTATCCCCAAATTATTAGCTATACTACTTGACAACAATATGAAAGAGGAGCCGGTATCCAAGATAAGATTAGCTTTGACCTTATTATTCAGCAGCGTTTCTACGATTACCTGCCCGCTTTGCTTATCCATGTTTGCCTGTTTCGGCTCATGCTCCTTTCCCTCCTCTATCTCCCTATCTCTTGCCTGGTCTCTTAGCCTTTTCTCCTCCCATTTCTGTTTAATTAGGTTGACATCATCGGGAGAAGACCTTTCTATCCGCTCTATTTGATCCCTTGGGAATTTCATCGAGCCAAAACCTATTTCCAGATCAACGTTATCAGCGTCTTCTTTTCTGATCAAGCCTTCAATGCTGCGGCCATTTTTCAGATAGAGGGTATCTGCGTTTGCCCGAAAATTAAAACCCGATAAAATCAAAAAAACCGCCGTTAAAACAATAAAACCGTATTTTCTAAAATTCCTCCCCATGTTATTATCTCCTTTTTTCTTGTAAATCCCATTCACTTTGCACCTGCTGCAGAACGACGAAACCGGCAGGCATAGATTCTAGCCAAAGGTTACCAGGGTCGTGTTCAACTCCACAGCTATATTACTATGTCTAAACGGAATTCAGTGTAAAGCCCATTTTCCATGGCAACCTTGCCGAGGCTATCCTGCCGGTATTTAATGGAGCGGTTAAACACGCTGCCGCAAGAGAGGGAACCTTTAACATGCTTATTAAAATTATACCTGAAGCCGGCGCCTAAATGCATCTCATTATATTGAAGCGCCGCGTTCTTAAGGTTATCTTTGGTCACCCTGAATTCTTCCGATGAGTTATCCCCCTCTAGAAAAACCGTAAGCTTTTTATCCAGGGCATAGGAAATCTCCGGCCTTTCGGGAACAATATTAAACGTAAGCTTATCATTAGGCTTATAGATAAAGCCCAGGATAGGCCAGAAAGGATCTTCAAAATGCGGCTCTATCCTTAAGCCGCAGACAAAACTCAATTTTTCATCAAATTTATAAAACAGGAAATAACGCTGAACCATGCTGAATGCGGATAAACGTAAATTCCAGTTATCCGAAAGAAATGAAGGGCTAAGTTCTATGGCAAGATAAGTATTATTAAAGTTAAAAAACGGCAGGGCAGTTGATACTCCAAAATCCACCCTGGTTAAACGCGCCGGAAGCTTGACAACAGTGCTGTTTTCTATGCCTATATACCTGACACTTGTCGAAAATTCAACCGGTAATTTATCCCAGGCCTTGATTTCATAGTTGTACTCCGAAGCCGAATCAATAATTCCGACCTTTCCCGACTGAGCCTTGGCTCCCCGGGAAGGCATGTAGCGCACATAAGAATCCAGCTCCTGAGGAAAATATTCCTCCTCCTTAACCACCACCTCCTCCAAAACCTGGCGGTAACCGCCGGCGGGCGGCGAATTAACAACCTGCGCGTAGGAGTTCAGGTTGAACAAACAGAAAAGCGCTATGGCGCACAAAGCTGACTTCATTGCCCCCTCCCAAAAAGCGTATCCGTCAAGCCTTTGATAATATCGGTTACCGCCGTCTTAAAACTATATTTTGGATGCTGCAGGGTCCCGCTTAATTTAATCACCCCGAATTTGCCCGCCTGCCCTACAATAGCGGTAGCAATATCCTTTAATGTCCCGCTTAACGGAACCATTGAGCTAATGATCTCCACATCAAAAGCAGCCTCCAGGGAACCATCAAAACCGATTTTTAACGGCCCGGAAAGATTGGTAATATTGCTCTTTAATTTTAAGTTATCCGTATAGATAGATCTATTGTTAATTAAAAATACGGCTGAGCATTCGGAAAGCACGATACTGGCGAAATCTCGCGCAAAGAGCAATTTACCTAAACCCTGAAAAAGGTTAAGTTCCCAGAGCCTTCCTTCCCTGACCTGAAAACTTCCTGAGCCGGAGAGCTTATCCAGATCCGTAGAATAACCATTGAGCTTGACCTGACCCTGCAATGTCCCGGCAATATCTTTATTCCTGGAGAGGGTATCCATCTTAAGTTTATCCAGTTTAATACCGTTTGCCTGTATCTCCAGGTGATAAGGGAGATTGACAGTATCCAGGTTCATTATGCCGGAGCCATCAATTGCGCCGTCGTAAAAAACAGCATGCGCGGATACGATCTTGGCGATCTTCTGTTCCTGCAGATACTCCAGCGAAAAGCCTTGCGCGTTCAACCCGTAAAGAGAAAGCTTATTACTGGTTAATCTTACCTGGATAAAACAGTTTTTAAGATCCGTGACATTACCGGTTAAACTGAATTGCGCATCCACTCCTCCGGCCGGGCGCATCAGGTTTATCGCGGGATACTGCTTTACCGGCAGCTTACTTAAATCTTCCAGCGCCAGATTCACCGTTCCGCTTAAATCCACCTGAGGCCTGCCGCTCTCAGAATTATCGATAATCCCATTGAGTAAAAACGCGGAATTAAGATATTTGCCTTTAAGACTGCCTAAGGTTATCTTTTTACCCGCGATATCAAAAACACCGGCCAAGGATAAGCCCCCTGCATCCAATTTCAGCTCTACATTAGGCGCGGAAAAATCAGAGAGTTTTCCGCTTGTCTGGTAATCTATCCCCTGGTATTTGAATTTCGTATTTGACCAGCCAATGCCCTCCCTGCTGAATGCAAGGGAAGCGCTGATATCTTCCACGGGAATATCCTGCTTGCCTAATTTAAGAGCTCCCCCTATAATATCCGCGCTGCCCTGTAGCTGCCAGACTCCTTTTCCGTCCGGATACAGCTTTATAGCCAAGGCCGCCTTACCCTGCGCCGAGTTGACATAAGTAAAATTGAATTTCTCTTTGGCAATGCCGGGGAGAAAACTTAAGTTTAGATCGGTGTTTATGTTTAATGCCGGGGTCTTGAAATCCTTAATCGCTAATTTAACCTCAAAAGGCATACCCAGCAATTCCGCCTTCAGGCTGTCCGCGGAGAGGGAACGCTGGTTAAAAGCAACCTTGCCATGAAGATCCTTGATCTCCCCGAAAAACTCCACGCCCGATATCCCGGCCTGCTCGATATCGCAGGATCCGTCAAAGTTAAGTTTTTTAGTTTGCCGGTCATAATCAATATTGGTTTGCAGGCTGGGGTTTAATTTGATTCTCAACTTATCTTTTGTCAAAACCAGGTTATTGCCCTGGGCAGTTATCTGCGCGCGCAAAAGCTGATCCTTGAGATTAACCTGCGCATGCAGATCCACCAACCCTGAAACCAGCTCCAGCCCCGGATTATTGTAATAAACCTGGAAGAGCCGGGGCGCCAGGTTCTTTACCCACAGATCCCCGGTTAACTCACGGCTTAAAATCTTATACTCCCCCTTGCCGCTTATGCTGATCAGCGGGTCAGCGGGGATCTCTCCTTTAAAACTAAACCCTACCCCTAAAGGCAGCTTTAACTGCAGGGTCAGCTGGATATTATTTATCTGTTTGCTGAATTGGATTGGCAGGGTATCATCCTGGAAAACCATGTTCCCGGAAGAAATGTTTATCTTATAAACGGATATGTTGAAGTTGGATTTCTTTGCCGCAGTTGGAGGCGCGCCGAATAAATCCTGAAGGTTAAAGGTGTTATCCTTCCTGCGCTCTAAGAATATATACGGGGATTGAATATTCAAACTGGGGATGATTATCTGTTTCCTGAAAATAGGCCAGAAAAATACCACACAGCTTACCTGCCTGGCACTTAAGATCACCTGCTGGTTGTCGGAGATCACCAGGTCGCGCAAAACGAAACCTCTGAAGATGTTAAACTCCAGGGATCTTAAGATCACACTTTTGCCGGTTTGTTTTTCTATGGCGGTTACGACCAGGGACTTTACTTTTACAGGCAGGATTACCCGGTTAAGATAGATTACCACTGAGGAAATAATAACCAGCAGGATTACCGCGATGAGGATAAACTTCTTCATTTTTTAAGCTTAATTATTTTATCCGCCAACTTAAAAGCCTCTGCCTTGCTTTTGATCTTGCCGATGGCCTGCGCTTCCTCCAGTTCACTAAGCACCTTGCCGATGAGCACAGAGGCCGGCAATTTAAATCTGCGCATAATATCATTGCCGTTTAACAGGCGCGCCGGCTTCTTCTCCTCTTCCTTCTTAAACAGCCTGCGTATCAAGGCCTTAACTGTTTTTTCGTGGCGGGTGCGTGAGAGCGCCGTAGTCAACGGGCCTTTGGTGGCGCGCTGGTCAGCCAGAGACAATAAAAGCACGGAAAGCGCGTCAGTGCCTGTATCACGGAAATAACGGAAGATCGCCCTCCGGGTCGGCTGCTCGCTGTCCGCCAGGTAACCGGGGCGCAGATGGCAAAGCACGATCCTCTCTAAAGAGCGGCATTCATCATTGGATAATTTCAACCTGCGGCAGATTACGCGGGCCAGGCCTAAACCGATGCCTTCATGCCCGTGAAAGATGATCTTTTCTT
>JBAZQO010000035.1:0-11920 GCA_041645145.1 Candidatus Omnitrophota bacterium
GCGGGCCGCTGGGAGGGGATAAGGATTACTGGAAATTCGTAGGGCGCGCTTCGCATTATTTCCCTATGCCCCGTGGAGCCGTGCTTGAAGTAAGAGGAAGGATCGGCCTGGCTGATCCCTACAGCAGCACGAAAAAGATACCCATTTACGAAAGGTTTTTTGCCGGCGGCGCGTACACTTTAAGAGGTTATGAAGAAAGAAAGGTCGGACCGGTTGACCCCGGCTCTAATGATCCCTTAGGCGGCGACTCGATGTTGGTGGGGAATATTGAATATACTTATCCGCTATTTGAATTTTTAAAAGTAGCGGCATTCTTTGATGTGGGTAACGTTTGGGAAAAACTAGGCGATATCGGTTCTTCTAAAAATGCCAACGGAGTTATTAATAGCGGAGGATATAAATCTGATGTAGGTTTAGGTTTAAGAATTAAGACTCCGATTGGCCCTATAATGCTGGATTACGGTATCCCTATGAATAAGGCATCCGGCGAAGACCGAAGGAAAAGCGGTAGATTCAACTTTAGCGCCAGCCATAATTTCTAAAGGTATAAATATTTATTAACCAAAGGAGGCAAGATGAGAAAGGCAGCAGTAGTTCTATGGGGGTGTTTCGCAATTTTACTTTTGTCTTTATTTGCGGGAAGCGCCCAGGCAGCGGATAAATTTGGCTATATTGATTTAAGCCGTACTTTTAGCGAATACAGCAAAACCAAGGGATATGATAAAAGCTTAAGCGATAAAGAAAAGGTTTATACTGATGATCGGGATAAGAAGGTTGAGGAGATCAAAGCCTTTCAGGATAAAATGAACCTGCTCAATGATAAACAAAGAGAAGAAAAGCAGGGGGAGCTCCAGGCTAAGGTAAAAGCCATGCAGGAATATGACCGCAAAAAGCAGGCTGACCTGCGCAAGGAGCAGGATGAAAAAATGAAAGAAATCCTTAAGGATATCGAGGAAGCAGTGAAGAAATATTCCGAGAAAGAAGGATACACTCTGGTTTTTAATGACCGGGTCCTGGTCTATCAGACCAAAAGCATGGATATCACCAGCCAGATCATTGAGATTTTAAATAAAGGCGGGAAATAGCAGGTAAGTTCCCGCCTCATAACATATGCAGAAAACTCTTAAGGAAATAGCCAGGCTTATTGACGGCAAGGTTGTCGGGGACGGCAATATCATCATTACGGGTGTTTCGGGGATCAGAGAGGCTTCCGAAGGGGATATCACTTTCCTGGCTAACCCTAAATACATGCCGCTTATGGATAAAACGCGCGCCGCGGCAATTATCACCTCAGAGGCCAGCCAGAAGACCAATAAGCCGATTATCTTAACCGCCAACCCTTCCCTGGCTTTTGCCAAGATCATTTCTATGATTACCCCTGACGAAGCCGGCCATCCTAACGGCATAGATTATACCGTAGTCATGGGTAAGAATGTTTTCCTGGGCAAGGATGTGGCTCTCGGCCCTTATGTGGTTATCGGAGATAACGTAACCATAGGAGATAATACCATAATTTATGCCGGTTGTTTTATCGGTCACCACACCAAAATCGGAAGCCATACATTAATTTATCCGCATGTATCCATCCGGGAACGCATCAGCATAGGAAGCCGCGTGATTATTCATTCCGGCACCGTGATTGGTTCCGATGGCTTTGGTTTCGCCACCATCAAAGGCCTGCATCATAAGATTCCCCAGGTGGGCACAGTGGAGATTGCCGATGATGTAGAGATAGGTGCCAATGTTACTATTGACCGGGCGCGTTTTGATAAAACAGCTATAGGGAGAGGGACGAAAATCGACAATCTCGTGCAGATTGCCCATAATGTAATTATCGGCGAAAACTCGTTGATTGTCGCCCAGGTGGGTATATCCGGAAGCACGATTATCGGTGATAATGTAACTTTAGCCGGACAGGCAGGGCTTGTAGGCCATATCACCGTCGGCAATAACGCCATAGTGACCGCGCAATCAGGGGTGAGTAAATCCGTTCCGGCTGATACCATGGTATCAGGCTACCCGGCCCGGCCGTTTATGACCACGCAAAGAGTAAATGCCAGCCTGCAGAATCTGCCCAAGCTATTCGATCTGGTCAGGGAGCTGAAGAAAAAGATCGAAGAGCTGGAAACAAAGCTAGAAAAGAAATAAATGGAAAAACAAAAAACGATTCTTAAGGAAGTCGCCCTAAGCGGGGCAGGCATCCATACGGGAAATAAGGTAAATATAACTTTTAAGCCCGCAGAGGCTGATTCCGGGGTAACCTTTATCCGCGCGGATATCAAAGGCCAACCGAGGATAAAAGCTAATGTGCAATCATTGTTTTCTTCGCCGAAGTTCAGCCGCCGCTCTTCGATTGCCGCCGAAGGCGCCGAGGTGCAGACTGTGGAGCATCTTATGGCAGCCCTCTCCAGCTTAAAGATCGATAATATTGACGTAGAAATAGACAACAACGAAGTCCCCGGATTAGACGGAAGCGCCGTAAATTTTGTCGAGGCTATTGAAAAAGCAGGGATAAAAGAACAGGATAAAGAGAGGTATATTTATGTTGTCAAGGAATCCATTTGCGTGGAGGAGGGCGGTTCTTCAATTACCATTGTCCCGGCACGAGAGTTTAAGATTTCTTATACCTTAAACTATGATCATCCTTTGCTTGAGGCGCAGTTCTTGGAAGTAAAGGTTAGCCCTGAATCCTTCAAAACTGAAATTGCCCCGGCGCGAACTTTTTGCCTTGAGAGCGAAGCGCGCGAATTGCAAAACCAGGGTTTAGGCCTGGGAGCTAATTATGAAAATACCCTGGTTGTAGGCAAGGAGGGTGTGATCAAGAATAAGTTACGTTTTAAGGATGAGTTTGTCAGGCATAAGATCCTGGACCTAATCGGAGATCTTTATTTAGCCGGCTGTCCTATCAAGGGCCATGTGATTGCTTTAAAAAGCGGGCATTCCCTGAATTTAAAAATCGCCCGGAAACTTTATGAAGAGAGGATGAAAGACAAAGGAGCCGATTCTATGGATGGAGCTTTGGATATTAACGAGATCATGAAGATTCTGCCGCACCGCCAGCCTTTTTTGTTTGTTGACCGTATAACTCACCTGGAAAAAGGCAAGCGCGCGGTAGGCA
This sequence comes from Candidatus Omnitrophota bacterium, assembly GCA_041645145.1. Lineage (GTDB taxonomy): Bacteria > Omnitrophota > Gorgyraeia > Gygaellales > Profunditerraquicolaceae > UBA6249. Next base: position 3,119 of record JBAZQO010000035.1, read on the forward strand.
TCAAGAATGTGACCATAAACGAATATTTTTTCAAAGGCCATTTTCCGGGGCGTCCGGTTATGCCCGGGGTAATTATCCTTGAGGCCATGGCCCAGGTAGGCGGGGTAATGATGCTCGCCAGCGAGGAAAACCGCGGAAAGCTGGCATTTTTTATTGCCATTGACAACGCTAAATTCAGGAAAACAGTTGTACCCGGGGACCAACTGGTTTTTGAGGTCCAGGCAGGCAAGATGCGTTCCAAGATCGGCTCTGTGCACGGCAAGGCTTTAGTCGACGGAAAGGTGGTAGCGGAGGCGGACCTGATGTTCGCGCTGGTTGAGAATTAAATATGCATATACATCCTACTGCCATAGTTTCCCCTAAAGCTAAATTAGCCGATAGTGTCAGCGTCGGGCCTTTTAGCATAATTTCCGATAATGTCGCTATCGGCGCGGATACTAAGATCGGCAGCCATTGCGTAATCGAAGGCAATACCGCTATCGGCAAGGGCTGTGAAATATTTACCGGGGTAGTGGTCGGAAGCCGTCCCCAGGACCTTAAGTTCAAAGGCGAAAAAGTTTTCTTAGAGATCGGCAATAATAATATTATCCGCGAATATTGCACGCTTAATCCGGGGACGCAGGAGGGCAGCAAGACACTTATAGGAGATAACAACCTGCTTATGGCGTATTCGCATATTGCCCATGATTGCAGGGTGGGCAACGGCTGTGTCCTGGCCAACAACAGTACTTTAGCAGGCCACGTGACTATCGAAGATAAAGCGGTAATCGGCGGCATTGTCGCTATACATCAGTTTGTCAGGATAGGCATGCTTTCGATCATCGGAGGATGTTCTAAGGTAGTCCAGGATATCCCTCCGTTTTCTACCTGTGACGGCCATCCGGCGCGCTTATATGGTTTGAATCTGACCGGCCTAAGGCGCAAGGGGGTATCCCAAGATTCAATTAAACAGATTGGCCAGGCTTTTAAAATATTCTTTAACTCCGGGCTATCCGTAAAACATGCCCTTGAAAGAGTGGAAAAAGAACTACAGAAAACCGAAGAGATATCCTATCTGGTTAATTTTGCCAAAAGCTCAGAGCGCGGCCTGACCCGCTCCTGCAGGTGAAATATTATGGACAAAATAGGTTTAATCGCCGGAAACAGAAAATTCCCTCTTCTTTTTGCAGCCTCTGCCAGAAAAAAAGGCTGTTACATTATTGCTGTTGCCATTAAAGGAGACACCTCGCCGAAATTAAAGAACCTCGTTGATAAAATCTACTGGTTAAACCTTGCTGATTTTCATAAAATGTTTGATATATTCAAGGCCGAAGGGGTCACTAATGTGGTTATGGCCGGGCAGGTCAGCCCCCACAGGTTATTCAGCGGGGAAATCAATAAAAGCGAAGAACTACAACAGATATTATCCAGTCTCAGGGATAAGAAAGCCGATACCTTATTCGGCGCGGTAGCCGGGCGGCTGGAAGCCGCGGGCCTGAATCTTTTGGATTCCACTACTTTTATCGAAGAACATCTACCTAAGAAAGGCACGCTTACTAAGTGCGGGCCTGATTTTGCCGGTTGGGATGATGTTTATTTTGGTTTAAACCTGGCTAAGGCTGTGGCTAACCTGGATATCGGCCAGACAGTCGCGGTCAAGTCCAAGGCCATTGTCGCGGTGGAAGCCCTGGAAGGGACGGATAACCTGATACGCCGGGCAGGAAAAATAGGCCGCGGCGGGATCGTGATTGTTAAAGTGAGTAAACCAAAGCAGGATATGCGTTTTGATATTCCCGTCGTGGGGTTAAATACCATAAAGAACCTGGCCAAGGCAAGGGCAAGCTGCCTTGCGTTTGAGGCAGGCAAAACTCTTTTTATCGATAAAGAGGAAAGTGTCAGGCTGGCGGATAAAAAAGGCATTTCCATAGTCGCCCTTTAAACAAAAGCCTTGACAGTGGTTGATTGTAGTGCAAAAATAAATATATTAACAGGTATATAAAAAGGAGGAAGCTATGCCACGGGTAGCTGGGACAAAGCCAACAGAGTTCAAATTATACGCCCCTGCAGCCAAGAAGGTTGTGCTTGCAGGAAGTTTCAATAAGTGGGACAACAAGAAATTGCTCGCTAAGAAGGACAGTAAAGGCAGCTGGTTAGTTAAGCTCGGGCTTAAGCCGGGAAGATATGAGTATAAGTTTATCGTTGACGGTTCCTGGATGAATGATCCGCGCTGTACCTCTTGCGTAGCTAATTCATTAGGCTCGCATAACTGTGTGGTTGAGGTAAAATAAGAGGCTAAAAGATCAAAGTAAAGTTTAGGGCGCTGCTTAGAAGAGGTAGCGCCCTCTCAATTTACGTAAAGGCAAGCGCTAATTAATGAGATACATATACGGACCGATAAAATCGCGCAGGCTCGGGCTTTCTTTAGGCTTAAGCCTCAGCGGGGATAAGACCTGTAACTTTAACTGCCTTTATTGCCAGTGGGGCAGGACCAAAGAGACTGTTTCTGAGAGAAAAGAATACGCGAAAGTCGAGGATATCATCACTGAGCTGAAATCCTGGATGCGGGAAAATCCTCAAACAACTAAAGAATTAAAGTTCGTTACCCTTTCCGGCCTGGGTGAGCCGACCTTAAATACGCAAATCGGTGAATTGATCGGCCAGGTAAAGAAGATCACCGCCTGCAGTATCGCGGTAATCACCAACTCTACGCTTTTGGGTGATCCGCTAGTGCGTAAAGCGCTTTTGGAAGCGGATTTAATTGTCCCTTCCCTGGATGCGGTTGATGAGAAAATATTCAGGCAAATTGACCGGCCGCGTGCCGGTATAAAACTGGATAAGATTATCGCCGGTTTAGTCGCTTTCAGAAAAGAATTCCGCGGCAAGATTTGGCTTGAGGTAATGTTTGTTTCCGGCATAAACGACGGCATCGGGCATATCAATAAATTAAAAGAGGTAATCCGGCGCATAAACCCGGATAAGGTCCAGCTTAACTCACCCGTGCGCGCGACTGCCGAAGAAAATGTTCTCCCTGTCCAGAGAGCCAAGCTTGAGAAGATTAGAGAGATTCTAGGCGATAAGGCAGAGATAATATAAAAAATGCGCTCGTAGCTCAATGGATAGAGCGCTAGCCTTCGGAGCTAGGCGTTGGGAGTTCGACTCTCCCCGAGCGCGATTGCATTCATAAGTTATAACAATGAAGAGATTGAATTTCCCGAAGTTGTTTTTGATCACCGTTACCGCTATTTCCTTGGTTGCCTCTTTCGCGGCCCTCTACGATAACGATGATTCAACCTTTGACCTGTTGTGCAGGGATGTTGACTCCTTACCATATCAATATATCTTACCCAGTTTCATGTTTTCCAAAGGCAAGCTTTATGAATATGGCAATACCGTTGCCTACAAAAAACCGTTAATTTCATATTTAGCCGTCAAAGAAAACCCCCTTTTTTATTCCCCCCAACGGCAGCCTTGTATCGCCGCAGGCAGTTAAATAAGGAAATTAATAGCCAGGTGGTTGTCGGGGGCTGGGCTTAATTGCCCAGCCCTTTCCTTTGCTGTCAAAGTAAAACAACAGGTTTTAAAAAAAGAATTGACCATTTAACTTAAGAAAGATAACATATAAAGTATGAAAAGGTTAAGAGTATTTGGAAAATTGGTGCTTATAAGCTTAGCAATTGTAGCAACCATGTTTTTATTATTTATTAAGAAGCCTTCGTATTCCAAAAAACCCAACATAATCATTTTGTCAATAGATACTCTCCGCGCGGACCATCTAAGCTGCTATGGTTATTTTAGGGAAACCTCTCCCAATATCGATGCTTTCTCAAAAGATGCGGTTTTATTTCAAAATTCAATCAGCCAGGCTCCTTTCACGGCCCCCGCCCACATGTCAATATTTACCTCTTTAACCCCCTCTGTTCATCAAATAACAAGCAGCAATGAGACAATCAGCTCAGGCACGGGTATAAATCGCGGGAAAGAAATCTTGAAGCGCCTAGACCAACGAATTGAGACCTTCCCCCTTATAATGAAAAAAAATGGTTATTTGACTATTGGGCTTCATGGGGGAGGCAATGTTTCGGCCGAATTCGGTTTCGATAGAGGTTTTGATATATACCGGGAATGGGGAGATCCTTTGGAGCTTAAGGACAGGATTGAAGATGTTCGTAAAGCGATAATAGAAAGTAAAAAAAAGAATGCCCCCCTTTTTATTTTTCTCCACCACTATGTCTGCCATGATCCATATCTGAATTCCCCCGATGAATTCAGCTCACATTTTATATCTGAAAAAGTGAATGGGCTACCGTTACGCAGAGAAGATATTTATAGTAAGGATATTGATGATCGCAGAGAATATTTTTGGAAGCAAATAGATTTGAGTAACTCAAAACATCGGGACCATGTCGTTTCTCTTTATGACGGCGGGATATATTACTCCGATTACATTTTTGGTAAACTCATAGAAACTCTTAAAAAAGAAAATTTTTACAGCAATTCGATCGTTATTCTTCTTTCAGACCATGGGGAAGAATTCTATGAGCACTTGGATAAGCTGCACTGGAGATTGCTTATTGAGACTCTGCACGTGCCTTTAATAATCAAGTTTCCCCGTAACATATATGGCGGCAAGATAATTCACGCACCAGTCAGAACCATGGATATCATGCCAACGCTGCTTGATTTTTTAAGGATAAAAACTCACAGTTTCATGCAGGGCGTCTCTTTTCTTCCGCTTATCAGGCGCAAAGGAAACTATAGTCCTTGCATAGTCAGTTATTCCTTGTCTCAGGCTCTGAAGAACAAATGGACAACAAGGTTTATTAAAGAGGGGTTTGTGTATAGTAATCAATTTAGTCATGGGGTTGAAGAACGGCTTTTTGATATGAATAATGACCCTCTAGAAAAAAATAATCTGAGTGCGTATAAGCCAGAAATCTTAGGCCAGATGCACCTTCTTGCTAGAATTATCTTAGAAAAAGATAGAGTTATTAGAGAAAAAATTGGTTGTAAAAATAGCGTTCTCATCGAGAAAAAAGAGCAATTATTAAAAGAATTAAAATCTTTAGGGTATACGCAATGAAACATAGGGTTGTGGTTAAATGTTTGCTATTAGCCGTGTTGACTTTTCTTATAAGAGGAACGTGTCTAGCCGGTTCTGTTCTAAAGAATTACCAGAATGATTTGGTATCTCAGTGGGCAAGAGAAAAAACGAGCAACAAAATTATTGATAAAGCTCAAAATAATTTTGTTAATGGATTATATAGTGAAACCATAATCAATCTTGACGGGATCTTATCTTCGAAACCCCCTAAGTCGAAGAAAGAAAAGGCATTGATTTATGTTGGTTTGGCTAGTAGTTATATAGAAGAAAATGTTAGAAATATCAAATATAATGAGAATAAAGAATATTATTATAAGGCGATATCTTATTTTAATGATGCCTTAAAACTGGCGGGAAAGACCGATTTGCTTAATATCTCGGTATATTCTGGCTTGGGGTTTGCATATTTCAGACTTCAAAGATATCACAACGCGATGTTTTATCTGCAGTTAGGATTAAGGTATCCGCTTGGTAATTTTAAAAAAGAACATGTTGATATCTACACTAATTTAGGATATGTGTGTTTAGGATTAAATAAATACAAAGAAGCCGCTCAATGTTTTAATCGGGCTATAAAAATCATGGGCGGTTCATTCTTTGACAGACTAATTGGAGTGAGTATAAGTAATTATACAACAAATATAGCGCAGATATCATCGATCTTTGAAAAATATAAAGAAATAAGTTATTATTTTGATCAAATTGGTGAATTTATCCCTGAAGATTTTGATAAATTTCAAGTTTGCGTGGGCGGTATTGTTTTATATGAAGAGCTCAAGAAATACATTCAATCTAGCCGCTTTACGCAAGCCATCATTACCCATCGGAATAAATCAAATGAGGAAGGGGTCGATATGCATATTCGGTTAGGATATCTTGCTTTGGGTTTAAAACGATACCAAGAAGCTATCGGCTATTTTAACCAGGGACTGGGATTGGTCACGGAAGATTATCAAATTTTTACTCTTAACTTGGGTTTAGTGACGTGTTATCACGAACTTTCAGATGATATCAACGCTGTGAGTTTTTTAAGAAAAGGCATGGAGTACTTTGAAGGTAGGACTGGATTAGGGTATCTTATTTTAAATCTGAAACAATATGAACAAGCAAGCGAATATTTTAAACAAATACTCAAGTTATCTGTGGAAGACCCTCTTAGGTTAAAATTAATGAGTCATCTGAATGAATACCTCCAGAGCCAACATCTAAAACAAATATCAGATTTTTCGCCAGTTAAATATAATATAGCGCAACGCGAAGTTGATATTATTTTAGGTAATATTGCTTTTGACTTTAAACTTTACCAAGTTGCAATCGGCCATTTTAACCGTGCCCTTAAATGCTCTACCGAAGATTCCAACACATCTTTCATTTACTTAATGCTAGGTAGCTCTTATAGGGAACTTAAAGATTACAATCAGGCTATTAGCTATTTGGATAAAGGGTTAAGTTCTCCCATAGTCAATTAAAAAACAATGTTTCTTGAATTTTTCTCGCCACCGCAGCGCTGCACTGAATTGCTCCTTGCAAAAAATCATAATTTAGGTTAAAATAGAAAATCAAAATTAACTTTAGGGCCATTAGCTCAGCTGGTAGAGCAGGACACTCTTAATGTCAAGGTCGTAGGTTCGACTCCTACATGGCTCACCATTTTATTTATCCTTCCTAAAAACGCGGTGAAAAACTACGAAGTATTAGAGCATACCGCAGATATCGGCATCAGGGTCAGGGCAGGCGACCTGGCGGGTTTGTTTAAGAACGCAGGCCTTGCCATAACAGATATGTCCGCCGAGAAGCAAAAAACCCAATACCCGGGAAAACATAAGTTCGTAATTACCCAGAAAGCAGATAACCTTGAAGAGCTTTTTGTTAACTGGCTGAATGAGCTGCTGTCGGCATCCGCCGTAGAATCCCTGATCTTTGAAGATATCCAAATAAATCAGATTAACGAGAACTTTATTGACGCGATTGCCATAGGTAGTGATATAAGGAATTATAAGGTCAATACCGAGATCAAGGCCGCAACTTACCATCAGCTAAAAGTTGAGAAAACAGGTTCCCTCTGGCAGGCAGAGGTGATCTTTGATGTTTGAGGCAAAAGATGTCTGATAATATTCCGCTGGAGAAAATTGATGATTACCGTTGGCGTATCCCCCGAAGCTATAAACCGGGGATGCGCGTAGACGGATTGATCTATGCCGACGAGAAGCTGCTTAAGCATATCCGGGGGGATAAGGCCCTGGAGCAGGTGGCTAATGTCGCTTTCTTGCCGGGCATCGTGAGCGCTTCCCTGGCAATGCCTGATATTCACTGGGGATATGGATTTCCGATCGGAGGAGTGGCAGCTACCGATCCTGAGAACGGAGGGGTAGTTTCTCCCGGCGGGGTGGGTTTTGACATAAATTGCGGCATAAGGCTGGTCAAAACTAATTTTCAATATGATGATATCAAGCATAAACTAAAAGAGCTGGTTTATGCTTTATTTTCGGATGTTCCTTGCGGTGTTGGCTCAAAAGGCGATATAAGAGTTACATCCAAAGAAGAGAAGCAAATCCTGGTCAAGGGCTCTAAATGGGCGGTAGAGCAGGGTTTTGGTACTGAGGAGGACCTGGAGTGTACGGAGGAATATGGCGCAATACCGGGAGCTGATCCTGAGGCGGTTTCAGAGAGAGCCTATGAAAGAGGCAGGGCGCAGGCAGGCACATTGGGTTCGGGGAATCATTTCCTGGAAGTGCAGGTGATCGACCAGCTCTATGGCCGGGAAGCCTGCGACAGCCTAGGGCTTAATCTGGGCCAGGTGATGGTGATGATACATTCCGGCTCCCGCGGTTTTGGTTATCAGATCTGCGATGATTATGTCAGGAGTATGATGCCGTGTTTGCAGAAATACGGTATTAATGTGCCTGACAGGCAGCTCGTTTGCGCGCCGGTTAATTCCCCCGAGGCACAACAATACCTGGGGGCAATGAGGTGCGCCGCCAATTACGCCTGGAATAACAGGCAGTGCCTTATGCACCTTACGCGTAAAACCTTTGAGAGAGTTTTTGGGATGAGCTGGCAGAAGATGGGGATGTATCTTATTTATGACGTGGCGCACAATATCGCAAAATTAGAAAAATACGAAATAGGCGGGAAAGAGAAAACACTATGCGTGCACCGCAAAGGAGCTACCCGCGCTTTTGGCCCGGGGCATCCTGCCCTGCCTGAAAGATATAAGAAGATCGGCCAGCCGGTGATCATCCCCGGAGACATGGGAAGGAATTCATATTTACTTGTGGGCACGGACAAGGCAATGCAGGAGACCTTTGGCAGTACCTGCCATGGCGCAGGCCGTCTGAAATCCCGCACCGCCGCAGCCAGGTCTATCAATTCAGATATGTTATTGAAAGAACTGGAATCTAAAGGTATAATAGTAAAATCCTCCGGCCGCAACACGCTGGTAGAGGAGGCGCCCGCGGCCTATAAAGACGTAAATGATGTGGTGGATGTGGTGCATAATGCCGGGATTTCCAGGCGCGTCTGCAGAATGCGCCCGATCGGCGTAATTAAAGGATAAAATGTTAGATATAAAATTCATCAGGGAAAATCAGGACTTGGTAAAGCAGGCGATCAAAAACCGGGCTTTAAAACTTGACATCGACGGGCTTATTAAAATTGATGATGCCCGCCGCAAGGCCTTAAGCGAGTTTGAAGAACTGGCAGCGAAGCGCAATAAAGCCAAT
>JBAZQO010000036.1:0-11604 GCA_041645145.1 Candidatus Omnitrophota bacterium
ACCGCAAGGAAAAGAAGATCACCCTTATCGCGGATGATGATTTTAAGCTGCGCAGCCTTACGGATATCCTGACAACGCGCTTAGCCAAAAGAGGCGTTTCCCTGAAATCCCTGAAATTCAATGATCCTGAAAAGGCATTTGAAGGTTACCTGCGTCAGGCAGTAGAAATTTGCATGGGCATTGATAAGGAGAGGGCAAAGGAGCTGACCGGTATAATAAAGGGGCTGGGTTTAAAAGTGCAGGCCCAGATCGAAGGGGAAAAGATCAAGGTCAGCTCAGCCAAGAAGGATGAATTGCAGGTAGTCATCGCGCGCATCCGTGGCCTGGATTTCCCTATCCCGCTTAGTTTCTGCAATTACCGGTAACAAAATGAAGATCATTCTTACCTATATATGCCTGATCGTGCTTGCGGCAGGTTATGCTTTTGCCGCCCCTCCCACAGCCGGCAGCATTGAGCGCAGCCAGGAGATTCTGCAAGAGGACAAAGCTTTAAGGCAGCGAATAGAGCAGGGAGAGAAGTTTTTTGTCAAAACAATTATTTGCAAAGGCTGCCTGAGGCTTTCTGAAGAGGAAATCAAAGATATCGCCGCTCCTTTTCAGGGCCACTGGATGACAAAGGAAGATATCCGGCAAATTATGGATTTGCTCAAGGTCAATGGGTCTTACGAACTTAAAAAAGACAGCACTTTAGAAATCACAGTTAAAGAGCTAACCCAATGATCTTGAAAGATTTTCACTCCTAAATAACGTTTGACAAAACCATCAAAGTTATCTAAAATGATTGTTCTTATGGGAAAAAAATCCTTTCTACTATTAGTCTTAGGTTTAGCGGTTCTCTTCCTTAATAGTATCTGTTTTGCCGCCAATCCCCCTGCCAGCCAGCAGATGAGCGGGGAGGAGCGCAGCCGCCAGATGCAGGAGCAGTCAGAAAAGCTAAGGAAGCAGGCCGAACAACCAAAAACTAAAGCACAAATTGAAGAGAAGACCCCGGAAGCAACAGCCTCCCAGGCACCGGCCGGGCCGAAAGTCCTCATTAAAAAAATTAATGTTATCGGCGTGACTCTTTTCGCGGAAAGCAAGATTAGAGCTATAACCAGCTTCTATGAAAACAAAGAGCTTAACTTAAAAGACATCCAGAAAGTAGCCGACCTGATCACCGATCTATACAGGCAGAAGGGCTATATTACTTCGCGCGCCTATATACCTCCGCAGAAAATGGAAGAGGGCTCACTTGAGATCAGGGTGATGGAGGCGACAGTTGGGGATATCCAGATAAAAGGCAACCGTTTTTATTCTACTAAGCTGATTAAAAAATATGTAAGCGTAAAAAAGGGTGAGCCTTTTAATTACAACGCGCTTAAGCAGGATCTGGTGGATATTAATGAGCATCCTGACCGTAACGCTAAAGCAGTGCTGGCTCCGGGCAAGGCTCTGGGCTCAACCGATATTGTCCTGGATGTAAAGGATTCCTTGCCTATGCACATAGGTTTTGGTTATAATAACTTTCTTTCCCGTTTTGTAAGGCGGAATGACTATAATACTACTTTTACAGATAATAATCTATTGGGCCAGGATGATATTCTGACCATTCAGTATCACCGGGGAGAAGCCAATGACTACTGGAACTATAGCGCCCGCTATCTTTATCCTGTAACCAAGGGTTTGGATATCGGTTTTTTTGCCAGCCGCTCAAAGCTGGTTTTAGGGAAAGAATATACTGATGTTAATTCACGCGGTAAAAGCCGCATCTTCAGCCTTTATGGCAGTCAGAAGCTGATTAAAAATGACAACCTGACCCTTAACCTTAATTTTGGTTTTGATTACAAGGATGTTTATAACTTTCTTTCCGGTGATATCTCAAGCCAGGACCGCTTACGTATCGGCAAAGCGGGGTTTGATTTTAACTTAGCCGATGATTTCGGCCGCACTATTATCAGCGATGATTTTAATTACGGATTCCCGAGTATAATGGGAGGGACTAAAGCGCATTTGGATCCCTCAGACAAGCCTACATCCCGCGCTGGCGCCGGAGGAGAATTTCTTAAAGATACCTTAAACATAGTGAGGCTGCAGAAACTTTTTTTTGATTCTACTTTGCTCTGGAAAAACCAGTTGCAATTTTCTCCGAGCATACTTACGGCGACCGAACAGTTCCAGGTTGGCGGCCCGGCAAACAACAGAGGCTATCCTATCGCGGAATTTGTCGGGGACCGCGGTTATTCCATGGTCTGGGAGTTAGCAATGCCTCCATATTTTGTTCCCAGGTCTATGAAAGTACCTTTTTCTAAGAGCAGGATTTATGATGCTGTCAGGTTTATCGGGTTTTATGATTGGGCAAACGTGCATTTAAAAACCCTGCAGCCGGGAGACAGGAAAAACAGGACATTAAGGTCCGCGGGATGCGGCATAAGAGTGAATATTCTGGAAAATTTCTTTGCCCGCTACGAAATAGGCTGGCCCCTGGATCAGACTCCTTCCGACGGCAAACATGTCCACCAGTGGATCGAGGTTACCAAAACCTTTTAAAAATACATAGTCACCCTTGACAGTTTAATAAAAATAGGTTATACTTCCCTTTAATATAGGTTAAAGACGTAACTGTAATAGAATAAACAAGTTTCGTTCCAAGAGAAAAACAAATGGCCTTCCGCAATAAGATATATCTGATCGCAAGCGCCTTCCTTTTAGCCGTAACCCTGAATGCTTACGCTAATCCCGAGGGAGAGAGTGTAGCCGCGGGAAACGCGACTTTTGACCGTTCCACCCCGAACACCCTTACCGTAAATACCGCATCAAACAATACAATTATCAATTACAACAGTTTTAACATTGCCGGTAACGAAACCACAAGGTTTAACCAGCCCGGCAGCGATTCCGCTGTATTGAACAGGGTCACCGGTGTTAACCCTTCTGAAATTTATGGGACCCTTTCATCCAATGGAAAATTATTTTTAGTCAACCCAAATGGAATTATATTCGGCGCGGGCTCAAGCGTTAACGCTCCCGCGATCGTGGCATCAACCCTTGATATAGCCAATGAGGATTTCTTAAGAGGCAGCTATAATTTTTTTAAGAATGGGGAAAGCGCTTTCATTATCAACCATGGCAGGCTTGCCAGCCAGCCCGGTGGGTTTATCGCGCTTCTATCCCAATCAGTAAATAATCAGGGAGTAATTATTGCCGACCTTGGCACAGTTGTGCTTGCTTCAGGGGAAAAGATGACTTTAGCCCTGGATAGCTTAGACCAGATCTCTGTAGTGATTGATGACGCGGTGAAGGCCGAGGTTTTAGGCCCGGATGGCCTGAAAATGGATAGCGCCATCAAGAACTCCGGCACCATCCAGGCAAACGGCGGTAAGGTAATTTTAACCGCCAAAATCCTCAATAATGTCTTTGATTACGCGGTAAATAACAGCGGGGTTATCCAGGCCGGCTCTATCCAGGAGCATGACGGGGTTATTGAGCTTACCGTTGAAGGAGCTCCGGTTGTCAATACCGGCTCTATGACCGCCAATAGTATCAATATTAAGGTAAGCAATGCGGATTTCCTTAACAAGGGTAGCCTTATTGCCAACCTTGCTTCAGGCCTGGCCACCGGTAATATCACGATAAACGCTGAAAACATCCTTCAGGCTGGTTCAGTGACCGCGGATAACGAGATCACCTTTACCGCCACCCAGAATATCAACACCGATCCGGCAGTCAACTCTGACCCGGCTGTAATTATCCAGGGAAAACGGGTAAATTTGAGCGGCAGGCAGTTCGGCACTACGACAGCTCCTCTAAATATCAAAGCGGACAATATAGATCTTAGCAGAATACAAGGCGATATAAGCATATTGGATAGTTTAGGTATAGGCACAAGCATTATGTTGCGCGGCCCTCCGGATGGTTTCGGCGCGATTATCTACAATCCCGATACAAATCTTACCTTAGAAGCTCCGCAAGGCGCGATTAACATATTTTCCGGCGTAATCTTATCCGCGGATAACCTGACTTTAATCGCAAAAGAGGGCATCACCTCACAAGGTTTACTCTTAACCGATCATACCCTTTCCTTATTATCCGAAGGCCCAATCACTTCCCTCGGCACTTTAAAAACAGACACATTAATTGAGAATGGAGCGTCATTTAAGGTCGGCGGTATTTTTGAGGTAGGAACGGCCTACCTGGAAAATACGGACCATGCCATCATTTATGCTGCAGATACCAGTGTAAGCGGCGCTATCAGCGATGCGGCTGATATCGTCATCAATGCTAATATTAGCCTTACCCTTGGCGGCGATACAACTTTTACCGCTGGCGCTGATTTTATCATGTATGGCGGTTCCTTTATCTTAGGTGGAAGTCATAACCTTGGTATTACCGCAAACCGCGTAAAGTTGCTGGGGACCATTGGAACTTCGGGCAGCCCGGTTAATAACCTGACCATAACCGGCAGGCCCATTAATAGTTCTGATAACAATTCCATCCAGACCGCCATTAACGCCATCGGCACCGTAAGCGGCACAAGCACCATCAATGTGGCAGCTGGCGCATACAACGAAAATCCAATTATCAGCAAGTCCCTATCTCTTTTAGGGCCAAATTCCGGCATTAATCCCAATATCGGCTCACGCCTGGCTGAAGCAGTTATTACCGGCCAAATCACGATCAACCATAGCGGCGTAACAGTCAATGGGTTTACGGTTACCAATCCCAGCGGAACCATGGGTATTTACGTTAATGGAGTCAGCAATATATCCCTCCAAAACAACATTTTGACTAATATAGGCACAACCTTTGCAGGCTCAAGCGCGGTCCAGGCAGTCTACATCTACCGCGGTTCTACGGATATTTCAAACATCAGCATCCAAAATAGCCAGTTTACGAACATCGGAAGCGGAAATAATTCCTCTAGCAATAAGGCTATTTTTGTGGGAGATACAACCAGCTCAAGCGTAAAAATCAGCAATGTTACTATTGATGGCAATAGCATATCAGGAGTCTTTGCCAAGACAACATCAAAAGGAGCTTATGGTATTTTGGTGAACCACCTGGCTCCGGATATTCAAATCACTAACAATACCATTGATAACCTTGATGGCCTTTGGGCGCACGCTATTGGCCTTGAAGGGGATACGCCAAACGCAGTCGTAACTGGCAACGCGATCAGTAATGTCGTAAGCCATAATCCAGTTGTAACCGATGGCGTAGGCGTGTTTTTTGAAACCAATCCCAGCTTGGGAACCGTTACAGTCCAAAATAACAGCTTCGCAACTTCTGTTAATTTTGGCGTAGCTATTCATCCGGTTTTATTGGCTGCTTATCCTGGTTTAATCGTCAATGCCTCAGGCAACTGGTGGGGGACAAACGATGCTGCCGCTGTCGCGGCAAGAGTGAGCTCTAATGTAGATTATACGCCTTGGTTAAACAGTGGAGTTAATTCATCTACCGGAACCGGCTTCCAAGGCGACTTCTCAGTATTAAATGTCAGCGCTGCCAGCCCGCAGGCCGGCTCAATAGAAAGAATTCAGGAGGGTATAAATTTCGTCAACGCTGGCGGCAGAGTCAACGTGGCAGCGGGGACATATACTCTCGGATCCGCAATTGCCATTAATAAAAGCGACCTGAAGATATGGGGTGCTCAGGCAAATATTGACCCACGGCCGAGTGTCGGCGGTAGGACCGGGGACGAGACTATTCTCAAGAGCAGCGGCACTGTATTCGATATCCAAGCCAATGATGCGGAGATTAACGGGTTTACTATTGAAAGCAGTATCAACAATAGCTCCCTGAATATTGTGCAAGAAGTAAGCGAGAGCTTCTCCAGCAAAAATGCGAAGGTGTTGTATAACATCATATACAACACCAACTATCCTACGGGTGCTATGAATGAAGCCGTTAAGATAAGGACTGGGGAAAATGCAAGAATAGCTTACAACTACATATATAATATTCCAACTCCAGGAGACGGGATTAACTTTGATAGAGTTACTAACGGCACTATTGAGTATAACGAATTGAAAAACCAGGGAAGCGAGAACGCGGCCATTTACGTATATGGCTCTCAGAATACAAATATTATTGGTAATCTTGTATACAATATTACCCAGAATGACGGTATCAAGTTAGGCAGCAAGGATGGTTCGGATGCTGCCAAGTCTGGAGGAAATATTCGCTATAATATCGTCCACGATGTCGCGCAGGATGGTATTACTGTTTACATGGGCAATACAGTAGTGGAGGGTAACGAGGTTTACAACAGCACTAGCGAGAACGGTGCAGTATATGTTAGTTTTAATGTTAATAATGTTAGCCTTATCAACAATTACATACATAATAATGGTAATTTGTCTGATGCGCGGACTACATACGGCATTAGAATAGGTAAGAGCGGTTACTATCCTACTAATGTAGTAATATTTGGCAACAGTATTGAGAATAATGAAGCAGGCATTTATTATAACAACACAGGCGCTTCGGTAGTTTTAGATGCCTCTGGTAACTGGTGGGGCACAACTGACCAAGCGACAATAAGCTCTTTAGCAAATAGTGGTGTCAAGGTAGATTATACCCCATGGTTAAACAGCGGAACTGATACAACACCCCTAACACCTGGTTTCCAGGGTGATTTCTCAACATTAAATGTAAGTGCTGCCAGTCCGCAGGCAGGCGCAACCGGAAGAATTCAGGAAGGTATTAATCTGGTTACAGCTGCCGGGACCGTCAACGTAACAGCAGGAACGTACCCTGAACAGGTAACCATTCAAAAATCCCTTTCTTTGATAGGTGCCGGAGAAGCAACAACAATAATCCAGGCCCCGGCCGTACGGACAGGCACGGTGACTCAAGGCGCAACCATCCATGATTATATCTTGGCTGCTTATGCTCCCAGTTCTACTATTGATGTCCGTGTTGAGGGCTTTACCTTTGACGCCAATTCGCAGAATAAAATTCCAGGGACGGACCAATTGGACGGAGTGTTTTTCCGTGATGTAAAAGATGCCGGCGGTACATTAGCCGGGCTCTTCTCCAGCACGATCCACAACTTCGCCGCTACACCTGACTATGAGGGTTTTGGTATAGTTGTATATGGCGATTCTCTCTTAACCTTAAATAATAACAACATTAGTGATTACACGCGTGACGGCATCAGTATCAATCGTTACGGCGGCTTAGGATCTAATCCAAACGTGACGATCAGCGGGAATACTATCACGGGTTCAGCCGCGCCCCTTAATGGCATCAGCATCTCGGGTGTTACCTCAGGCGCTGTAACTGGCAATACCGTTACCGGGAATACTCGTTCCGCTCCATGGGCGGGAGGAGGCATCGTCCTTTGGGGATCCACCGGAGTTACTATCACCGGCAACCACGTTAACGGCAACTTCTACGGCATTGACCTTGAACCGGGCACCTCTGGTGTAACAATCTCCGGCAACGAATTGACCGGCAACATCAAAAGAGCTATCAGCCTCAACGGCGCTAACAACAACACAGTATCTAGCAACCTAATTACCGGTCCGGGCGCAGGAACTGATGACATAGCTATTGCTTTGGCAAATACTTCAACAGGCAACATGATCGGAGGCCTCACCCCGGCAGATGGGAACACTATCACCATGGCTACCTCCGGCATTGGAAATCTTTATGCGATTCATGTACAGGGAGACGTAGGCGCGGGTAGTAATACCATACAATATAATACTATTAATGGTGGCAAACGCGGAATTCAGATTGATGGCGGTGTCACCGGCACCACGACCATCGTCCACAACACGATCGGCAGCACCACGGCTCCGAGTTTCGCCGGCATTGTCGGCGCTGGTGGTACGTTGATGATTACGGATAATACCCTGATCAACGCTCCGCATCCGATCAAGCTAGAAGACGCGGACGGCCCTGGCCCCGCAGCGCCACCGACGAATGTAAGCATTCTCAGGAATACAATCACGGGTTCAGACTTCACGGCGATCGAGATAGCCTGCCAGATTTCAGGGACAACGAAGGAGATTTCTAACAACACGATATCTGGTGTTTCGGCGGCCAATTTCGGCGATGGGATCGATATTTACAACCCGCTTAATTGGGACGTTCCAGGACAGAATACGGGATTTACTATTTCCGGTAATGAGATTTCCGGAGGCACGGCCTACTTCGCCGCCATGTGGCTGGATATTGCCAACAGCACCATTTCAGGCAATAACATCCATGACAATGCTCAAGGCATCATGCTTCAGGACGGGACTGGAAACACGATCGAGAACAACACGATTACGAACACCAGGAACGCGGGGGCTGGCGCAATTGGCGGCGGGATCATTCTCTACGGGACGGATCGCAACAATGTCCACCCCGGCACGGTGTACGGATCTAAAAACAACACAATCCGAAAGAACACCATTACGGGCGGCGATATCGGCATCAATGTGACAGACCTGTCGGACGCCAATACCATCACCGAGAACTTCATCACCGGTAATGCCATTGGTTTGCAGGCCAAGACACTTAATGTCGGCCGTGACCCCAGCGGTACGACGCTCTATGACAACGATATTTCGGGCAACACTACGGCGGTCAATAATCTGTCAGCAAACTTAATAGATGCTTCTGCCAACTGGTGGGGCAGCGCGAACGCCACAACAGTGGCCGCTGCGGCCGGCGTCAGCGTAGATTACACGCCTTGGTTAAATAGCGGTAGTGATATAACACCTCTAATAGCCGGCTTCCAGGGTGATTTCTCAGTATTAAACGTTTCCGCTGCCAGCCCGCAGGCAGGCGCAACCGGAATAATTCAGGAAGGCTTAAATTTAGTAACTTCTGGCGGTACAGTTAACGTGACGGCAGGGACTTACAACGAGACTTTTACGGTTAACAAGTCTCTTGAATTAAGAGGCGCCAAGTACGGTATTGATGCCCGGACACGAGATACTGCAGGTGAGACGATAATAGATACGCCCCTTAATGGCGTGATCTATCTGTCAGCTAATAACATTATTATGGATGGCTTTACCATTGAGTCTGATACAGGCAGTGGCCGGGTTGAACCTAACGGGAATAATCTCCAGTTTTTAAATAATATTACCGAGAGAACCGTGTATCCGAGAGGCAATCCTAGCAACATGACCTTCAGATATAACTTATTCAGAGATACCGCCTCTACCCAGACTATTTATGGTACCGGCCTATACTTTGAACCCAGCTCAGCTTCCGGCAGCAGGGTTGAGGACAACAAGTTTATGGATCTTCTTTATTCCGCCATTATCCTGGCTGGGGATTCAACCCCTTACACCAATACGACTATCTCCAATAATGAGATCTACAGGACTCAATTCCAAGGTATTAATATTGCCGGAAATCAATCAGGCCTGACCATTTCGAATAATTATATTGAACAGGCCAACTTATTGCACGGAGCTGATAGGGGCGGTATACGTCTTTACGGTAGCGCTTTTAGCGGTACGGTCAACATTACCAACAACACCGTTAATAATTCTTATAATGGTATTGCTATTAAAGACGGTCAAAATATCACCGGCAAAGACATTCATGTTAATTATAATAACCTGATCAATAACTCTAATGCCGGCGTCTACAATGGCGGTATCGGTATATTAGACGCCACTAAGAACTACTGGGGTAATGCTACCGGGCCTTATAATGCCACAACCAATGCTTCAGGCTCGGGAAACGCGGTATCCGATAATGTAGATTACTCTCCTTGGTGGGGCGCGAATTACATTGGCGTGGCTCATCCATGGGTATGGTATGTGAATCAATCTAACGGCTCAACCATCCAGGAAGGTATTAATACGGCAACCGCAGGCGATACAGTAAACGTGACAGCAGGCACCTATAATGAGAACATAAATATAGATAAAGCTTTAACCTTAACATCGCCTTCGGTTCTTGTTGCCAACAATCCCATATTGCAGGGAGCAGGAGCAGGGACAACAGGTATTACTGTTTCCTCGGATAATGTCACTATTTCTCATTTAACTATTCGGGGATATGAGACAGCTATAGATGTAGCCGGCGCATACACTCACTTGGCAATCGAAAATAACTATTTCAATAGTAACTCCAAGTATCATCTGCGCGTGCCGGTTGGTTTTGACGGCGCTACTGTTTACAATATTTACCGCAATTCCGGCAATACCGCTGATGATGTCGGCGTAATTACTGATGATAGTAATCGTGTAATAGAGAAGCCGGCCGGCTACAGGGTAATCTGGGCCAAATTGCAGGATGCCATAAGCAATAATCCCGGAGGAGCAGGTAACAATTTAGACTTGTTCCATCAGGGAGACCTTGATCTTAGCACTACCCCGATAAACACCAATGGCGGCAATTTAAATATTACCAACAAAGGCCTGCTTACCTTAGGAAACACAAACACCGGCAGCGGTTCAATCAATATTACCGTTAATGGCGACCCCGATTTACTTATAAACGGCACCATTGATTCCGGCGGCGGCAACATTGATTATAATGTTACAGGGTATATCTGGCAGACACCGACAGGAATAATCTTAACGCATGGTGGATATTACAATGCTATTGCGGGCAACTATTATAAAATGGAAGCACTCTCTCGAATCGATACCACAGGCGGAGCGGGCGTCGGTACGGTTACCTTGCAGGCCGATACTATGGATTTAGTCGGCGCTATTACCACCGGCACTAACAGCGTTACCTTAAAACAAAATACCAATAACTATCCTATAAATTTAGGAACGGACGGTGTGGCAGGTAGCCTTTGCCTAACCAACGCGGAATTAAACACTATTACCGCAGGGACCTTAATAATTGGAGATGATAATAGCGGTAGTATTACCATAAGCAATGACATTAATCCTGCCGGCGCAGGAGCCTTAAGCATAAAGGCAGGGAATAATCCTATAACTTTTACCGCGCACCCAGTCACCTCGCCGAATCTTACTCTGACAGGCTCTACTTTAACCAACCTTGATCTAGCTACGTTAGTCATCTCTGGAGCATTAGTAGTTAAACCGTCTTTAACCAACTCAACCATCGGCTTAGCCGGTGGGGCAGGCACGTTTAATCTTGATGCTTCAGAGATAGCTGTGCTTAGGAATTCCGGCGCTACCTCCATCACAATAGGCGCAACAGGCGGGACAGGTGCCTTAGCATTAGGTGCTGATGTTGATTTACCAGGTAAAACCGTCACCTTAAACAGCGGAAGGATTAATAGCTCTACCCGTGCCATAGTCGCAGATACACTAACCTTAAATCTAAGTTCTTCAACCGGCGCAAACACAGTCAGGACCACAGTAACTAATTTAGCAGTAGATACTACAGGCGGTACGTCCGCTAACAGAGGAATCACTTTAACTGATACCTCTGATGGCTTAATCTTAAATATCATCAATGCCGGCGCAGGCGCGGTGAGTATAGATGTAGGAAATAATCCTATTGGTTTTACTGCCAATACCATTACTTCAGGAAATCTTACTCTGACCGGCTCTACATTGACCAACCTTGACCTGGCTACCTTGGTTACTCCAGGCGCGTTAGTAGTTAAACCGTCTTTAACCAACTCAACCATCGGCTTAGCCGGTGGGGCAGGGGACTTTAATCTTAATGCTTTAGAGATTGCCG
>JBAZQO010000037.1:0-11565 GCA_041645145.1 Candidatus Omnitrophota bacterium
GAAACGCTGGGATCTCCCGATATACTGATCGACATATTCAAATTGCCGTATTTTAGCCACTCAACAGGATAAGTAAAATGATAGTTCAGGCTATCCCAGCCAAAAGGAGGATTCATTAAATTTATAGAAACCTTGACCGCCACGAAACTTATTATCACGGCAAGGCAAAAAATCTCAAACCCATTAAGGCTGAAACGATTGAAGCTTTCCTTAAATTTCTTATTAAATCCAAGCGCAGGCGCCAATTTCAAAGACCTTATAAGCAGGAATACAAAGATTAAAACAGCCAGATTCAAGAAAATCACATTCGTAAGGTATAAACTGTTAAAAATACCCAGCAATTCCAGGCTTAATATTATTTGCGCCAAACAGAGCAAGAAAAATGCCAAAAGATAATCAACTACTCCTTCAAAAGGGAAAAAGTAACTCATTAACAGGCCCGCGGTAGCCGCTACGATCAGATTGGTAACGATGATAATCAACATGCGATTTATCCTTTAAAGCTCCTGATGATCTTTCCTATGGTTGAAGGATCGATCGGATTAAGCTTGAGGGCTTTGAACAAATACGGCCTTGCCTTCTTCTTATTAAAAAGCATCATATCCTTTCCGAGTGAACGATAAAACTTAAAAAGGTATTCTTTGTCTCTTTTAATAAAATCATAGTTTTTTTCCAGGAAGATTTCTTTGCCGTTTATGAGATCCTGATTCATCACGTTCAAATGCACGCTGGAGGCATGCCAGATCACCAGATCCTTATTAAGGAAATAAACGGGGAATTCGTAAGCTACCCGCGCTAAATAATCACCATCATCCCAGGTAATCATAGCTTCATCAAAATATCCGACCTTTTTTGTTACCTCAGAAGCCAACATCCAGCTTGAAGGAGGCGTAATTAATTTTCTTAAGGGATAAAATTTGTCCTTGCCAGGATCGTAATAAATACCGGAGGCAACAGGACCGGTGATCGCCATTGTATTTATGGCCTCATTGAAGCCATTGGTAAAAACTAACCCGATCCCCTCCCCTTCTTCCTTAAAAACATCCAACTGACAAGCTAACTTCTGAGGCAGCCATTCATCATCAGAATCAAGAAAAGTAATATAATCCCCGCGGGAGTTCCTTAATCCGGTATTCCGTGATGCCGCCGGCCCCTTATTAACATCATGCCTTATAAATTTTAGCCTTGCGTCAGCAATTGAACTTACAACCTCAGCCGTATTGTCGGAAGACGCGTTATCAACGACTATGACTTCAAAATTGTCATACGATTGCGCCAAGACACTCCCGATAGCCCTTCTTATAAGAAGAGCCCTGTTGTAAGTCGGGATGATCACGCTAACCAGAGGATTTGTTTTCATATTTTAAATATTATACCATAAAAATCCTTATACCAATTTATTGTCAATTTCAATCCCTCATCTAGATCATATCGCGGATGCCAACCCAATATCCGGCCTGCTTTCTTGTTGGATAGGTATTGCCTGCTTATCTCATTTTCCGGGTTAACTTTACCAAGCACTATGGGGAAAATACCCCTTCTGCCGGATATTTCTATGATCTTCTTGGCTATCTCAAGGATACTTATCGGCCTGCCTGAGCCAAGATTAAAAGACTCTCCCTTAACCCTCTTCTCGTACAATGATTCCGCCAAAGTTAAATAAGCGTCGATAACATCCTCGATATAAACGAAATCCCTTAAAGAAGAACCATTGCCCCTTATAACCGGATTTTTATTATTTAATACCGCATTGATCGTATCGGGGATAATACGGGTAAGATTAAGATCTCCCCCTCCGTAGGTATTGGAAGAGCGGACTATAGCCACAGGCAAACCATAGGTATTTAGATAAGTCCGGCTTAAGAGTTCCGCGCATATCTTACTGGCGCCGTAAGGATGCACTGCCAACAAAGGCATCTGTTCTGTATAGGGAAGCCTTTTCTGGTCACCGTAAGCCTTATCAGCGGAAGCGATTATCAACCTTTTAACAAGCGCCTGCCGCGCCGACTCCAGGACATTCCATGTCCCCTTAATATTAGACTCAAAAGTAGGAAAAGGCGACTCATTGGCAATGCTGACAATAGGTTGGCCGGCTAAGTGAAAACAAGTATCTGCTTTGCACCTCTTAAATATCCCGCTTAAGCTTGCAAAATCCGTAATATCCGCCTTTATTACTTCAACCCGCGCCAGTTCCTTCGGAGAAAAAAGAGGGTTTTTTATATTCTCCCTTACTAAGATAACCACCTTGGCTCCATATCTTGATAAAGCTAAAGTAAGCCAGGCGCCGATAAAGCCATTGCCACCGGTAATTAATACTTTTCTGGCGTTCCAGAATTGTTTTCTTGTTTTTGGGGATTTACGGCTCAATTGATCCCTTTATAGACAAAAATCAGGTTATGGTAAAAATGTATAGAAGCGATATTTTTGTCAAAGTAACAGGGTTTATACCCGGGCCTTTTAAATTCCTTATAATTTAACCCGTCAATCAACCCTTTAAAAAAATTCATCAAGGTCCCCGGCTTATTCAAATTCTCGCTCTCTCCGCCATATGCAGGCCAATATGAAGTCTGGGTGTCTTCAATAACATAGATCCCTCCCTCTTTTAATAAAGGGAACAAGATCTTAAAAGAAGCAATAACATGCTCATTGATATGGCTGCCGTCGTCAATTATGATATCCAGCGAGCCGATCTTATTGAAAACATCTTTTAAGAAATCCTCATCCGTCTGGCTGCCCTTGAATATCTTTAGCCTCTTCTCCTGGAGCCGTGTTTTTTCATGGATATCCAGCGCGTATATGGAACTGTTCGGAAAATAGTGCTTCCACATCCTTAAGGAATTGCCCCCGGAAGAGGGATCCTCGTATCCCCCCACGCCTATCTCAAGAATATTAAGCCTATTTTTCCTTAAAAACTGGAAATGTTTTTGATAGTGCCGCGTATACTTATGCTGGTTGCCTTTATCTGTTTTATGTATCAAGGCCAGTTTATTCAAATTTCCGGAGTAAATCCTGGATAAAAAATACCTCTTCAATTTCCTGAAATATTTTTTCTGGAATTCATATAAATCCTTTAGTCCGCCTTTATTTTTCATTAGTAGCTATATTTATTAAAGATTGATTTTACCGTGAATGCTGCTTAATGATCCGTTTTTATACAAAGGATTAAAGAATATAAAGAAATCATTGTATTTATCGGTATACGCCTCCTTAAATCCCCTTTCTCTTAACTCCGCAATAACTTGGGCGAACCTTTCCTGGTCCGCTTCGATGAGCCGGCGGTGTAATATAACATACTCTACCAGATACCGCTTATCCGGGCTATTCTCCCAAATATAAATATATTTCCGGTGAGTAAGATGCGGGGCTATCCTGTGCACCGCGGAAACTGAGGCGCTTTCAGGAATGTTTTTTAAGGCCCTCCTTATTTCGGATGAATGCAGCTGGAGCGCTGAACGGATAAACTTGGACAACTTATAGCCATCGCTTTTTCCGAAAAAAAGTAACGAAAGGAATATAATTACAGCCGCGAGCCAAATCGATACCCGCTCCCCTCTTCCATCCACCAGTTTGCCTGCCCCGTATATTGCTGAGATAAAAATAAACGGCAAAGTATGCGCCGGGTAATGTGAGGTAAGGGTCATCATTCCACCGTGATTGGCGCTTCCGACAACCTGGGAAGCAAGAGGCAGGAGGAACAATACATAGTGAGCCGGGCTTAAAAAAGATAACAAGCCTAAAGGTAAAAAAAGCTTTATATAAAATTCCATTTTCTCCGGTGAGAATAATAACTTTACCAGGAGCATCGGGTCTTTTGCAACCGCCAAGAGATTACCCGCGTAAGTTGGCCCAAAAGGAAGCCACTTTAAATATGGATAAGCGGTTGTATTGGCAAAGTGCGGCATGATCAAATCGGTTGCCGCCAGCCACCAGCTTGTTGCCAATGCTAAAAGCAAAACGCCTAAAGAATAGCGCTTAAGACAGGCGATCGTAAAAATACCGTAAGCAAAAATCAGGATTGAAGCGTTTTCCTTGCAACATAACATTAAAAGCATAGCTACAACCGCCCAAAGGTTGCGCCTGGTTATAAGCAGATAATAGCTTGTAAAAGACAGGGGGATCAGGAAGACATCGGTATGAAAATCCAACAGCCCTGCCCCTCTTAACGGCCGTGAGAGAAAATAAGCGAAAATAAAAGCAAAGACCAGGAACCTGCTCTTTAACCTCTCTTTTGAGATCAGGTAAAGCGGAAAAACAGCCAATCCCACGGCAAGAGCCTGAAGAAATATCAGTATTATAATGTTCGGCCAAATAAAGTATAGAGGCGCGATGAGGAACAAAACCGGCTCAAAATGGGCGCCCAGATGATTAATATGACCGTCAATAGAAGAAAAAAGGACCCTTCCTTTTACGGTATTCCAGAGGGCCTGATCAGTAACCCCCATATCTATCCCCGCGGATGAAAACGCAAAATGCCGCATTATCCCGATATACAAAAAAATAAAGGTCAAAGTCAGGGATAAAAACCAAATGATCTTAGCATCTCTAAGCCCGGATAAGCGTTTCAGTAATTTTATAAGCAAAGAGCTGCTAAATGATTCTTTATCCAGATACCGGCGCATCCCAAGCAAAAAAACAAAAATTATACTGTGGACCGAAAGATTAGAGATTCCCTCATTAAGAATAAAAGCGAAATCGGTTATAAAAAAACCAAGCAGGAAAACGAAATAAAACAATACAAACCAATCAAGCAAGTTAATTAATATCTTCTTAAATTTATTCATGATGAAGGTCAAACTCGCTTTTTTTGCCTAAAACAATCAATTTCATCAAAACTATTGCCTTGGAAATTAGCAGCATAACCGGACTGCCTACATAATATCTCCCATCGCGCAGGAGGACCTGGCCGTTATGTATCAGCCGGCTCATCCTGATATTAATTATCTCCTGCGCATTATACCTCTTAAGCATTTCTTCCTGGGTTAAGCCGGCAGGCGCCTCATCAAGCTCCCTTAGCAGGCGAATGCGCCGGGCAGTTTCCCCCATATTGATGAAGTTGAAATAGCAATAAGAAAAACAGAGATAAATAATTAAATTTACGCAAATTAAAGATAGCCAATCTGCCTCCAGTGCCTGATACGAGGGAATCGTGCAGACTACTAAAGCTATTGATCCGTATAAAAAACCAAAATACTCGGATCTTAACAGTTTCTTACCGAGTAAGTATTTATATGAAAAAATTTGCGCGGCGATGTTGGCAAAAATTCCTATAACGGGAATAAGAATATTAAAATAATCCATTTCGCATCAGCCTCCCTTGCCTAATCCCAGGAAATTACGAAAACCCACAAAAGGCAGCAGAAGAAACCTCCCCTTTCGATTAATTTTATATGCCGGGCCGGTTAAATACACTAAGCGCGCCTCCACCAGATCTTTAATCCGGGGCTCAATCAACAGATCATCCCCCAGGGACTCTTTTATACTTTCAGAAGACAACCCCTCTTTCCCCGCTTTTGCGATCCGCGATACAATAACCAAAGAAGGGCTGTCCGCTTCAATAGCTGAATAAGTGAACAGATAGCAAATGAACAGGGAAGAGAATAACAAAACAATATGCAGGGAGTTAAAAAGCGTATAAGAAGCATATAAAACCAGGAAGATAATACCAAAGAGGATGACCGCGCCAAAGAGTAAAATCAGGGTTTTAATGGGATTACGCGGATAGCGCAATCTCCAAACAGCCAGATGCAGCAATAAAGCGATGACAAATAATAAACTCCCTGAAATTAAAACGCTCATGTATCGGTTTTCTGCTTTCTTGCTGCTGTAGATGAATCCGCGGAGAATACTTCATTAGCTTTCAGGCTTTTTGTGAAATAAAAATCCCTGACTAACCTTAAGTAGCCTCTGATCACCTTAAATAATGAAGGAAATGTAACGGCCTTGGAAACCCCATCCTTACGCATACCCAGCCTGTAAGGAACTTCGGCAAAAAGATACCCCTTCTTAACGGTCCTCACCAGTATATCCGTCTGGAAAAAGAAACCCGTGCTCCTGAAATCAAGCTCCTTAAGTATAGACCTCCTGTAAAGGGCTGTGCCGTTAGTATAATTAAAATTGACTAAGAATGTGCTGTTGATGATAAAACGGTAAAGAAAAGAGAGTATATTCCTGAAAATTGACCTTGCCTCCCTGTTAAACACAAACGGTATGACGATATCCACATGCTCAAGCAGCTTGAAATACCTGAATATTTCCCAGGGGTCATTTTCGTTATCCCCTGGCAGAAGCACGATCGCTTGCCCTTGAGCGCTATCTACCCCATCCCAGAAGGAAGCCCCTATCCCCCGCGGTTTATCGTGGTTAAGGACGCGCACCCTCTTATCTGACCGCGAAAAAACCTCCACCCGCTCCCTTGTCCTATCCCTGCTGCCGTCGTTGACCACGATTATCTCCCCGGCGATCCCACACTCCTGGAATGCGCCTAAAGCGTTCTTTACCGCCTGGAGTATGTTCTTCTCCTCGTTCAACGCCGGCATTATCACTGAAACATCTAAAACGTTTTCGGCCATAAAAACCTATCTTAAGCTATATAAAGTTAACATGAGGAGGTATTTCTTTAGGCGCCTGCGGAAGAGGCAGGCCTTCATTTTTGAGCTTCCATAAAAATTCGTTAACCTTATGCTGAAGGCATAAAGAGCCGCACATTTTCCTGGCATCAAACCTCTCGGAAGCTAAAAGATTGATCACCTCCCAATACCTGTCGCTCTTCCATATTTCCTTAAAAGGCTTCTCGCAGATATTACCGATATGATATTTCTTATATTTTGAATTAAATAACATGCCGCATGGGGCGACCAGGCCTGAACCGGAAAATTGCATTATAAAGGGCGGGCCGTAACAGCGGCTATAAACCCTCTTGCCGCCGCTTAGTATTTTTGACCATTTTGCCTTCACCAGGTAATTCCCGGAAGAGAGGGATTCCGCTTGCTTAAGCAATTCAACCAGGTCAAAATATTTTCCATAATCCACCCCTAATTTCCCCTCTTCATCATCGCTGCAGTGTTTTATAACCGTATAATCAACCCCCAGTTCTTTTCCCAGACGCGCCAGCGGGATAACCTGGTCCGCAAAATGCGGCAGGAGCACCATCTGCAGGCCCAGGGTAACCGCAAGCCTTCTCTCCTTCTTGATTCGCACAGCCTCTTTGATAGTATTAATGACTTTCAGGAAATTCTCACTTTTGCAACCCATGATCTCGGCGTATCTTTTAGGTTCGGCAGCTGAAATATTAAACCTTAGATAAGTCAAAGCCGGAAGTATTTCCTGAAGCCGCTCATCTTTTAAGAGAAAACCGTTTGTCCCTAAAGCCATATCCAGGCCATTAGAGCTGCCCCTCAAGATGGCGTCGTATAAATGTGGGGAGCAGGTGCTCTCTCCATCACTGACAAAACTTATAGCTTTCACGCCAATCTCGGCGGCATCATCAAGGAACCTGAAGATCACATCTTTGGTCATTTTCTTCTCGTCATTAGCCTGAAGCTGGCCGTAACAATATATGCACTTATAAGAGCACCTTCTGGTCAACGCGCAATCAATGGTAATAGGGGCTATTCTTTCCCCTGCCAGCCAGGCCTGGACCCTCTCCCTGTGCCAATTCAATTTATGCCCGTCTAATATTAACTCACTCGTCTTATCCTTTATGATTTCTGCCATATCAAACCCTTATATAACCCGCCCTCTCATCGCTTATCCACTCTTCAACCAGCTTCTGAAAATTATTTTTGTCCGCGTAAGGATCATAAGTTTTCATCTTGATCAGCTTCATCAAAGCCAGATCATCGCTTCCGCAGCAATGCGAAGACCCAAGGAACTTAAAATAATCATTAGCCCCGGTAGAAATGAACTTTACATTAATTTTTTGTAAAATTACATCATTGCGTATTTGCTCTAAAGCCCGGTAAACAAGAAAGTTTACTATGGAATATACTATAGGTATTAAGCCGCTCATACTCATTCCCGCTGCTATTCCTATCGTACCCTGTTCCATAATCCCGCAATTAATCACTCTTTTCGGAAACTCGCTTTTTAATTTATCTATTGCGCCAAACCCCATATCGCAAACAAGAAGATAGAAACGTTTATCTTTACGGAAATAGGGCAGCAAGAGATCTACAACCTCTTTGCGATAATTACAGGCGACAGGCATAGCTTCTCCCTAATTTCAGTTCTTCAGGCGTCGGGGTGCGGAAATGGAATCTTGGTATGTTCTCCATGCACTTAAGCCCGAATCCTTTTACTGTCTCGGCAATAATCACGCGGGGCAATTTAGAAGAAGGTTTAACCGCGGGCTTTACTAACCGGGCAAGCTTGGCGGCATCATGGCCGTTGCAAACAGCGGGCGCCAGCCCAAAACCTTTCAGCTTCTTAACTTTATCCTTAACATCCCTGTCAAGGACATTAATAATAAAATCCATCGCCTGCAAACGATTATCATCAATAATAATAGTAAGGTTGCTGACTTCATGCTTAACCGCGAATTGGATTGCCTCCCAGGTTGTGCCCTCCTGCATCTCCCCATCCCCTATAACGCAAAAGGTATGGAAGCTTTTCTTTTGCAATTTCGCGCCGAATGCTTCTCCTACCGCGATAGGCAAGCCATGCCCCAAAGAGCCGCATCCTGCCTCAAAACCGTAATCCAGGCGGTAGTCCATACATCCCAAAAGAGTGCTGCCGGAAGCATATAAGTTCTTCCATTCTTTTTCAGGCAATACCCCCTTATCAGCAAGAATCGCGTAAAGAGCGTAACAACCATGCGCCTTGGAGAAAATAAGCCTGTCTCTTTTATCCCAACGGGGATTATTTGGATGATAACGCATGACACTATAATAAAGGGCAACAAGAATATCCACGCAGGAAAGCGAGGGAGCAATATGCCCTGCTTTGTTCTTAACAGCCACCTCGATTACTTCGTGGCGGATTTGATCGGCTTTTCTTTGTAACGCTTTCCCTGTAAGAGGCATATTAAATAAAATTAATGTGCGCTGAGGGATGGGTCAGTTCCCAAAGATACCGGTTAACCTCATCCATCCTGCAATTTACCCTGCATTTGGAAGTATTTAATTCATTTGCCGCCCAACGCGTGAGTTTATCGCGTTTGGCGCTCTCCCAAATCTCCTTGAAGCTGTTTTTATAAATATTCCCCAGGCAAAACTTATTTTTAGTCAGATACATACTACATGCCCAGAGATTGCCTCCGGCATCAATATACGCCCAGAAAGGAAGCGCCAGGCAATGCTTATAATTACGCTCTGCTTTATCCCACTTCTGCATTGCGTGTACCCGGAATACGACATTAAAATTATCACTATTGATCTTCTTTAGCTTAGCAGCCAGATCAAGGTACTTATTGTATTTAATATCTTTAAATTTGTCGGTCTTGCTTAAGGGATGCTGCGAATAGGGTTTCACTACCAGATAATCCATTCCAATAGATTTAGCCTTCTTAGCTAATAATTCTATTTCGCCGTAATTATCAGGTAAAAGAATAACCTGCATGCCGAGGGCACAGGAATAACCGTTCTTCCCGCGTAATTTGGCGGCATAAGCCATATTCTTTATAACTCTATTGAAATCCTCCGGCTTGCTCCTGTGAATTTTAGCGTAAGTAGCAGGCCTTGCTGCATTAATACTTACCTTGATCCAGCTTAAATACGGTAAGGTCGCGCTAGCTATCTTTTCGCTGAACAAAACGGCATTTGAGGTTACGGCAACATCAATACCTGATCTCTTGGTAGTGGCAATTATATCCGCGATATCTTTATGCAGGAACGGCTCCCCCTCTCCGGCGTACATAATGCTTTTTACCCCCAGCCTACCCATCTCCTTAAGTCTCTTCTTGAATATTTCCGTTTCCAGGAATCTGGGCTGATATTCCATAAAATCCAAGGCGCAATATACACAGCGGTGGTTACAGGAGCCGGCAGGAGACACCTCCATATAAACTGGATAAACAAGCTTGCCTTTAATCCAGTCACTCGTCCTTTCAACATGATATATTAGTTTATGGCTGTCTATTTTATATTTATCCATTTCGTTTATCTTTTATAAAGGATATCTACTATCGCGTGGCAGATCGCCAGGTGGGCAATTTCAACAGCTCCGTAAGATGAAGAAGGCGTGTAGAAATTCAGGTTCCCCATGCTTCTCAAGGGGTTGTGCCTGGCAAAACCTGAAAGGCTTACGACAAAACAGCCTTTCTTTTTCGCGCCGGATGCCGCGTTCAAGATATTTTTTGATTTTCCCGAACTGCTTATGGCAAAAATAATATCCCCTTTTTTAGCAAGGACATCTATGGGCACGGAAAAAACACGCTCATAGCCCAGATCATTGCTCAGGCAGGTAAGCAAACTGCCATCGTTAAATGCCAGGGAAGGGATTCTTAAATTCTTAAGGAAATCCGTGGCGATATGGCTGGCAATAGAAGCGCTCCCGCCGTTGCCGATAAAGATTATCTTGTTTCCTTTTTTGTTTTGCCGGGATATAAGTTTGGCGACCTGAAAAATAGCCTTCTGGAAATCGAGCGCCTGACGAGCAGAATCTGTCGTTTCTATACCTGATAATAAATTGGTTAATTCCAGGAACAGGTTTTTTTTCATTTTAAAAGAGTAGTGATGTATTTAAATAAAGGCACCGGCTCAACCGAAGAGCGGTTGCCCACGATCAACACTTTAATCGCCCCCACCGCATTACCGATAAAACCTACTGTCTCCATGGGGTTCTTTTTGCATACGCATGGCGCGCTAACAGAGAAAAACGCGTCCCCCGCCCCTATCCTGTCCACCACATCCTTGGAGAAAACCGGGATCTGCTTAAAGCCGTCTTTGGCAGAATAAACCAGGGAACCTTTATGCCCCCTGGTAATAATTATCTTATCACAATTAATTTTCTTGCTCACATCCATGATCAAGCGCTCAATGTTAGAAGTTTTATCATGACAGGCGAGCCTTAGCTCCGGCTCATCAATACAGATAAAATCCGCCCGGTTGAGCTTAGTAATAAGATTGTAGCCCAAATTTGCGCTGTTGGTCTGCACGTTTACCGCCAGAAATTTTGCTTCTTCGCTAAGCAGCTTGATTATCTTCGGGGTAATCATACCATGGCCGAAATCCGCGACCAGCACAAGGTCAAAATGCCTTAGATTCTTACTTAGATTAGCGCAAATTTCCTCTTCAATCTCCTTTGGCATCAGCGAAGAGTCATCCAGGTAACAAACCTCAAAAAGCTTGGTCAAAAAAGCCGGGTCAACAAATCTGCGCTTGACTACTGTAGGCACATCCTGACGAAAATAAAACTCCTGTTTTATATTGGCCTTGAGATGATTGGCAATAAAATCTTCGTAACTGTTTTTTAAGCCTACGCAGCTAATCAGGGTAACATCCTTACAAAAACCGGCGATATGATTAGCCGCTGCCAATACCCCTCCGGCAAAAATCTCCTCATTGGAGAATTTGGTAGCGATAATATTATCCTTGGCTGACTTGCCCATCCCGGAGCAATAATGGTACT
>JBAZQO010000038.1:0-11052 GCA_041645145.1 Candidatus Omnitrophota bacterium
TATGTGGCTAATAAATGCGATGCCCTAACTCCTAGGGACATCGCCAGATAAAAAAGGCCTATAACCGCTTGTGCGATCATAGGCCTTAAACTCTCCAATACTACGAGGAGAATGATATTACTGGGGTGGCTGACGGGGATCGAACCCGCAAAACCTCTAGAGCCACAGTCTAGCGCTCTGACCAGTTGAGCTACAGCCACCAAAACTATTTATTATGCATGCAGGATAGCATGACAATTACAACATATTCTTTCTAAATTATCAATATTATTATTTCTTCTATTCCCATCTTTATGATGAACAACCAATACTCTTTTATCAAAAATCCCACATTTAGCGCATTTAAATGGAATATTATATCTACGCATTAAATCGCGATAAGCAGTTTCACCAGAAATCCAATTTGGAGCATTAATGCCATAACGGACATTCTTGTTCTCCCAAGAACAATGGCAAGCTACGCTGCAAAAAAACTTATTTCTTTTTGACCTCCTAAAATCTTTAGGCGTTCTCCAAATCTTTTTACCGCAGTGGTCACATTCAACCCATCTACCTGTAAACTGAGCTTTAGTACGACATTTTATAGAACAATATTTACCCCAACCTTTTTTCGCATGAAAAGGTTTTACATAGAACTCCCTGCGGCAAATTTTACATTTTTGATTTGGCATAATGAAATTCTATCAAAGAACGGTATAAATGTCAATATAATTAACCAGTTCACAGTCTAACGCTCTAACCAATTGAGTTATAGCCACCATTATTCTAATATTCTAAAAAGAGCTAATTTTCCGGGTTTTGCTTATTCATGGCATCTTCAAAAACTTTTTTTAAACCATTGCCTAAGGCAAATACGCCGTCAATTACAGCCTTGGATAAATCCGCGCCGCTTTTAAGCCCACTCTGCAGCATTTTTCCAGGGAAGAGCAGTAGATCCTGGGTTCTTAACCCTGCGCTGGTCCTGGCCTGCATAAGCTTGCCCTCGAATGCCGATTTGATGTTCTCAAAACCAAACTGCGGACGATCCATCTTTGTATGCAAGGTAAAATCCAAAACCACCCTGCCCTGGTCCATGGATTTAAACATATCAAGCACCGCATCGGTAAGCCTTTCAGCCTTCTGCTGCGGCTCTTCGGGAGCCCGCACCTTGCGCACGATATCCGCTAATTCCAAATGGCACTGCGCGGATATATCATTATCTTTTCCCTGGATCTTGCTGCTAAAGTTCAGTTTAGCTTTTTCAATACGCGCCTTCTCCAGGTCCACCCAGGTTGAAAAATAGGGGTAGAAAGCAATAGCATCAATATGCTCGACCTTCAGGCTGGCAAGCAAATCCTTTTTATAGGAGTTTAACCAACCTTCCAAATAGATCTTCCCGTCGGGCTCACCTGACTGCCAGGGCAACCTGCCGCTTAGTTGGAAATCAGTAACCATATCAACAGGATAAGTATATAAATTCTTCAGGTAAAAGTTTATATCCTTAATGATAACCGTAACGCTTTTTGAATCTGTAACGTGGTCAATAAAATATATCTCCCCGGACCTGATCTTCAGGCTTTTGATAACCAGCTGCAAGCTGCTTTTTGCTGCCGGAGACACGGCTTCTTTTGGCAGATCCAATTTTGGCGCATCCGTAACAGGAAAGCTCTCAGTTGCCGCCTGCTTTGGAGGCAAGACCCTTTCGCAGGTTATCCTGGGGCGTATGATCCTTACTTTATTCAGGGCAAGCTTACCGGTCAAAAGATACGAGATGCTGAGCGAGATATAAACATGATCTACCCGGGCTAAACTCGCGATATCTAAATCTTTTATCTCCAGATTAAACGGGGGCTTAAGTATCAGCTGGCCTATGCTTACCTTGCGGCCAAGCAGGGCCTGGAGCTTACCGGCGAGCATGAATCTGCCGCTAAAAAGTAAAAAAGCATAAACACAGGTTAAGATGCTTACGGAAACCGCTATGACTCTAAAAATATTCTTCCAATTCTTCATAAAGATTCTACGCGTATTTTAGATTTATCACGCGCCTGGGCCGAATCGAACGGCCAACCACCGGCTTAGCTTACCGCACCGAATTACTCCGGCCAAATAAAATGTTGCGGTCTGGACTATGTCTTCACCTTTACAGGTGTGTGGCGTATAGTCTCTGAGGACTCTCGTTTTATTACCTGATAATCATCTGCCCATTTTACATTTTTACCCTGATTATTCAGAGTTTTTTCAAAGCGGATAATTTTAGGACTATTTGAGCTATTTGGAACATACAAAACTTTATCTTTCTCAGGACAATAAATCGCGTAAAAATCAAAATCATCCTTGTTATAATGTTTTGTATGTGAGCCATGTTTATCAGCCCAACTCGTCCTAAACTTTATTTCAACTACTCCATCTTTAAGTGTAGCATACTTTACTTGTAGCTTAATTACCGGACCATTATCCAAAACTGCTACAATGTCATAAGGTTGATGTTCCGATAAAGGGATACAAGGAACATACCCCTTACTAACAAGATCAGCAATACATTTTGCTACACCTATATCTGCTTTGAATTTCGTGTGATGCAATTTTACCTCCTTTCATGGGGCATTTAATTACCTGTAATTTAACGGTTGCCTGCAAATTATCCTTAAAAAATTTAAGGATTTCCTTGCATACAGCCACATGCACTCTATGAGTTTTAATTCCCCATAGAGGCTCCTTTGGAAGGCAGGTGCTCTATCCATTTGAGCTACAGGCGCATATAAGTTTTCAATGTCGGGGAGGTGAGACTTGAACTCACGACCTCTTGCTCCCAAAGCAAGCGCTCTAGCCAAACTGAGCCACTCCCCGTTTTACGATCTATAACGAAAGATTAATTATATCAATTCCCTACTTGCTTAACAATATATTTCTGAATTATTCGTTTAGCCTTCTTTAACGCGTAATACCGATGGCTCATTTTATGCTTAATTTTTTCTCCCAGCTGAGCAAAAGTCTTTTTATATTTAGAGATATAAAATAAAGGATCATAACCAAAACCCGCACTGCCTTTAGGCTCAAAAACAATTAAACCAGAACAATTTCCCTCAACCACCCCAATTAACCCGCCTCTATCAGCTAAAGCCACGGCGCAAACATAGTGCGCTTTTCTTTCTGCCGCAGGTACACCTCTTAATAATCTCAATAATTTAAGGTTATTCTTAATGTCGCTCTTACTCCTGCCTGAGAAACGCGCTGAATAAATCCCCGGCGCGCCACCTAAAACATCAACACATAACCCTGAATCCTCACCTAAACAAAACTGGCCGGTAAAACGCGCTAACTTCACTGCTTTTTTTATGGCATTTTCTTGAAAAGTTTTGCCATTTTCAACTACCCGCGGGACATCTTTATAGGCATCCAGAGTAATCAGCTTTAAATTCAGACCTTTTAAAATAGTTTTTATCTCAGATAACTTTTTTTTATTTTTTGTGGCCACTACCAGCTGCTTCATTATAACAATATATCCCCGACCAATTTTCTTTGAATGGCGAAAAGCTCTTGAATCCCTTTTTTGGCTAAATCCAGCATTGTATCCAGTTTTTCTTTAGAAAAAGGCTTACGCTCCGCGGTCCCCTGAATCTCAATAAATTCTTCTGCTCCGGTCATAATCACATTCATGTCAACTTCCGCCTTGGAATCTTCCCCGTAACACAAATCTAAAATCATTGTATCGTTCAAAATACCTACGCTGGTAGCAGCAATATAATCCTGAATGGGAATCTTATTGATCTTGCCGTCTTTTTTAAGTTTCTGCAAAGCATCAACTAAAGCAATAAAACTTCCGGTAATCGCAGCTGTGCGCGTGCCTCCGTCGCCCTGAATAACATCGCAATCAATCCAAATCGTGCGTTCACCGATTTGCTTCATATCGGTAACTGACCTAAGAGATCTACCAATTAAACGCTGAATCTCATAAGTGCGTCCGGAATCCTTGCCGCGGGGAATACGCGTTCCGCATGAGCGAGGCAGCATGCCATACTCGGCAGTAACCCAACCGGTACCAGAATTTCTTAAAAACTGTGGGACACTCTCTTCAACCGATGCCGTGCAAATTACTTTGGTATTGCCTAATTCAATAAGACAGGAACCTTCGGGATATTTAATATAATTCCTGGTAATGGTAACTTTTCTGATTTTATCATTGCCGCGCCCATCAATCCTCTCCATAAACATTACCTCCATTAACATCAATCGCTACAATCAAAGGGAAATTTTCTACTTCCAATTTTAAGATTGCCTCCGGTCCCAGATCGCCATAGGCAACTTCTTTTACGCTCTTCACATATTTGTTTAAAAGGGCTCCGCATCCGGCATAAGTGATAAAATAAATCCCTTTATATTTTCTAATCCCATTCCTTACTTCTTCAGAGCGATTGCCTTTACCAATCATTCCCCTTAATCCTTTAGCAAGCAAAAGATTAGTAAATGTATCCATCCGCGAGCTGGTCGTCGGGCCGCAAGAACCGATAACTTTGCCTTTAGGCCTTTGCGTAGGGCCGCAATAATAAATAACGGTATTCTTAAGTTCTAGCGGCAGGCACCTGCCTTTTTTTATTGCCTCTGCCAATCTCTTGTGCGCCTGATCCCGGGCAGTATAAATTGTCCCGCTTAATAAAAGCTCCTCTCCTGCTTTTAAGAATTTAATTTTATTTAGATCCAACGGTGTATTTATTTTTTTCATAAAACTACTGACGCGCTTCTTAACGCGTGGCAGCTGATATTTACGCTAACCGGCAATCCGGCAATGTGCGTGGGATGCGTCTGGACATGCACTGCCAAAGCAGTATGCACGCCACCCAAACCCATTGGCCCAATCCTGGTTTTGTTTATTTGCCTTAATAAATCTTTCTCTAATTGCGAGCTCCTACCGGATATTTCTCTTAGCAATGCCTTTTTCGCCATAACGCCGGCGTAATCCGCAGTTGCGCCGATACCCACGCCTACAACATACGGAGGACAGGCATCAGGACCGGCATCCTTTACCGCTTCAACAATAAATTTCTTAATCTCTTCAATACTAGCAGTGGGCTTAAACATTTTTAATTGTGATTTATTCTCACAGCCAAAACCTTTTGGCAAGAGGGTCAGCTTGATCTTATTTCCTTTGACTATATCCGTATGGATTACGCAGGGGGAAAATCCGGATCTTCCCCTGGATAACGGGTTGCTGACAATGGAATTCCTTAAGCAAAACTTTTTATATCCCTCTTCAATGCCTTTATTTATTGCTGCTTTTAAATCCCCGGAGATAATTACTCCCTGGCCGATCTGCGTGAAAACTACCGGCATGCCGGTGTCCTGGCAGATGGCCAACTTTTCCTTCCTGGCAATAGCGGCGTTATCCAATATTGCCTTAAGGATCTTTTTCGCCCGCTTATTTTTTTCTGCAACGTAGGCCTTACGCAAAGCAGTCAGAACATCCCTGCGCAGGAAAAAATTGGCGCGTCCGGCTAAAGCTGCAGCCGCCTCCTTTATTTTTAAGGCGCTTATCCGTCTCATCTGGCTTTATACTCCCGCAAAACTGTAGTAGCAATACCTCCGCGGGGATTAAAAACCCCGGTGATCTTTACCCGGCGCGGCTTAACCGCCTGCACAAAATCTTCAAGCATCTTATTGATCAGATGCTCATGGAAGATACCCACGTTGCGAAAAAATATGGTGTACATTTTAAAGGATTTCAATTCCACGCAAGACCTGGCGGGAGAATATTCAATGCGAATGGTCGCAAAATCCGGTAACCCGGTCTTAGGACAAATACAGGTAAATTCCGGAATATCCAGATTAATCGTATAAACCTTATCCGGATACTGATTCTGCCAAACCTCTATTGCCGGGGTTTCAAGCCCGCGGATATTCTTCTGTAATCCTTCGTAACTTGATCTTTTCATTTATTTTAACCCCGTTAACTTGTGGATCTGCGGTATGACGCAGGCAATAACGCTAGCCTGCCTGCAGATCTCTTTGAACTTAGAAAGCTTCTCCTGCAAAACACCGTTATTCTCATGGCTGTTCGGCTGCAAAACCAGGACGCTGGAGGGGCTTACCTCTTTGATCAGCTTTATCGCCTCCCTCAGGTCATCCTCCTGAGTTCCCTGGCAGATGATTGCCTTTAAAAATACCTCTTTTTGGCTGGCGATCTCTAAAAACTTCTTGTGCGTATCCCAAAGGTTACCCATGCCGCTTGAGCTGGGGAATTTTAAATCCATAGCCACAAAATCTATGTGTTCAATAAGCTCTTCCAACTCAGGGACCAGGGTACCGTTTGTTTCCAGGTAATGCTTGTGGC
The DNA here is from genome assembly GCA_041645145.1 of Candidatus Omnitrophota bacterium. GTDB lineage: Bacteria > Omnitrophota > Gorgyraeia > Gygaellales > Profunditerraquicolaceae > UBA6249. The sequence goes on from JBAZQO010000038.1 coordinate 6,305, forward strand.
CGAATTTCGCGGTAAGTTTTAATACCTCTTTCAGGAAATCCTTACACAAAAGCGGCTCTCCGCCGGTAAAAGAGATAGAGTGGTACTTGTCGCGGTAAAGCTCGATCTCCTCAACAAGCTCATGCGGCTCATATTCCATGAACCGGTCAAGCTTGGTATCGCAGTAAACGCAGCTTAAGTTGCAGCCGAAGAAGCGCACAAATATCTGCTTCTCCCCCAGATACAGGCCTTCCCCCTGCACGCTGTCAAAAACTTCCGCGATCCTGGCTTTACTCATTTTATTAAAGGGTCAACCGCCCCTGCTTTTTTAAAACCCTTGGCGCGGTAACGGCAGCTGTCGCATTTTCCGCAAGGGAATTTTCCCCCGCGGTAACATGACCAGGTCAGACCAAACGGCACGTCAAGTTTTTGCCCCATCAGAATGATCTGAGACTTATTTTTGCGCAGTAGCGGCGCTAAAACACCGGCTGCCTTAAGAGTCCCAACCTCAGCCATCCCGCGAAAAGCCGCGAAGAACTCCGGGCGGCAGTCCGGATAACCGGAATAATCCTGGCTGTGCGCGCCGATAAAGATCGCCCGGGCCTTAAGTGTTTCGGCAAAGGACAAAGCAAAGCTTAAAAATATGATATTGCGTGCCGGCACATAAGTAACAGGAACACCCTTAGCAATCCTTTCGGGAACCTTGATTTTCTTATCTAAAAGAGCTGAGCCTTTCCAGGGAAAATCTATTTTTAAGATCTTGTAAGCGCATGCGGCTACTTTAGCGATCTTTCGCGCCTGAAGCGCTTCTTTCTTGTGCCTCTGGCCGTAGTCAAAGATCAAGCAGTGACATTTATACCCTTTTGCTTTAGCGTAATACAAAACTACAGCTGAATCCAGGCCTCCGGATAAAAGCACTACCGCCTGTTTGAGCTTTCTACTCTTCATAAATGGCGGCACTTGTGCTATTCTCCCAGACGGTTACGGAATTAAGTAAAGGGATCCGGGGCTTAAGCTGATCATAAACATATTTCGCGATATTCTCGGATGTGGGATTGATTCTCTTAAAAAAAGCCAGCTTATTCAAATACTTGTGATCCATCGTTTCAAGAACAACGTTCAATTTCTTTTTCAGGTATTTAAAATCCAGGAGCATCCCGATATCATCCAGCTCCGTAGACTGCGCGGATATCTCAACACGCCAGTTATGGCCGTGGAGATCTTCGCATTTTCCCTTATAGCCCCGTAAATTGTGCGCCGAGCTAAAAGACCCTTCGATTTTTAAGCTAAACATTCTCTACCTTCCTTACATCCTTTAATTGCCTGCCCATAAACCTCTCTGCCAGGGAGCTAAACCATTCAGGATTATCGCTGACGTAAAACCTGTGCCTGCCGCCTTTGCCGCGCTGGAGCAGGTCCTCGCTGGCTAAGATCTTTTTTACTTCAAAAGCAACCTGCTTAGCGGAATCAATCAAAATAATATCCTTGCCTAAAACCTCCTGGATCACCGGCGCCAGCAGCGGATAATGCGTGCAGCCCAGGATCACCGTATCCACACCCGCATCACGAAGCGGCTTTAGATAAGTTTTAACCACGCTTAAAACAACCTCTCCCTTGAGCCAACCCTCCTCCACAAAAGGCACGAACAAAGGACAAGCTGCTGCCGTAACTTTAACCTTGGGGTCCAGCTGCTTGATCTCGATTTCATAGGTACGGCTTTTGATCGTTCCCTTGGTCCCGATCACCCCGATGCGTTTATTCTTGGAGGCATAAACCGCTTCCCTTACCCCGGGGGTGATCACCCCGACGATAGGAACGCGGAAATGGTTCTTAATTACCGGCAAAGCAAAGCTGGAGGCGGTATTACAGGCAACGCAGATAAGCTTGACATCCTGCTTTAATAAAAACAGGATATTCTCGATGGAAAAACGGATGACTGTTTCACGCGACTTGATCCCGTAAGGCACGCGCGCCGTATCCCCGAAATAAACTATGTTTTCATTAGGCAGCTGGCGGATCAACTCCTTAGCCACGGTTAACCCACCTACCCCGGAATCAAAAACACCTATTGACTTCATCTTGAGGATACCTCCACTAATGCCATATCCTGTGAATAATTCCTGATCCCCTCTAATATGCCTTCGGCTAATTTCTGGCGGTACGCGTTGGTTTTTAATAATCTTTCCTCGTTTAAATTGGAGACAAAACCGATTTCAATCAATACGCCGGGCATTCTTACCCCCTTTAACACCTGGAAGCGCGCGCCTTTTACGCCCAGGATATTAGCGTCAATACAAGAATCCATGAGCCTGCATAATGAATGCGACAGCTCTATTGATTCAGCCCGGCTGTTCGTATAGATCATATCCCAGACAATCGCGCGCAAATCCTGGGAGTTGCTGGCAAAAACAGCGTTCTTTAAATTTAGCGGGGCGTTTCTTGCCGTAAAAGCAGCCCTCTTGGAATCGCTTACGCTGGGAGCGACATAATAAACTTCAAAACCGCTTAGAGAACGCGAACGGTTGGCATTAGAATGGATACTGATAAATAAATCCGCGCCTGACTTGTTGGCGATATTTACCCGCGCAGAAAGAGGAATGAACCTGTCGCTTGAACGGGTGATCACCGTCTGCACCCCCTCCTCCCTTAAAAGATTGCTTAATTTTCTGGCTATATCCAGGTTTACATCCTTTTCCCTTAAGCCGTTTCTGCCGATGGCCCCAGGGTCATTGCCGCCGTGGCCGGGGTCGATAACAACTTTGTTTAATTTTATCTTGCCAGCGCCCACACGGCGGTGCGCTAAGACAGGCGCCTTGAATAACACATCAAAGACCTGTTCCTTGAATTGCCGGGGGACCACGATCGTCCCCTGATAAATATCTATGGGCGAATTCAGATGTATTATATTATCGTTAACCAGAACCAAAGCATCCCCTGCCCTTAGATTCACGCGCTTAGCATCTTTACTCAAATAAGCAGTGCGTAAAAGCGCGTCATACTGCATATCAACCCCGCGCAAATCACACAAGCTAACCAACGGATAGTAAGTTACGCCACCGATAGAATAAGTGGCAATATTCTCTCCGACGGGAATGGTGGCGCAACCGGAGAGCAGGATAACCAGGGAGATACAGATATAAAATGACTTTAGGTGCTTATTGGTTTTCATAAATTGTGCTTGCTGCTTAATTTTTGGTGGAGGTGGCCGGAATTGAACCGGCGTCCTTAAGTAATCAAATAGAAGCCGCTACATGCTTAGTTTATCTTTTAAACTTAATTCTTGAAACTTCGATAAACAGAATTTTCAAGAACGCAGCCTTTTTTGATCTCATCCTACCACCAAAGGCACATGGCAGGACCAGCCTGTTATCGGCTCTCTATTAGATCACAGGCTATCTAACGAGAGGCTTACCTCGTTTTAGCGAGGTGAGACTACGCAGCCAGCCGGCACTGCCATGGGTGTGAACCCAAAGCTTGCCAACCGACCACCAAACATGTTAGTTTGATTTGCGTTTAGATTGTGCAAGGATTGTTAACGCGGCTAACCATGCGTCCGCGGCATGCTGCTCTTATCCGACTATCCTAAGTCGAACCCTTTCACCCCCTAGAATTTTCACTCACTTTACTCTCTGAAAATTCATCCCGAAGCTTGCGCAGTAAATTTCTCGCCTGCCGAAGGCAGGCAGGAAATTTACAAGCGTACACGCGAGGGACAACATTATTTCCTTCTATTCTTAACTGCCCGGCGCATCTCAAGATCTGTTTCCCTGCGCTTTATACTTTCCCGTTTATCATAAAGTTTCTTGCCCTTGCACAGCGCCAGCTCCAGCTTCACAAAACCCCGGTCATTAAAATAAACCTTCAGCGGTATTAAAGTAAGGCCTTTCTGGGTAAGCTTACCGTCAATTTTCTCGATCTGGCCCTTATGCAGGAGAAGCCGCCGGGTCCTGTCCGGTTCAACATTCAGGTAGCTGGCCTCCGCGTAAGGGCTGATGTGCGCGTTATGTAAGAAAACCTCCGCCTCTTCAATACGGGCAAAACTGTCGTTTAAATTAATTTTACCAGCGCGCAGGGATTTTACCTCCGAGCCCTTAAGCTCGATGCCGCACTCTAAGGACTCCAGAACTTCATAATCCCTGTAGGCTTTGCGGTTAGTAAGTATAGATTTACTCATTTTAACACAGCCAAAGATAAATACAAACTTAAAAATAAGGGTATGGTAAAGAAGCTGAAGATGTGGCTGAAGAACACCCCCTGGCTGATAAGAGCATCCTCTTTCTTATAATGCCGGATCATTACCGACAAAGAGGTTGCCGAAGGCATAGCCAGCTGCATGACGATCAGAAAACCCAGTAAATGCGGCAAGGCCAGCTTAAGTACTACAACCAACCCTAAGGCCGGCAGGATGATCAACTTCCCCAGCAGAAAAATGAAAACTGTTTTCTTATCGATATTCTTTAATTGCGCCAGGGCAACATTGCCCCCGACAACTAACATGGCCAGAGGCAAAGTGCAATTACCTACCATCTGCAAAGGCTTAAATATCCCGGCCGGGATCAGTTTGTTTAAACCCAATGCTACCAGCGCAAGGCTGGCTAAATTCGCGACGACCGGCGGGCTAAAGATGCTGCGCAGCCTGAATTTAACCTGTTTTTCATAAGTAAGCAAATGGATACCCAGGGACCAGGCCACTAGATCAAAACCCAATAAAAACAAAAAAATAAAAATGAATATATTGTCGGTTTGGCGGCCTGAGAATATCGCCGCGG
>JBAZQO010000039.1:0-10808 GCA_041645145.1 Candidatus Omnitrophota bacterium
TGTCAACTGCGGACCGGCTTCTAGGCAGCCATTAGTTGATCTGCCCTGGTTAGTTGAGATAATCCAGGAGGTAACCGATAAACCGCTTTGCCTGGACTCAAGCAAACCTAAGGTTATCGCAGAGGGCCTTAAGGCCGCCAGGAACAAAACCATTATTAACTCTACTACAGCTGATCCGGAGAAGCTGGATATGCTTGTTCCATTAGCCAAACAATACCATTCTAAACTGATCGGAATAACCATCAGCGCAAAAGGCATCCCCCAGAACAAAGACCAGCGCCTGGAATTAGCCGCAACCATTGTTGCGAATTGCGCGGAAAAAGAGTTTCCTGTTGAAGACCTGTATCTGGACCCGATAGTTTTGCCGGTTAATGTAGCTCAGGCGCAAATGAAGGATATCTTAGAGTCTATCCATGAATTCAGGATAATTTCAAGCCCCAGTCCGAAAACTATACTGGGGCTTAGCAATGTTTCGCAGGGAACACGTGCGCGCAGCCAGATCAACCGCACGTTTTTAACCATGGCTATTGCTTACGGCTTGGATTCTGCTATACTTGACCCTAAAGATAAGGAACTTATGGACGATCTTATTACCGCGGAGCTGATCTTAAACAAAAATATTTACTGTGATTCATATTTAGAAGCTTATAGGAAGAAATAATTTTAGATTTACGGCGGAGTAGCTCAGCCTGATAGAGCACGCGGCTCATACCCGCTTGGTCGGTGGTTTAAATCCACTCTCCGCCACCAAACTGAAAAAGATTTGTCCGGTAATAATCTGGTTGACGTGATTAAAGACATTGTGGAAAAGCCTGAACGCCATGCTTAGGTAACTAAATAGTTCTGTGCTCATTTTTTTGTGATCTTCTTAACCACTTTATCCACGATCAGCGAAGTAAGAATAAATACCCCTGCCTCAGTCAGCACAGTAGACATAGCAGCCCCGACATAAGAATACATATATATTAAGATAAAGATAAGCGGCAAACCTATTATTGCCGCGGCAATATGAATTTTGGCATAAAGATCCGCTTTGCCGCAGACAAGCAGGAATTGGACCTTAAAGGCGTTGGCTCCCACAAAAAACACCGCCGCAAGCAATAACCTTAAAGTAAGCACTACTTCTGTATAGGCAGAGCCGCAGGCAAACTTGATAATCCAGGGGGCGATAAGAAAAGCAATCGGCAGGCTGATTACGAAACCTAAGGTTATTCCATCCTGGATCCTGTACATTATGGCTGTCGCCCTTTGCCTGTTTTTCGCAAAAACATTGCTGATCCTGGGAAAAACCGCCTGAGAAAATGAATTCATAGGAAAGGACTGGATGACGTTGGCGATTCTTTCGGCAAGCGAATAATACCCGGTGAGTAGATTATTGGTAAGCAGCCCGACGGCAAAGACCCGGGTGGTAGTATAGGCGTTCACAGAAACAACAGAGATAAAAATATCCCAGCCTGTTTTTAACTCATTTTTTATGCCGGTATAACTCTGCAAAATAAATTCCAGCTTAAACTTCTTGAACGCGATATATAAGCCCCAAACACCGCTTATTAGAAATAATAACGAGTTTAACAGGGGAACTAAAAGATAGTCCTGGGGGCTTTTTATTAAAACAAAGATAAGCAGCGCGTAAGTTATGCCCGCGATCACATTGATCACGGTTATATAACTCATTTTTTCTTTACCCTGGAAGAACCAGACCGGGAAGAGCGTATTGCCGATTACCGCGCCGAAACTTAAGATATAAACCGGCCAGTCATTCCTGAATTTAGGCACGAAATATAAAATGGCGCAAAGGGCCAAGAAGCTTATCCCCGCTAATATAAGCTTTACCGTCATTACCGAAGAAAATATCGCGCTGGCTTTTTCCTTGTGCTCTCCGAGCAGGGATATCTCCCTGGTTGCCGACAGGCTGAACCCATAATCCGTCAGGATCATAAAATACTGCACCAGGCTTTGGGCAAAGGCAATCAGGCCGAATTTCTCTATACCGATCACCCTGATCAGATATGGCAGGACAGCTAAAGGCAGGATATAATTCATGCCTTGAAGGGTAGTAAGGGAGATGAAGTTTTTCAGGACAGTCTTTTTTTCGCGGTGAGTTACTATTTTACGGGCCATCGTACATAATTTACTCTTTATAAGGAAAAAGTCAACCGCAAATTTTAATCGACAAAAAACGGGTGGAGTGGTAAACTAATCAACAAGAGGAGTAAAAATGAAACGTGGTTTCACCTTAATTGAATTAATCGTAGTCATAATCATCGTAGGAATACTCGCGGCAGTAGGCCTTAGCCAATACTCTAAAACAGTGGAAAAGACGCGTGGAACTGAACTTAGAATGGCGATAGGAGAGATCCGCCAGCTTGCACGTGCATATTACCTGGAAAATGGTACAACCGCGGGTATAACTATTGGCTACCTTAATATGGGAACGGGTAGTGATCAGATTCCAACAAGTTGCAGGTCGTCCCATTATTTTACTTACAATATGGGTGGGGAATCCTCACCAACAATGCAGATGTGGGGTAGTAGGTGCACATCCGGAGGCAAAACTCCCCCAGGTCCGCAGGGCTGCTGGACGCAGCTGAATGAAAATATGGCCACTGGAGCACAACAGTGGCTTACAAATTGCACCAGCTTACACTACGTTAGCGGCGCCACACAATACTAGGCCTCCGCACACCATTTATCAAAGAAAAATGGGGTCAGAATTATTTATTAAATAAATAATTCTGACCCCATTTTTGATTCTTTATGGTAAAATAATTTTATGAAGTCAAGATTCCTGCAAACAGTTAAGAAATATAGCCTAATCAGCAAGGGAGACAAGATAGTAGTCGGTGTTTCCGGCGGGCCGGATTCATTGGCGCTACTCCTGCAACTGAATGCTATAAAAAACAGATGGGGACTATCCTTGCATATCGCGCATATGGATCATATGCTGCGCCCGGATTCAGGAAAAGACGCTGCTTTCGTCAAAAAACTGGGGGAGAAATTAAAAATACCCGTTACTATCCAGTCGGTAAATTTAAAAGACAGGCATGTTAAAGGCTCCCTTGAGGAGCTGGCCAGGGAAAAAAGGCTGGATTTTCTAATTAATTTGGCTAAGGAGATAAAAGCGGATAAGATCGCTTTAGGCCATAATCTTGATGACCAGGCAGAAACCGTGCTTATGCGCCTGTTACGAGGGACCGGATTATCCGGATTATCCGGGATATCCGCAAAGCGAAATATCCGCGGCGTGATTTTTATCCGGCCGCTCTTAGAAACCAGGCGCCGGGAGATCGAGAGTTTCTTAAAAAGAAAAAAAATAAAGCCGCGTATTGACTCAACCAACAAGGAAGATAAATTCATGCGTAACAGGATACGCCATAACCTGATCCCCTTGTTAAAAAAGAAATACAACCAGAATATTACCGAGGTGCTGGCTAACCTGGCTGAAAGCGTTTCCTATGATTACGAATACCTGGATTGTGCTGCCAGGCGCAGCCTGAAAGGAAACAATCTGCGGCTTAATGTAAAGGAGGCCGGAAAATTGCATCCGGCGATCCTGCGCCTTAAGATAAGGCAAAGCATAGCCTGCATCCAGGGAGATACGCGCAGGATAAGCTTTCAACACATCAGGGAAATAGAGGATCTGCTTTTCACGCGGCCGGAGGGATCGGTGGTTGACCTGCCTAAAGGGATCTCAGTGCAAAAAACCCGCAATTTCATTCAATTTTATAAGCGTTAAATCCATAAAATACTTGATTTTACATCTTTTTACAGATATAATAAAAATCTAATTCACTCTTTAAACTTGGAGAAATAAAATGCCAACTCAGAATAAGCCTAAACCCAACAAAAACAATATATTTAAGCGCTTCCCTTTTGGGTGGCTGCTGGTAATTTTTCTATTCATTATGCTGGTGAATACCTTTAATAATGTCTCTGTAACCGGTGTCCCCAAGGAAATCTCATACAGCCAGTTTTATCAAACTTTAAAGAACGACCCCGAGCGGATTAAGAAAGTCACCAAAACCGAGACTATTTTACAGGGGGATTTCTCGGATAATTCAAAATTCTTCGTGAATATTCCGGAAAACGATCCGGAGATGCTCAGCCTTATGCGGCAGAACCTGAAGAATTTTGAGGTCAAGCCGCCGCGCACATTCTGGGTTTCATTGCTGTTTAACCTGGGGCCGATACTGCTGCTTATTTTCTTCTGGTGGATGATGGCTGCCAAAGGGGAACAACTGGGAAACAGAGTTATGTCATTCGGTAAAATTAAGCCCAAGATTCAAGGGGAAACTGAAAAAACTAATTTTAATGATGTTGCCGGCGTGGATGAAGCCAAAGAAGAACTGAAAGAGGTTATTGAATTCCTTAAAGACCCTAAGAAATTCCAAAGGCTGGGCGGGAAAATTCCTAAGGGGGTGCTTTTGGTTGGCCCTCCGGGATGCGGCAAAACACTTATCGCCCGGGCAGTTGCCGGGGAAGCAGTGGTCCCTTTTTTCAGTATATCCGGCTCGGATTTTGTGGAGATGTTTGTCGGCGTCGGAGCAAGCCGAGTGCGCGATCTTTTTGAGCAGGGAAGAAAAGCCGGAAAGGTCTCGGGAAAAGGAGCGATCATATTTATTGATGAAATTGACGCGGTCGGGCGCTTGCGTTTTTCCGGGATCGGCGGTGGACATGACGAGCGCGAGCAAACGCTTAACCAATTATTAGTTGAGATGGACGGTTTTGACTCCCAGCAGGGCTTAATCCTTATCGCCGCGACCAACCGCCCGGATACGCTGGATCCCGCCTTAATGCGTCCGGGAAGATTTGACCGCACCATCATTGTAAACCTCCCGGACATTAAGGGGCGCGAAGAAATACTCAAAGTGCATACGCGCAAAATCAAGCTGGCTGCCTCAGTCGATCTAAAAGCTGTTGCCAGTCAGACCCCGGGGTTCTCCGGAGCGGACCTGGCTAATCTTTGTAATGAAGCCGCGCTTATGGCCGCCAGAAATAATAAAGAGTCGGTAGAGGAGATCGATTTTGACAAATCCGTCGAGCGCGTACTCATGGGCCCGGAGAAAAAAGGCCATATCATCTCTAAAAAGGAAAAGGAGATTACCGCGTTACATGAATCGGGGCACGCTTTGCTATCCCTGCTTTTGCCGGAGGTAAATCCTTTAAAAAAAGTATCCATAATCCCCCGCGGCTTGGCCGGAGGATACACTTTTACCCCCCCGCTTGAAGACAGGCATTACTGGACCAAAACAGAATTAATTGCCGAAATAACCATGATCTTAGGCGGCCGGGCATCTGAGGAAATAAACCTGAGTGAAGTTACTACGGGAGCGCAAAATGATTTAGAGGTAGCTACCGGAATGGCCAGGCGCATGGTCACCCAGTTTGGTATGTCAGAGCGGCTGGGAAATATTACTTTGGGCAGAAGAGAGGGGCTGGTGTTCTTAGGCCGGGATATCATGGAAGAGAAGAATTACAGCGAGGACACTGCCCGCATCATTGACGAAGAGGTAAAAAATTTAGTAGCCTCAGCCTACGCGAAATCTATCGAATTATTGAGAAGCCACCAGGATAAATTAAAAATGCTTTCCAACGCGCTCATGGAAAAAGAAGTCTTAAGCGGTGAAGAGGTTAAAAAACTCATAGGGATTGAAAAAAAAGACCTGGTTTAAATAAATGCGTATCTTCCGGTTCAACTGCCAAGATGAAGTAGGAAAGATCATGCGTGATATCGGAGTTGATCCCTATGGGATCAAGATCATGCTGCCTAAAGCCTCATCGCTTCTCGTCCGCCTTAATGCAATACCCAATATCGCCGCCAATATTATAAAGCAGGAGATGCTTTCTTTAGGCGGGGACCTGGCTTTGGCCAGGGGCGCGCTTACCGGCCAGGCCAAAGAAACCGGCTGCCTTATTATCGCTACCCTTGATCAGCTAAGCTGCCTTACGCGTAAATTAAGGCTTCAGCCTTTTGGCCTGAAAAAACTGGCAAATGAATTGGATGAGAATATCAAAAACTATAGTAAAAATGATTTTACCTTATCCCTGGGGAAATTCTCTTTAAAGCTTGGCAAAAGAACGCATATTATGGGTATTATAAACCTGACTCCTGATTCATTCAGCGGGGACGGCTTGTACGGGGTAAAATGCGATGACTACCTTGAGTTTGCCTTGAAAAAAGCCGAAGATATGATTAAGGACGGCGCGGATATTATTGATGTCGGAGGAGAATCCAGCCGCCCGGGAGCAAAAAGTATCAGTGTCAAAGAGGAAATCCGCCGCGTTGTGCCTGTAATAAAATTGCTGGCAAAGAAAATCAACGCGCCGATCTCCATTGATACTACCAAGCCCGAGGTAGCTAAAGCTGCCCTGGAAGCGGGAGCGCAAATGATCAATGATATTTCCGGGCTAAGAGATAAGCGTCTGGCCAGGGTAGCTGCTGAATATAAGGCCGCGGTGGTAATTATGCATATGCTGGGCAGCCCCGCGAATATGCAGAAGGCAATCGCCTACCGGTCTCTAATTGATGATATCATTGCCTACCTGAAAAACGCGATCGAATCTGCCGAGGCCTGCGGCATAGAATCCGCTAAGATTGTTGTTGACCCGGGGATTGGGTTTGGCAAGAAACCCGAGCATAACTTTGAAATAATTAATAAGCTCTCAGATTTTAAGGTTTTAGGAAAGCCCATACTTTTAGGGACTTCACGGAAATCATTTATCGGTAAAATTTTAGGGACAAACCCGGAGAGTTTAACCCTGGGTACGGTAGCAACCTGCGTAATGGCTGCCCAGCGCGGCGTAAATATAGTGCGCGTACACGACGTAAAAGAAGTAAGCCAGGCTTTAAAAATAGTCGGCGCGGTAAAGAAAAACACTAATGCATAATTTAACCCTATACTGGAAACCTATAACCGAGGTTCTTATCCTCTGGTTTTTCATTTATCAGTTCATGCTTTTTTTCGAAGGCACTCGGGCTTTACAGGTACTGCGCGGGATAATCATTTTGTTATTCGCTTTTTTTATTTTTCAGAAACTGGATTTTAAGGTCCTGGATTGGCTGCTGAAGAAACTCTTCGGCATATCGGTTATCGCTATATTGGTTATCTTCCATCCGGAAATAAGACAGGGCCTGGCCAAGCTAGGCAAACGCCAGCTTTTTAAAAACAATTTAAAGGAAAAAGAGGTGGATCTTATTGTCAAGGAGATTGTTCAGGCCTGCGAAAACCTGGCCAAGAATAAACTGGGAGCTTTGATCGCCATCGAGAAAAACGATCCACTGGCCCCCTATATACAAAGCGGCGAAATCATAGATTCGCGCGTATCCGCTGACCTGATGCAGGCAATTTTTACCCCCAACAATCCGCTTCATGACGGCGGCCTGGTTATCCAGCACGACAGGATTACCGCCGCGGCATGTATTTTCCCGCTTACCTCAAAGCAGGAGTTGAGCCGGATTTTCGGAACCAGGCATCGGGCGGCACTGGGTTTAAGCGAAGAAACAGACGCTATTTTAATTGTTGTTTCCGAAGAAAGGCGCGATATATCCGTGATTTACCGTAATAAATTTTATAAGGATTTGGGCAGTGAGGAATTAGAGTCAAGGATGAAGGAATTGATCAGGGTTAAAAATGAAGTCTAAAAACAGGATAAATATTTTCTACCGCATAACACTTTTAATCACCTGTCACCCCTGGCTAAAACTTATTTCTTTGATCCTGGCAATTATTCTTTGGTTTTATGTGAGAGGGGAAAAGATCTAATGCCTGAATTAGGTGTAAATATCGACCACGTGGCAACATTACGCCAGGCCCGGCGAGGATACGCGCCTGACCCTGTATATGCGGCATGCTTATGCGAAAAGGCGGGAGCAAACAGCATAGTAGCCCACTTAAGGGAGGACCGCAGGCATATTCAAGACAGGGACATCGCGCTTTTGCGCAAGTCGATCAAAACCAGGCTTAATCTTGAAATGTCCGTAGCGCCTTCAATCGTAAGGATTGCCTGCAAAATCAAACCTTACCAGGCTACGCTTGTGCCGGAACACAGGGAAGAGTTAACCACTGAGGGAGGGTTAAATGTGGCGGCTAACTTTAGTTATATAGCCGCGGCCTTCCGGAGGCTTAAAAAGGCAGGTATTCCGGTAAGTTTATTTATCGACCCTGACAAAAAACAGATCGATGCCTCCAAAAAGATCGGCGCCGGAATTATTGAATTACACACCGGCCGTTACAGTGACGCAAAGAATAAAAAGCAGGAAGAAAAATTTTTTAATGAAATAAAAGAAGCGGTTAATTACGCTAGGGCTATCGGTTTATCGGTTAATGCCGGCCACGGTCTGAATTATGCCAATGTCAGGCGCATTGCCGGAATTCCCGGCATAGCAGAGCTGAATATCGGATATTCCATTATCTGTAAGGCCATTTATGTGGGTTTATTTAAGGCAGTTGAGGAAATGCGGGAGTTAACCAGATAATGTTTATCGGCACCGGGGTCGATATTACTGAAGTTCGGCGTATCCGCCAGGCAATTGAAAGATGGGGGGATGATTTTCTCGCGCGTGTCTTTACCAAAGATGAATTAGAAAACGCCAAGACTAAAACTTCTCTTTACCAGCATTTAGCCGGCAGGTTCGCCGCTAAAGAAGCGGTTTTTAAGGCAGCCGGGGATAGCAGGCTTTCCTGGCAGGATATCCAAATACATAACGACCAACAAGGAAAACCTGTCTGCCTGTTTCTTAACGGCAAAGGCAAGAATATAAACGTATGCATTTCAATTTCGCATGTTAAAACCTATGCGGTTGCCAGCGCGGTTGTTACAAAGAAAAACTGAGAGTCATAAAGGGGACTACGGCCATGTGTTGATCTTGGCCGGATCCGGTAGATTCTCAGGGGCTGCCTTGCTTTGCGCGGAAGCGGCTTTACGCGCAGGTGCGGGTTTAGTAACATTGGGGCTGCCGAAAAGCATAAACCTGGCGCTGATTAGAAGTAAACCGAGAGAGGTTATGACTTTTCCTTTGGCAGAAACTAAAGAGGGGGCATTAGGCTTGTCTGCTTTCGCTAAAATTTCCTCAATGCTTAAACAGGCAGATGTGCTGGTTATCGGCCCGGGACTGGGAAACAATAAATCAACCTACGCGCTGATAAGAAAAGTTATAAATAAGTGCGGGCTTCCTGCGGTTATTGACGCCGACGCCCTTGGCGCCCTTAATAAAAACTTAAAGATATTAAAAAAACATAAAGGCGCGATCGTGCTTACTCCGCATCAAAAAGAGATTGCCCGGCTTTTTGGCTTAAATACCGCTAAGGTGCAAAAAAACAGAAAATTGATTGCGCAAAAGTACGCGAAATATTATAATAGTATAATTATTCTTAAAGGCCACAATAGCCTTGTAGCCGGCAGCCGGGGAGAGTTTTATGTAAACAAAACCGGTAACCCCGGAATGGCCACAGCCGGCAGCGGTGATGTGCTCAGCGGCATAGTCGGAGCATTCCTGGGCCAGGGGTTAGACGCATTTCGCGCCGCTAAATACGCTACGTATATTCACGGCCTGGCCGGGGATATAGCGGCTAAAGATAAGACGCAAATGGGATTGATCGCATCTGATATTATCAACCGGATTCCGGATGCGCTTAAAAGATGCAGCTAGTGCCGGCGTAGCTCAGTTGGTAGAGCGTCTGTTTTGTAAACAGATGGCCGGGGGTTCGATTCCTCTCGCCGGCTAAATAAAATTATGATGCAGAAAACAGATAGAATAGATATCGATAAGATCCGAGACCTTTATTGGAATAAGCAGTATAATATAAACCAAGTTGCCAAAAGACTAGGTGTTTCTTTTTGGTCGCTATATGGCTTTATGGATAAGAATAATATTCAAAGGAGGCTTCCCGCGGAAGCTAATTACGTTGTTAGCAGGAATAAACCACAATTTAAAATTAAAGAAAGTCTTAGCTTCTCAGAAGAGAAACTAAAGATCGCTGGAATTATGCTTTATTGGGCAGAAGGAACTTTAAAAGGCCAAACAGTTGATTTTGTGAATAGTAATCCTGATATGATACGGATATTCCTAAAGTTTTTAAGGCAGGTTTGTGGTGTAGACGATAGAAGATTACGTCTATATCTTTATACGTATCCTTATCTTGATTTAGAAAAAACAAAGAATTACTGGAAAAATATTACTGGAATACCTTTAAATCAATTTACTAAGCCATACGTGAGAAAAGGTAATCTTAATTTAAGTAATAGAAAATTACCTTATGGGTTAGTACATATCAGGTATAATGATAAAAAGCTGTTAATGGTTATAAAGAGTTGGATTGAAAATTACAGAAATAGTATTTTAATATGGGCAGGTACCCAAGTGGCCAAAGGGGACAGACTGTGTAAACGCAGCGTCTTGTCGAAAGGCAGGATGGAAAAGTAGGTGAATTCAGGGGAGCCCCAAGATACACTTGGGGGAATCCTGAGCCAAGCCCGCCGTAATGTATCCTGGCGGGAAGGTGCAGAGACTAAGCGCCTACCACCTAAAGTCAAAAGCTAAGGTGATGAGATAGTCCAAGCCTCGGGGTAACCCGGGGGCACTTGAAATCTGTTGCACCTGTGCTTCAGAGGTTCGAATCCTCTCCTGCCCATTAAAATTTGCTATCTATCAAAAGGTGAGCAAATTTTACCCCGAAGCCTGCGCAGTAAATTTTGAGCAAAGCGAAGAATTTACAAGCGCTTAGGCGAGGGGCAGCGCGGGAGTAGTTCAGTGGTAGAACAATAGCCTTCCAAGCTATATATGGGGGTTCGATTCCCCTCTCCCGCTT
>JBAZQO010000002.1:0-57171 GCA_041645145.1 Candidatus Omnitrophota bacterium
ATCAGTAAATCGCGCACTACGGTAATTTTCATCAATCAGTTGCGGGAAAAAATTGGCGTGATGTTCGGCTCCCCTGAGACCACTCCGGGTGGACGGGCGTTAAAATTTTATTCATCGGTAAGATTGGATGTGCGTAGAATTGCTTACTTAAAAGAAGGGGATAAAGTTATTGGTAATCATGTTAGAGTAAGGGTAGTTAAAAACAAAATTGCCCCGCCTTTTCGTGAGGCGGAATTTGATATCCTGCATAATGAAGGGATCTCCAAGACAGGCGCAGTGATTGACGCGGCAGTTAACCTTGAGGTAATCGCTAAGTCAGGGACATGGCTTTCATTTGAGGACAAGAAGCTGGGCCAGGGCAGAGACGCGGCGATAAAATTTTTAAAAGAGAATCCAAAGTTACAGGAAGATATTGAAAAAGAAGCGCGTAAGAAGTTTAATCTCGCCGAATAGGCTGGAAAAAGCTAAAGAGTATGCTTTTCTGCTGCTTAAGTTTCGCCTGCGTAGTGAGAAGGAGTTGGCGCAAAGATTAAAGCAGAAAGGTTTTTCCGAAGAGTTATGCCAGGATACGGTAAATTTCTTAAAAGATAAACAGTTCATTAATGACTGCGTTTTTGCCAAAGGCTGGGTGGCCAGCCGGCTTAAACGGCCATTTGGTTTAAAAAGGATAAGGCAGGAATTAGTTCAAAAGGGTTTAGGTAAAGAGATCATCGAGGAAACATTTGCCCAGGCAAAAGAGGATTATGACGAAGATAGTATAGTCAGGCAGTTGGCTGAACAAAGATTTTCCAGGCTAAAAGGCGTAGAGTCGCTTAAGGCAAAGGCGCGGGTATACGCGTATTTGATGCGCCGGGGGTTTGCTTCGGACATTGTAGGCGACATTATTAAGAAATTATGACCGCTGATATTTTATAAATAAAGGGGACGGTTCTATTTTTCCGTCTTTTTATAAGGTTGAAAAATAGAACCGTCCCCTTTATTTTCATCATTATGAAAGCAGATATTATAAGAGAAAATTTTTTGGCTTTTTTTAAGGCCAGGAAACACAAGATTGTTGAAAGCGATTCTTTAGTTCCCAAGGATGACCCTACTGTATTATTCACTCCTGCCGGGATGAACCAGTTTAAGAAAGAGTTTATGGGGTTTGATTGCGGATTCAAGCGCGCAGCTACCTGCCAGCGCTGCCTGCGCACGGATGACTTGGATAAAGTCGGCAAAACAAGTGCCCATCACACTTTTTTTGAAATGCTGGGGAACTTTTCTTTTGGTGACTATTTTAAGCAGGAGGCGATTACCTGGGCCTGGGAGTTTCTGACTAAAGAATTATGTATAGATCAGGATAAGCTTTGGGTTTCGGTTTATCAGGAAGATGATGAAGCGTATAAGATCTGGAAAGATAAAATAGGCATACCTGAAAAAAAGATCGTAAAGCTCGGGGATAAAGGTAATTTCTGGCCCGCGGAGGCTAAAACAAAAGGTCCGAACGGGCCATGCGGCCCCTGCTCAGAGATATTTTATGATTTTGGGCCTGGCGTAGGCTGCGGTGAAAAGATTTGCGATCCATCCTGCAGTTGCGGAAGGTTTGTTGAAATATGGAATTTGGTCTTTACGCAGTTTAACCGTAAAGACGATGCAAGCTTAGAACCCCTACCGAATAAGAATATTGATACGGGTATGGGCTTAGAGAGGCTGGCTGCTGTTATGCAGGGCAAGCAGAATAATTTTGAGACAGAATTATTCCAGCCGATAATAAAAGAGATAATTCGGGGACTGTCCCCGAAGGGGACTGTCCCCGAAAAGAATCTTCTTTATGCTGTTGCCGACCATCTAAGGGCAGTGGTTTTTTCCATCTATGACGGGATTTCTCCGTCTAATGAAGGCCGCGGATATATAGTCAGGAAGATTATTCGCAAGAGCGTCTTGCATTTAAGAAGTTTAGGCATAAATAAGCCGTTCTTAAATAAGTTAGTCGGCCAGCTTGCCCAGATTATGCATACGCCTTATCCGGATTTAAAAGACAGGCAGGAGGATATTGCCCAGGTTATTTTGAATGAAGAGAAGAACTTTATTAATATCTTAAATTCAAGCGAAGTACTATTTGCTAAAATTCCTTTAAATGCCGATGCTGAAGAAATAGGTGCAGCCGTTTTTAAATTGCACGATACTTACGGGTTTCCTTCAGAGGAGATAGAAAAATGGCTAAAAAAACAGAAGGTTGAGAGTTTGGCAGCGATAGCTAGCGTTGTCAGTAGAAAATTTGAAGAGCAGCGGCAACGTTCTAAATCTCAGAGTAATATGAAGGGTGACGTTTTTGATACCAAAGGATTAGGTTTAAAACTAAATGAGACAAATTTTGTCGGGTATAAAGATGATTCCACAGAAGCAAAAATCCTGGCTATTTTGAAAGATGGCAAAGAAGTTATTTTAGATCAGACTCCATTTTACGCGGAATCCGGAGGGCAGGTTGGGGACACCGGTAAATTGATAAACGGGAAAAATGTTTTTGAGGTTTTAAACACGCAGAAGATTGATAATGTTATTTTACATATCGGCAAGATCAACTCCGGCGCCTTTAAAAAGGGCGACAAGGTAGTTGCCCAGATAAATATTGAGCGCAGACTGAATATTGCCAGGAACCATACAGCTACGCACATATTGCAGGCAGCTTTACGGGAAGTCTTGGGAAGCCATGTCCAGCAGCAGGGGTCTTTGGTCGCGGAAGGAAAATTCCGTTTTGATTTTACGCATTTTAAAGGGTTGTCTAAAGAGGAGATTTCCAGAGTTGAGGAGGTAGCCAATAGCTTTGTTTCCAAAAATCAGGCGGTGAGCTGCAAAGAGATGGCTTTTAAAGAGGCGAAGAAGGCAGGGGCATTGGCATTTTTTGAAGAAAAATACGGTGAAAATGTGCGCGTGGTTAGTATAGGGGATATTTCAAAAGAGTTATGTGGAGGTACACATCTTGCTAATATCGGTGAAATCGGCATTATAAAGATAATCAGCGAGGGTTCAGTAGCCAGTGGTATAAGAAGGATTGAAGGTGCCACTGCCAGTTTTGCAGAGCAGTTTATCAAGGATGAACAGGAGAAAGCTGTTGAAGAATCTAAGAAGAGGAGTAAGTTAAAGGAGTTAAAGGAGCAAGAGAAGAAGCGCAACTTAGAGGTGACTAACAGCCTGCGTGATGCACTACCGAGGCTTACAGAGAAGGGGATAAAGATAAACGGTATAAATGTAGTTTCTTCGCTTGAGGTTGATTTAGATATGAATGCCTTGCGGTTTCTGGCGGATAAGCTAAAAGAGGAGTTAAAGCAAGGGGTGATTGTTTTAGGTTCGCAGGATAATGAGCAAAAGAGGGCATACTTGGTTATTGCAGTTACGCAGGATTTATTATCCAGGGGGCTGGATGCGGGGGCATTGATCCGTCAGGTTGCTCCGGTTATCGGAGGCTCAGGCGGAGGCAGGCAGGATTTTGCCCAGGCAGGCGGGACTGCTCCGGAAAACTTTACATTGGCATTTGAGAAATTAAAGGATATAATTAATAAATTAAATATGGGCAGGTAAAATGAAGATAATCAAAGCAACCAGCAAACAATTAGAGAAGGTTTATAACCGTAGCTGCGGCCGAAATAACCGCGTTGAGGAGAAGGTCAGAAGGATCATGGATGATGTGCGCCTTTTTGGGGATGAGGCGTTGATCAAATATACGCGCAAGTTTGACCGGGTTAAGCTTAGCCTGCGCCAGCTCAAGGTTTCAGAGAATGAGATAAGCGGAGCCTACCAGAACATCAGCCCGAATTTTATCGCTTCCCTGAAAGTGGTCATTGAGAATGTAAATCGTTTTTACCGCAAGCAGCTGCGCAAATCCTGGAGGATAAAAGGGCCTGAAGGGATAGTGCTGGGTGAGAATTATACGCCCTTAGAAAAGGTGGGGATCTATATCCCCGCCGGAACAGCGCCTCTGGTTTCCACTGTTTATATGACCGTATTGCCGGCAAAGCTGGCAGGCGTTAAAAAAATTATTTTGATCAGTCCGCCGGATAAAAACGGGAATATTAACCCGCACATCCTGGTCATGGCGGATCTTCTAAAGGTAGATGAGTTTTACCGTGTAGGAGGAGCGCAAGGGGTTGCCGCCCTGGCTTACGGAACTAAGACCATCCCCCGCGTAGATAAGATCGTCGGCCCGGGAAATATTTATGTCAGCGAGGCCAAGCGCCAGGCATTTGGTATGGTAGATATCGATATGATCGCCGGGCCAACGGAGCTGGTGATCATTGCCAACCGTTTCAGCGACCCGAAGTTTGTCATCGCGGACCTGCGCGCGCAGGCCGAGCATGTCAAAGGTTTGGCTATATTGATCACAAATTCCAAGAGCCTGGCTAAAGAGGTTAAATCCCAGATGGACGGCAATAACGGTTATATTGTCCTGGCCAAGAATTTAAAGCAGGCCTGCGAGATAGCCAACAGGATAGCCCCTGAACACCTTGAGATCCTATTGCAGAACCCCGGCAGGCTGGTTAAATCCGTAAAAAATGCCGGTGCAGTATTCCTGGGTCCGTATAGTCCGGCGGCAGTCGGAGATTATGTAGCCGGGCCAAGCCATGTTTTGCCAACGGCAGGCACAGCCAGGTTCTTCTCCGGATTATCTGTATTCGATTTTGTCAAAAGCACCCACATTATCAGCTATTCAAAAAAAGCGCTGGAGAAGATGCGCGAGCCGCTGGAGAAGATCGCCGGCATCGAAGGCCTGCAAAAACATGTGGATTCGGTGAAGGCGAGATTTGAATAGTCGCGCAAGCGTTGCCAGTAGGGACTGTCCCCGAAGGGGACTGTCCCACGACAAAATAAGTGTTGAATAGCTAGATGTTTTAAGGAGAAAGTATGAGAAAAGCAGAAAAAGAAAGAAAAACGAACGAAACAGAAATTTCTATTAAATTAAATATCGATGGCACAGAAGAAAGAAAAATTAACACCGGTATCGGCCTTCTTGACCATATGCTGGATTTATTTGCTTATTGGGGTCATTTTGATTTAGAGATAATTGTTAAGAGAGGCGATTTTAATATCGATATTCATCATACGAATGAAGATGTAGGTATAGTTTTAGGACAGGCTTTTAAAGATGCGTTGGGGGATAAAAAAGGGATTAATCGCATAGGTTCGGCATCAGTGCCAATGGAAGAAGTAACTGCTAGTGTTACAGTTGATATAAGCGGCAGGGGGTTTTTTAATGGGATAAAATCTGATGTTACAAAGGAGCTGTATTACCAAAAGGAAGAAGGGTATTCCTTTGAATACGCCAATCATTTTTTTGAGGCATTTGCCAAGAGATTGGGGATGAACTTGGGTATCAAGATATCCGGAATTAATCCTGATATACATACAATGTTAGAGCCCGTTTTTAAAGGTCTGGGTATAGCTTTGGACCAGGCCACCCAGATTGACCCGCGCAGAAAAGGTATCCCTTCGACTAAAGGTGTGATTGATTAATGAAGATAGCGATTATCGACTATGGCATGGGCAATATTCATAGCGTATCCAAGGCCCTGGAGCTCTTCGGAGCCGCGATAAGTGTCACCAATAAAAAAAGCGATATAGCCGCATACGATAAGATCGTGCTGCCCGGGGTGGGGGCTTTTGATGACGCGATGGCAGAATTGGAAAAGCAGGGTTTGGATCTGTTGATCAAAGAGCAGATCAGGAATAAGAAACCCTTTCTGGGGATATGCCTGGGCATGCAGTTATTGCTTGAAACCAGCCAGGAGGCTAAGGAGAAGAAGGGGCTGGGTATCCTGGAAGGTAATGTAGTTAAATTCAAAGCCCAGGGCGGCCAAAAGATCCCGCACATGGGATGGAACAATCTTAAGGTTATTGCCGGGGATTGCCCTTTATTAAAAGGTGTAGCTATAGATTCCCAGGTTTATTTTTGTCACTCATACTATCCCGCACCGGATGATAAATCTGTCATCGCGGCAACCACTGATTACGGATTAGAGTTTCCCTGTGTCTTGTGGAAGGATAATGTTTACGGGGTGCAGTTCCATCCGGAGAAAAGCCAGGCCGTTGGCTTAAAAATGTTAGAGAACTTTATTAATTTATGCTGATCATACCGGCGATAGATTTAAAGGGCGGCAAGGTAGTCAGGCTTTTTCAGGGAAAGTTCAACCGGGAGAAAGTTTATTCCAGCGATCCGGTGAAGGTGGCCAAACACTGGGCCAGGCAGGGGGCGCAATTTTTGCACATAGTTGACTTAGACGGCGCGTTGAAAGGCACTCCCAAAAATTTGAAGGTGGTAAAGGAGATCGCCGTTAAGGTCGGTATACCGTTTGAATTCGGCGGCGGGGTAAGAAGCATTGAGATGATCTCGAAGCTTCTTGCCTTGGGAGCGCAAAGGGTTGTCCTGGGAACAAAAGCGGCAAATGACGCGTCTTTCCTGAAAAAGGCAAAGAAGAAGTTTGGAGAAAAGATCATTATCAGCATTGACGCCAAAGACGGAAAGGTTTTGACCCGGGGGTGGAACCTGGGATCCACTAAAACCACGCTGGATTTTGCCGCGGAGATAAAAAAAGCGGGTTTTAAACAGTTGATTTATACGGATATCTCCAGGGACGGCACTTTAAGCGGCCCGAATATAAAAGGGATCAAGGAGTTGCTTGAGGGAACAGGTCTGAATGTTATTGCCTCCGGCGGCGTATCTGGTTTAGAAGACCTGCTTAAATTGAAGAAGCTTGAAAAGAAGGGGATTATTGCGGTTATAGTGGGTAAGGCCTTGTATGAGGGAAAGTTTACCCTTACCGAGGCTATGAAAATAAATTATCCCGCCTCATAACATATGCTAAAATTCTCTACGATAATTTTGGCATATTCGGCGGGATCAATTCGCACATTGACTTACTCTCCGCTTACGGCGGATCGTAAGTCAAGTGCTCATTGAAAAAGGAGGAAGGCATGGCAAGAAAAGTGTTATTGTTGGTTTTAGGGATGATTTTTGTTTCTTCTTTAAGCGGTTGCGCTACTACGCGCAAGAACAATAAATTGGAGATCCAGGGGCTGAGAAATCAGGTATCCGCTCTTGAGTCGCAGTTGTCTGCTAAAGACGAGGAGATAAATAGTTTGCGTGAATCCGCTCTTAAATCCAGCGAAATGCCTGCTAAGACCGAGCAGAGATCCGGTGAGGTTAAAGAGCATCCGAAAGCCAAGCAGATCCAGACTGCTTTAAAGAACGCCGGCTATTATCAGGGTGCTGTTGACGGCAAGATCGGCAAGGGGACCCGGGAAGCAATAAAGGCTTTTCAAAAGGCGAACAATCTTCCTGCTGATGGCAAAGTTGGAAAGAAGACCTGGGCGGTTTTAAAGAATTCTCTTGAGGAAAAGGTAAAGTAACTATTGAATGTTAAGTAAGCGTATTATCCCGTGCCTGGATATCAAGGAGGGCCGCGTAGTCAAAGGGGTTAAGTTCCTGGGCCTGCGCGATGCCGGCGACCCGGTTGAGGTGGCCAGGGCTTATGACGCCCAGGCTGCCGATGAGCTGGTTTTTTTGGATATTACCGCCAGTTTTGAGAAGAGAAAAACCCTGGTTTTCCTGGTTGAGCGGATCGCCCGGAATATTTTTATGCCTTTTACTGTCGGCGGCGGGATCGGCGATATTGAAGATATAAGGAATATTTTAAATGCCGGGGCGGAGAAAGTCTCGCTAAATACCCGGGCCGTAAAATTCCCGGAGTTGATCAGCGCTTCGGCAAAAAGATTCGGCAGTCAGTGTATTGTGGTAGCTATTGATGCCAAGAGGCAGGGCGATCACTGGGAGGTTTTTATCAATGGCGGCAGAACGCCTACGGGTATTGACGCCCTGGTATGGGCAGAGAAGGCAGCCAGGCTTGGCGCCGGCGAAATACTTTTAACCAGTATGGATTATGACGGCACCAAAGATGGTTATGACCTAGAGTTGACTAAGAGCGTAACTCAAAAGGTGAATATCCCGGTCATCGCTTCCGGAGGCGCGGGAAAATTAGAGGATTTTTATGATGTTTTTACTAAAGGGGGAGCTGATGCCGCTTTAGCTGCTTCGCTTTTTCACTACCAGGAGTATTCTGTAAAACAGGTCAAGGAGTATTTAAAAGAGAGAGGGGTAGCTGTAAGATTATGAAAAAGATCAAGTTTAGTTTGAAGGATCTAAAGTTTGATAAAAACGGCCTGATACCCGTGATCATCCAGGATTATAAGAATAATGAAGTATTGATGGTCGCTTATATGAACAAGGAGTCATTACGCAGGACATTGAAGTCAGGCAAGACTTGTTTCTGGTCCCGCTCAAGAAAAGAATATTGGGTAAAAGGTTTAACCAGCGGGCATTTACAATTTGTCAAATCTGTGGCATATGATTGCGACATGGACGCGCTATTAATCCGGGCGCGTCAAATAGGGGCAGCTTGTCATACGGGAAACAGGAGTTGTTTTTACAGGAAGATCAAGTGAATAAGTTTAAACCCACTTTAGAAGAATTCTTAAAATTAAGCAGGAAGGGAAATGTTATCCCGGTTTATAAAGAGATCAATGCCGACCTGGATACCCCGGTTTCCGCTTTCCTGAAAATTAGTGGTGGGTCTGCATACTCTTTTCTGCTGGAGTCCGTGGAGGGACAGGAGAAGATTGCCCGCTATTCCTTCCTGGGAACTAACCCGTCGCTGATTTTTAAAAGCAAAGAGAGGCAGATTGAAATTATTGATTGCCGGAATGCTAAAAGCAGGCGTTTTGAAACTTCGCGTACGCCGTTTGATGAGATTAAACAGATTATGCGTAATTTCCGCAGCGTAGAGGTAAGCGGGCTGCCGCGTTTTTACGGAGGTCTGGTCGGTTATATCGGTTATGATACTGTGAGGTTTTTTGAAAATATCCCGGACAAAAATAAAGATACCCTGAAGATTCCGGATACGCTCTTGATATTGACTGATAACCTGCTTATCTTTGACCGGCTTAACCATACGATCAAGATCGTGCATAATGTCATATTGACGG
The DNA here is from genome assembly GCA_041645145.1 of Candidatus Omnitrophota bacterium. Lineage (GTDB taxonomy): Bacteria > Omnitrophota > Gorgyraeia > Gygaellales > Profunditerraquicolaceae > UBA6249. The sequence continues at coordinate 9,013 of JBAZQO010000002.1, forward strand.
GTAATTTAAGTTACCTCAAGAAAAAAAAGCTCTATATGCAGGCGGTCAAAAAGATCGAGTCGATCCACAATGATTTTAACCGATCTATTATTCAGGGAAAGGGAATCGCTAAACCCGAAGAGGCGCAGGCAACCAGCAATCTCAAAAAACCGGAGTTTGTCAGGATGGTCAAGCAGGCTAAAGAATATATACGAAAAGGAGATATTATCCAGGTGGTTTTATCGCAGCGTTTTAAGGTCAGGACGCAAAAAGACCCTTTCCAGATTTACCGCGCTTTGCGCTCCCTGAATCCTTCACCTTATATGTATTTCTTAAAACTTAAAAATTTCTCTATTGTGGGTTCAAGCCCAGAGATGCTGGTGCGCTGTGAAAACGGTTTGGTGCAGACCCGGCCAATTGCCGGAACACGGCAGAGGGGCAAAGACAGCGATGAAGATGCGCGATTAGAGAAGGAGCTGCTTGCTGATGAAAAGGAGCGCGCCGAGCATCTTATGCTGGTTGATCTGGGGAGGAATGATCTGGGCCGCATAAGCAAGCCGGGTAAAGTTAAAGTTGATGATTTTATGCGCGTAGAGAAATTCTCGCATGTCATGCATTTGGTCAGCGAAGTAAGCGCCATACTTGACAAAAAAAGGTTTGATATCTATGATGTGTTGAAAGCCGCGTTTCCCGCAGGCACAGTAACCGGCGCGCCCAAGATCCGGGCGATGGAGATTATTGACGAACTGGAAAATCTGAAGCGTTCCTTGTATGCCGGCGCAATAGGATATTTTAGTTTTTCGCACAATATGGATACTTGTATTGCCATCCGCACGATAGTTTGTAAGGATGGTTTTGCTTATGTGCAGGCAGGCGCAGGGATCGTCGCTGACTCTGTCGCGCAAAAAGAATATCGGGAATCAGTGAATAAGGCTCAAGCTATGATGGAAGCAATTAAAAGGTAAAGATACCCCGCCTGATTAGGCACCTGGCCCTTACTGGAATTGGGCCAGTGCCGCCTCGTGGCGGGTATGCCCTCGTGGGCAAAGGAGGATACTCAATGGCAGTGCATATTCGTTTAAGAAGGATCGGCAAAAACCCCAAAGGCAAGCCGCATTTTCGCGTAACTGTATTTGACGAGAGAAGAGGCCGGGACAGCCGGGTAATTGAAGAGTTGGGCTATTATAAGCCGGTGACCGGCCAGGCAGTGCTTAAGAAAGAACGCATCGCCGAATGGGTAAAAAACGGGGCGCAGTTATCTGCTACCGTAAAAAGCTTGTTAAAAAAAGATAAATAAAGGGAGGTTAAAATGCCGCAGCAAACCGCAGTTAATCCGTTAGTGCAGTTTTTTCCGCTGGCCTTAATCTTTATAGTTTTTTATTTTTTGCTCATCCGTCCGCAGAAGCAAAAAGAGAAGCAGCATCAGAAGATGCTGGAAGGCGTAAACAAGAATGACGAGGTTGTTACCTCCGGAGGCATACATGGCACAATCGTCGCAGTTAAGGATAAGACCGTAACTTTACGCATTGACGATAATGTGAAGATGGAGATCGAAAAAAACAGCATCGCTTACATCAAGAAACCGCAAAACGCTTAAAACACAGGAGTTTAATAAATGGAAAGAAAGCTGATCTATAAAATACTGCTTATTTTGGGGGTTGTCGGGTTGTGCGCGTATTATGCTTTTCCTTTGAATAAGCGCATTAATCTGGGGCTTGATCTTCAGGGCGGGATGCATCTTTTACTTAAGGTTGATACCAGCCATTTAGAGGGACAGGCTAAGCTGGACGCCTGCGACCGGGCAGTAGAGGTAATCCGTAATCGTATTGATGAGTTCGGGGTCAGGGAAACTTCCATTCAGAAGCAGGGAGAAGATGAGATTGTCGTGCAGCTGCCCGGGGTTACTGAACGGGAGCGCGCCATTGATATTATCGGCAAGACCGCGATGCTTGAGTTTAAGATCGTCTCCAATGATACGGATAAACTTAAGGCAGCTTTGGCAGGGACTGTTGCGGATGGGTATGAATTAAAATATACCCCTGATGAAAATGAACCGCTGCTGCTTGAGAAACAGGCGGTTTTGAACGGGGATGCCTTAACCAATGCCTCGGTGCGTTTTGACCAGAGCCAGTTCAATGAGCCGATTGTTGCCCTGCAGTTTAATGCCGCCGGCGCCAAGAAGTTTGCCCAAGTAACTGCGGATAATGTGGGTAAGCGTCTGGCTATTGTATTAGACGGTAAGATGCAGTCAGCCCCGCGGATCAGGGAAGCTATTCCTTCAGGGGAGGCAGTGATTACCGGAAGGTTTGACGCGCAAGTTGCGCAGGACCTGGCGCTTATTTTAAGGGTTGGCGCATTGCCCGCACCTATGCATATCGAAGAGGAAAGGACCGTCGGGCCGCTCTTAGGCCAGGATTCCATAAATAAAGGCGTTAAGGCCAGCCTTATTGGCTGCGCGCTGGTCTTTATTTTCATGGCAGGGTATTATCTTTTGGCCGGGCTGATCAGCGATATCGCGCTTTTATTGAACCTTATAATGATCCTGGGGGGATTAGGTTTGTTACCCCTGCTTTTCCCGGGAGTGTCGGCAACCCTGACCTTGCCGGGTATTGCCGGTATCGCGTTAGCTTTAGGTATGGCGGTAGACGCAAACGTGTTGATCAATGAGCGCATAAGGGAAGAGATAGCCGCAGGCAGAAACCTGCGTACTGCCATAGGCAATGGTTATTCCCGCGCCTTTAGCGCCATATTTGATTCCAACCTTACCACTTTAATTGCGGCATTTTTGTTGTTCCAGTTTGGAACCGGGCCTATCCGCGGTTTTGCGGTTACCTTAACCATCGGTTTATTAGCGAGTATGTTTACAGCTATAGTGGTTACCCGGGTAATATTTGAGTTCCTGCTTAATTTTGGCTGGATCAAGAGTTTGCCGATGCTCAAACTTATCGGAGAGACCAAACTGGATTTTATCGGCAAGAGAAAAATATTTTACGCGTTTTCTATCATAGTAATTACGGTCGGGCTTTTTTCGTATTTTAAGAAAGGGCCTGCCGCTTTTGGTATTGATTTTGCCGGAGGACAGCTACAGGAGTACAGTTTTAAGAATCCTCCTTCGATAGATAAGGTGCGCCAGGCGCTAAAAGATATAAATCTGGCTGATGCTACGATTCAGCAGTTCAAGGATAACCCCAGGGCGGTTTTGATCAGGACATCGAAAGATAAGAATCAGATTTTGACTAATAAGCTGAAAGAAACTTTCCCCAATGAGGATATCCAGATATTAAGGATTGAGCGGGTTGGCCCTATCGCCGGAAAACATCTTAAAACCAAGGCCGTATCAGCTTTGATCTGGTCATTGGTAGGTATCCTGATTTACGTAGGTTTCAGGTTCAAGCATATAAACTTTGCCGCCGCGGGCGTAATTGCCTTGGTGCATGACGTGCTGGTGGCTTTGGGATTTTTAGTGATTACTAACAGGCAGATCGATCTTTTAAGCGTTACCGCGTTTTTGACTATTGCCGGTTATTCTATCAATGATACCATTGTTATTTATGACCGCGTGCGCGAGAACGCCAGGCTTTACCGCAAGTTATCCTTAAAAGAGTTGATTAATTTAAGCGTAAACCAGACCCTTGGCCGGACCATCCTTACCTCCGGTGTAACGCTTTTGGTTGTCGCGGCAATATTATTTTACGGCGGAGAAGTATTAAGTAATTTTGCCTTCGCTTTATTCGTAGGTTTTATTTCCGGCGCGTATTCTACGATCTTTATTGCCTCTCCTTTAGTGCTTGCCTGGAGCCGCAAGGGCACAAGGTAGGTAATGGCCCAAAGCACATCTATCCAATATCTTAAAGGGATCGGGCCGAAGCGGGCGAAAAGTTTTGCCACCCACGGCGTTAATACTATTGAAGACCTGTTATATTATTTTCCGCGCCGCTACGAGGACCGCACTAATTTTGCCAGCATATCCGAACTCAAAGAAGGCCAGGTTTATACTATAAAAGCGCTCGTTCAGTCCGCCCGATCGCGCTCCTCCTGGCGCAGGCGCGCATTCAGCATAACCGAGGCAGCGTTGGCGGATCCTACCGGAAAGATATCCTGCGTCTGGTTTAACCAGCCTTACCTTAATCAATATCTTAAAGCCGGCGTTAATCTGATCCTTTACGGAAAAGTCCAGCGGTATAATACCAGGCTGCAGATGGATAATCCGGAATTTGAACTTGTCGGTGCTGAGCCCGACAATTCCTTGAATATCAGCAGGATTGTGCCGGTATATACTTTGCCCGGAGGGTTTAGCCAGCGCAGCCTGCGCCAGGTCATCAAGAATGCCCTGGATGAATTCCTGCCGAAAATAAATGATTGTCTGCCTTTTGATTTGCGTACCCGTAATAACCTGCTTAATCTTGCGCAAAGTTTGTTAAATATACATTTCCCGCAAAGCCTGGATTTACAAAAACAGGCGCATAAGCGCCTTAGCTTTGAGGAATTCTTTATCTTTCAGTTGCCGCTTGTTTTGAGAAAATTAAGGCGTAAAGAGAAGAGAGGAATTAAACATACTGTCGATGGCCAATTAATCGGAGATTTCATTTCCGCATTGCCTTTTAAGCTTACATGCAGCCAGGAAAAAGTCTTTGCGGAGATAAAAGCGGATATGGCTGCGGACCAGGCCATGCAGCGGCTCCTGCAGGGTGATGTGGGTTCAGGCAAGACGGTAATAGCCACCCTGGCAAGCCTGATCGCTGTCCAGGGAGGTTATCAGGCGGCTTTTATGGTTCCTACGGAAATACTTGCCCGGCAGCACTATGAGAAAGTAACTTCCCAGTTACGCGGATTAGTTTTTTCCGGAAGGAAGATCCGCGTAGGTTTATTGGCCGGCCAGGATAAAAATAAGGAAAAGTTGTATCAGGATATAAAAGAGGGGAAGATCGATTTGATTATCGGCACGCACGCCCTTATAGAGGAGGGAGTAAGTTTTAAGAATCTGGGTTTTGTGGTGATTGATGAACAGCATAAATTCGGGGTGGGCCAGAGGGCGCTTCTGCCTAAGAAAGGCAATAATCCGGATGTTTTGATCATGACTGCGACGCCAATTCCGCGCACCTTAGCGATTACCCTTTATGGAGACCTGGATATCTCGGTGATTAACCAGCTTCCCCCCGGGCGCGTACCTGTAAAAACTTTGCATTTTAGCCACGCACAAAAGAAAAAAGGTTACGCGATCGTCAAGGAAGAGCTCAATTACCGGCGCCAGGCGTATATTATTTATCCGGTTATCGAAGAGTCGTATGCCCTGGATATCGCCGGAGCCAAGAAGATGTTTAGTGAACTTAAAGAGGGCGAGTTCAAGAATTTCCGCCTGGGCCTTGTCCATGGCAAGCTCAAACAACCGGCGCAGGGAGAGGTAATGTTTAAGTTTAAGAAAGGCGAGCTTGATCTTTTAATCTCAACTACGATTCTGGAAGTAGGTATTGACATTCCTAACGCAACCTGCATGATTATTGAATCTGCCGAGCGCTTCGGTTTAAGCCAGCTGCATCAGTTACGCGGAAGGATCGGCAGGGGTAAGCTGCAGTCATTTTGTATCCTTATTTCCGATGCTCAAACCCAGGAGGCAAAGGAGCGCCTCTCAGCTATGGTCGCAACTAGCGACGGATTCCGTATTTCGGAAGAGGACTTAAAGATCAGGGGCCCGGGTGAGTTTTTCGGCAGCAGGCAGCACGGGTTGGCAGAATTAAAGATCGCCAATCCTTTGATCCAGATGCAATTACTTAAAGGCGCCCGCCAGGAGGCCATAAAACTGCTCGGCCAGGATCCCCGGATGCAAGAGCGGGCGCATCAATTATTAAAGGAAAAACTTCTGCAAAGATTCCCGGAGTATGAGAAATTGATGTTAGTGGGATAATATACCTTCAAATGCGCATAACTACAGGAAAATACCGTAATCGTAAACTTTTTTTCCCCAGAGGCATCCGCCCTACGCAGGATAAGGTGCGTAAGGCAATCTTTGACATACTGGGGGATGTTAACGGATTAACATTCTTAGAGCTTTTTGCCGGTTGCGGGGCAGTGGGTTTCGAGGCGCTTTCCCGGGGCATAGGTGAGCTGACCATGGTTGAGTCTAACCATAACGCCATATTGGCAATAAAGAAGAACATCGGGCTGCTTAAAGCCTCTTCCTGTAATTTGTATTATCTAGATGCGGCAAAAGCAGTTAAGCTGTTGGCCCGGGACAAGAAAAGCTTCGATATTATATTCATAGACCCGCCGTATCATTTGGATATGGCAAAAAAAATCTTGCAAACCCTGGAGGGTTATGATATATTATCGCCCAATGGTTTGATCATAGTGCAGCATCCCAAGGCTGAACTGTTGCCTAAAGACAGCCTAAAATTAAGCTTAATCAAAGAAGCCAAGTACGGTGATACCTGGCTTTCAATTTTTAGGAAGGAAAAATAAAATAATGTGCCAGATCGCTTTATATCCGGGGACATTTGACCCGGTAACTAACGGCCATATTGACCTGATTCTCCGCGCGCATGAGATCTTCCATGATGTCATCGTGGCTGTCGCGCATAATCCGCATAAAAAGCCGGTTTTTAGCGTTGCAGAAAGAGTAGCCATGCTTAAGCAGGCTACTTCCGGTATAGATGGGGTGACGGTAACGCATTTTGACGGCTTGGTGGTGGATTTTGCGCGTAAGATGAAGGCTAAGGTCCTGGTGCGCGGGTTGCGCATGCTTTCGGATTTTGAGTATGAATTTCAGATGGCTTTGACCAACCGCAAGCTCGCCGGCGATATTGAGACAATTTTTCTCATGCCGCATGAGTCTTACAGTTATCTTTCGGCAAAATTGATTAAAGAGACGGCTGTCCTTGGCGCAGACCTTTCGGCTTTCGTGCCGGATTTTGTGGGCAGGGCCTTAGAGAAGAAGTTGCGTAAAAAATAGTGAAGATATTAGTTAACCAGGTTCCCTTTGAGGGGATACTTTTAGAAGAGGGGATCGATCCTGGCGAGCTCGACCTGGAAACAGAGTTGATTAAGTTTGGTTCACCTCTTAAGCTCAAGGCGCGCGCTTGGCGGATTACCAATGCGCTTAGTGTAGATTTGAATATTAAGGCGAAGTTTCATGTGGTTTGCTCCCGCTGCCTTAAAGAGTTTGATTGGGATTGGAATAAAGATGCGCAGCTGAATTATCCTTTGGATAACAGTATTACCTTTATTGATTTAAATCCCGAGATAAGAGAGGAAGTCATGCTGGATTACCCTATAAAGCCGCTTTGTGATCTAAACTGCAAAGGGCTTTGCAAAAAATGCGGCATTAACAAAAACGAAGGAGGATGTAACTGTGGCTCTACCTAAAAGAAAGCATTCGGCGCAGCGCGGCAGAAAGCGCCGTACACACTGGAAGATCAAGAAAACTAACCTGATCCCTTGCCCGCAATGCAAACAGCTTAAGCTATCCCATCGCGTTTGTCTGGTCTGCGGATATTATGATGGCCGTCAGGTCATGGAAATCAAGGTAAAGGAAAAAAAGAAGAAAAAGTAGATTATACGGGTTGATAGCTAATTTAGCGAAAAAAACATCATCTGAGGAGATAAAGAATGAAAATAGTTGTTGATGCTATGGGCGGTGATCATGCTCCTGGAGTGGTTATTGATGGTAGCCTGGCTGCGGTAGAAGAGTATGATGTAGATGTGGTTCTCGTAGGTGACCAGCCAAAGATCGAAGCCCTTTTAAAAAAAGATAGATATACCGGCAGCAGGATCAGCGTGCAGCATGCCTCTGAAGTGATCCAGATGAGCGAATCTGCCGCCGCCAGCATCAGGAGAAAGAGAGATTCTTCTATTGTTGTTGGAGTTGATCTGGTTAAGCAAGGCAAAGCTGACGCGTTTTTTAGCGCGGGCAATACCGGGGCCGTGGTTTGTGCCGGGACTTTAGGCCTGGGGCTTCTTCCGGGCATTGAGCGCCCGGGGATCGGTATTGTTACCCCTACCTTAAAAGGGAATTCCCTGATTATTGATGTCGGCGCTAACATTGATCCTAAGCCTTCTCAGTTATTGCAATACGGGATCATGGCGGATGCCTATTGCAAAAATATTTTGAATAAACCTCGTCCCAGCGTGGGATTATTGAACATCGGGGAAGAAGAGAAAAAGGGCACGGAGTTTATCCGGGAAACTTACGAGTTGCTGGAAAAAAGTAAACTTAATTTTGTCGGCAATGTGGAAGGCAAGGATATTTTTAGCGGCAAGTGTGATATTGTTATTTGCGACGGTTTTGTGGGTAATGTAGCTTTAAAGGTCGCGGAAAGCGCGGCGGAAGCAATGCAGACATACCTGAAGCAGCATCTTTTAAGCGATATCTGGGGCAAGATCGGCTTAGTCTTTATGATGCCTAGCCTTAAACGTTTTAAGAAGGAGATCGATTACGCCGAGTATGGCGGAGCGCTTTTATTGGGGGTCAACGGTGTAGTGATCATCGGCCACGGCCGCTCCAATAAGAAGGCGATAAAGAATGCCATCAGGGTTGCCAAGGAAGAGGTTGAGCGCCAGGTTAATGCCAGGATACTGGAAGCGATACAATAGGAAGGTCTATTGAAAAAAGTGGGGATTATCGGGGTAGGCGAATACCTGCCGGAGAAAATACTTACCAATGCGGATATTGAGAAGATGGTGGATACTTCCGATGAGTGGATTATCAGTCGCACCGGTATAAAAGAACGGCATTTAGCAGCAGCAGGCCAGGCTGCTTCGGATCTGGCTTTTAAAGCCAGCGTTCAGGCTTTAAATAATGCTAAGATCAAGCCTGAGGAGCTGGATTTGATCATCGTGGCAACAATTACCGGGGATATGCCTTTTCCTTCAGTATCCGCGATCCTGCAAAATCAACTGCAGGCTAAGAAAGCCGTTTGTTTTGATATCTCCGCTGCCTGCGCAGGTTTTGTTTATGGGCTTTCCGTGGCGCAGCAGTTTATTTCCTGCGGCACTTACAAGAATGCCCTGGTTGTCGGCTCTGAAGTCCTTTCTTCCATCACTGACTGGCAGGACCGCAATACCTGTGTATTGTTTGGCGACGGCGCGGGGGCGGTTGTCCTCTCAGAGGTAAAATCCGGCGGCATTATTTCTACTTACTTAGGATGCGACGGCTCCAAAACCGGAATATTGAATATGCCTGCCGGCGGCTCGCGTAACCCGGCAACGCATGAGACCGTGGAAAAACGCATGCATTATCTTAAGATGCAGGGTAATGACCTATTTAAGATTGCAGTTAATACCATGACTGAGGCTGCCAAGACAGTTTTGCGACAGGCAGGCATGACCTTTGCAGATGTGGATTTGATTATTCCGCATCAGGCAAACGCGCGGATTATCATGGCTGTAGCGAAAAAATTAGGCATTCCGGAAGACCGGGTTTATCTTAATATAGAAAGATGCGGGAATATGTCTAGCGCTTCCACGGTTACCGCGCTTTGCGAAGCAGTTCAGGAGGGAAAGGTAAAAAAAGGGGATATCATCCTTTTAGACGCATTCGGGGCAGGTTTAGTCTGGGGCGCCTGCGTTATAGAATGGTAGTTATGTATTGCTAGTAGGGACTGTCCCCGAAGGGGACTGTCCCACGACAAGTTAAGTGTGAATTACTAGATATGGAAAAAAAGCTTGCTTATCTTTTTGCCGGCCAGGGCAGCCAGTATGTTGGTATGGGCAGGGATTTGTACGAATCTTTCCCGGAAAGCAAAGCGGTCTTTGATAAGGCGGATAAGATCCTGGGTTTTTCTCTTTCCGGGCTTATCTTTAGGGGCGAGCCGGAGATGCTCAAGCTGACCATTAACTCTCAGCCGGCAATACTTACAGCCAGCATTGCCGCATTCGAAGCGTTTAAAGCAAGGACTGATGTTAAACCGGCGTTTATGGCGGGTTTAAGCCTGGGTGAATATTCCGCGTTGATTGCATCCGGAAGTCTTACTTTTGAAGCCGGGATAAAGCTGGTAAGAAAGCGCGCGGAGATCATGGATGAAGCAGCGCGCAGGTATCCCGGGAAAATGGCTGCTGTCCTTGATCTGCCTTTGGAAAAAGTAAAGGATGCTTGTTTAAAACGCGGGGCGGAGATAGCCAACCTTAATGCTCCCGGGCAAATCGTTATTTCCGGAAAAGCTGAAGCGGTAAATGCGACAAAAGAACTTTGTGAACAGGCAGGGGCAAAAAGGGTAGTTGAGCTTGATGTAAGCGGAGGGTTTCATTCTTCTCTTATGATTGAGGCTTCCGCGGAGCTGAAGCATTTTTTGGAGAATACCCCTTTTTCATCTCCTCTTATACCTGTAGTAAGTAATTACACGGCAAGCCCTCAATATAGGTTACACCAGGTTCTTGAAAACCTGGTTTACCAGATGTATTCTCCTGTTAAATGGGAGGATTCGATGAGATTTATGCTGGCGCAGGGAATAACAAAATTCTTTGAATTCGGGCCAGGCAAGGTATTGAAAGGGCTGATGCGGCGCATAGATAGCAATGCGCAAGTCGTTAATATAGAAAAAAAAGAAGATATCTTGAGGAGGTAGTATGCGTTTAAAGGATAAAGTCGCGTTAATAACCGGTGGCGCCAGGGGCATAGGCCGGGCGATTGCCTTGACTTTTGCCAAAGAGGGCGCGGATATCGTTGTAGCCGATGTTAACCTTGAAATAGCCCAGAAAACCGCTATGGAAATCGAGGTTTTAGGCCGGAAGGCGCTGGCCTTAGAGATGGATGTAACTAACTACGAAAAGGTAGAAGAAGGCATAAACAAAATTCTTGACAAAATGGGAAAGGTTGATATATTAGTTAACAACGCTGGGATTACCAAGGACAATCTTTTGCTTAGAATGTCCCAGGCAGATTGGGATGCGGTGATTAATGTCAACCTGAAAGGCACATTTAACTGCATCAAGGCCGTATGCAGGCCGATGATTAAGCAGAGAAGCGGCAGGATTATCAGTATCGCCTCTATTATCGGCTTAATGGGTAATCCGGGCCAGGCAAACTACGCTGCTTCAAAAGCCGGGATAATCGCTCTTACAAAAACAGTAGCTAAAGAATTAGCCAGCCGCAATATTAACGCAAATGCTGTGGCTCCGGGATTTATTCAGACAGAGATGACCGCTGGGCTTGCCGAGGATATAAAAAAGAAGATGTTGGAGGCAATCCCTTTAGCTAAATTAGGAACGCCTGGCGATGTAGCTAATCTTTGCCTGTTTTTGGCATCTGATGAGTCAAGTTATATAACCGGGCAGACGATCACCATAGACGGCGGTATGGTTATGGCGTAAAGTATGACACCCCGCGCTAATCTGATTTGCGCGGGTGTGTGTTTCTACACAAGGAGGAAAAAAGAATGGCAGCGCAAGAGAAAGTCAAGTCAATCATAGCAGAACAATTAGGCGTAAAACCCGAAGAGGTTACTCCCGAGGCATCATTTGTCGATGATCTAGGCGCGGATTCCCTTGATACCGTAGAATTAGTTATGGCATTAGAAGAAGAGTTCGGCATTGAGATTCCCGATGAGGACGCTGAAAAAATCACTACTGTCGGAGATGCCATCAAGTATATTGAAGAAAAAAGCGCCAAATAATAATTTAGATAGCAGTAAATAAATAATTTACCCCGCATTTTTAGCTTGGCGGGGTAAATTTTGAGTTACGTGCTCATTTAATGAAAAAAAGAGTAGTAATCACAGGTCTAGGGGTAATTTCACCGGTTGGCAATGATATTGCCAGTTTTTGGCAATCTTTAAAGGAAGGTAAAAGCGGGGTCGGCGCGATCACCAGCTTTGATGCCGCTGATTTTGACTCCCGCATTGCGGCAGAAGTAAAGAATTTTGATCCCACCCATTACGGAATCTCCCTCAAGGATATTAAAAGGACGGCAAAATTTGTGCAGTTTGCTATAGCTGCCGCTAAGCAGGCGTTAGATTCTTCCGGTTTAGATTTGAATAAGGAGGATAGAAGCCGCCTGGGAGTAGTGATTGGTTCAGGTATCGGCAGCCTGCATACTATTGAAGAAGAGTATAAGGTTTTTCTTAGTAAAGGCCCGTCCAGGCTATCGCCATTTCTTATCCCCATGCTTATCGTGAATGAGGCCAGTGGATTGGTCGCTATCATCCATGGGTTAAAGGGGCCGAATTCCTGCGTGGCCACTGCTTGCGCGTCGGGTTCGCATGCTATAGGGGATGCGTACCGGATGATTCTTTATGGTGATGCGGATGTTATACTTACAGGAGGTACGGAAAGTTGTATTGTGGCTACTGCTGTCGGCGGGTTCTGCGCATTAAAGGCGCTTTCTACCAGGAATAATGATCCGCAGAAGGCCAGCCGGCCCTTTGACCGCGACCGCGATGGTTTTGTGATGGCTGAAGGCTGTGGTTTAGTGGTTTTGGAGAGCTTGGAGCATGCCCAAAAAAGGAACGCGAATATTATCGCTGAGATTGTCGGTTTTGGCATGAGCTGCGATGCGTATCATATAACTGCCCCGGATCCTGATGGGGCGGGCGCGGCGCAGGCAATGACTACGGCCTTGAAAGACGCGCAGATGAAGCCCGAGGAGATAAATTATATCAACGCGCACGGTACCTCTACCAAGCTTAATGATAAGATCGAGACTTTATCCATGAAAAAGGCATTCGGCCAGTATGCCAAGAAAGTCATGGTTTCTTCTACTAAATCCATGACCGGGCATCTTTTGGGCGCAGCCGGTGGAGTGGAGTTTGTAGTTTGCTGCCTGGCGATTAAAGACGGGGTAATTCCTCCTACTATCAATTACGAACATCCGGATCCGGAGTGTGACCTGGATTATGTGCCTAATACGGCGCGTAAAACGGATGTAACTGTCTGCATGTCTAACTCTTTAGGCTTCGGCGGACATAATGCCTCCCTTATCGTAAAGAAGTTTGAATAAGTTCTTAAATTAATTATGGGTTATACAATCGCAGAAAAGATCTTGTTGGCGCATTGCGGCCGGAAGACAATCAAACCGGGTGAGTTTATCCAGGCCAATGTTGACGTTGCTCTGGCTAACGACATTACCGCGCCTTTAGCCATCTCAGAGTTTAAGAAATCCGGGTTTAAACAGGTATTCAATAAAAATAAGATTGTTTTAGTCCCGGATCATTTTGCCCCGGCCAAGGATTTAAAAAGCGCCAATCAGTGCAAAATCTTAGCGGATTTTGCCAAAGAACAGGGGATTAAAAATTATTTTGAGGTTGGGCGCATGGGTATTGAACACGTGCTCCTGCCGGAGCAAGGCATCGTTTTGCCCGGTGACATGGTTATTGGCGCGGATTCGCACACCTGCACTTACGGGGCGCTGGGTGCTTATGCCACCGGCATGGGCTCGACGGATTTAGCCCGCGCGTACGTTGACGGTAAATGCTGGCTAAAGGTACCGGCAAGCCACAAGTTCATATATAAAGGCAAGCTCAATCATTGGGTAGGCGGCAAAGATTTAATCCTTCATACCATCGGCTCAATCGGCGTTGATGGCGCATTGTATAAGGTGATGGAATTTTGCGGTCCGGTAATCAGGAAATTAGGCATGGATGACAGATTTTCCATGTGCAACATGGCTATTGAAGCCGGGGCAAGGGCAGGGTTGATTGAGCCGGACGCAATTACCAGGAAGTTTGTCGCGGGTTTTAAACGTAAGCCGAAATTTTATCATTCGGATCCCGATGCTGTTTATGAAAAGATATATGAATGGGATGTTACGGAATTAGAGCCGCTCGTTGCCTGTCCGCATTTGCCCAGCAATGTCAAGCCGGCCAGCTCCTTAAAAAATATAAAAGTCGATCAGGTGGTTATCGGCTCATGCACTAACGGCCGGATTTCAGATCTGCGCATTGCCGCTAAAATACTTAAAGGAAAAAAGGCGGCAGGCGGGGTAAAATTAATAGTTTTTCCGGCTACTCAAAAGATTTATCTGGAGGCCGTAAAAGAGGGATTAGCGGAAATTTTTGTCAAGGCAGGCGGGGTATTCTCTACGCCTACCTGCGGCCCGTGTTTAGGCGGGCATATGGGTATTTTAACTGAAGGAGAGGTAGCTATTGCTACGACCAACAGGAATTTCCTGGGAAGAATGGGAAGTCCTAAATCTTTTGTTTATCTTTCCGGACCCGCGGTGGCTGCAACAAGTGCCATAACCGGAAGAATTACGCATCCGGATAGAATATAAGTGAGAAACGTCCGTATAGGAGAATTAAATGATTATCAAGGGTAAGGCGCATAAGTTTGGCGATGATATAAATACAGACGATATTATCGCGGCTAAATATCTGGTTTCCACCGATGCTAAAGAACTGGGTAAACATTGTATGGAGACGATTGAGCCTAAGTTTTCCCAGGCAGTCAGCCCCGGGGATATAATCGTGGCTGGCAATAATTTCGGCTGTGGCTCAAGCCGCGAGCATGCGCCTTTGGCGATCAAAGGCTGCGGGGTCTCCGCGGTACTTGCCAAAAGTTTTGCCGCCATATTCTTCAGGAACGCCATCAACATCGGCTTGCCGTTTTTAGAGTCCCCAGATGTGCATAAGATCAACGCCGGGGATATTATTGAAATTGACCTGACTAGTGGTATAATTAAGAATATTACGCAGAATCAAGATTATAAAACACAAGCCTTCCCGGAATTTTTGCAGGATATCGTAGAGGAAGGCGGATTGATGAATTATATCAAAAAGAGGGCGGGAGAATCATGCATAAGATCGCGGTAATACCCGGTGACGGGACAGGGCCGGAGGTAGTTAATCAGGGCCTAAAGGTCCTGCAGGCAGCAGGCAAAAAATTCGGTTTTAAGTACCAGACAAAAGTTCTTGATTTTGGGGGAGAGCGTTATCTTAAGACAGGCAAAACATTGGAGGATAGCGATATAGCGCTGCTTAAGGAATATTCCGCTATTTTTCTCGGCGCAATCGGCCATCCGGATGTTTTGCCCGGTATCCTTGAGACCGGGATTCTTTTAAAATTAAGGTTTTCGCTCGATCAGTATATAAATCTGCGCCCGGTCAAGCTTTACAACGCGGCTTTTTGCCCTCTGAAAGATAAGAAGCCTGAAGATATTGATTTTGTAGTGGTGCGCGAGAATTCCGAAGGCCTTTATAAAGGTATGGGGGAGTTCCGGAATAAAGGAAGCAAAGATGAGGTAGCTACTCAAATATCCTATAATACCCGTCATGGGGTGGAGCGCTGCATACGTTATGCATTTGAGTATACGCGTAAGCGCAATAAAAGAAAAAAGCTTACCCTTTGCGGTAAAACCAATGTTTTGACCTACGCCTGGGATCTTTGGCAAAGGGTATTTAATGAAGTTGCCACAGAGTATCCGGATATAGCTACTGACTACGCGCACGTGGATGCGACGACTATGTGGTTTGTGAAGAACCCGGAATGGTTTGACGTGATCGTTACGGACAATATGTTCGGTGATATCATAACGGATCTGGGGGCGATGATCCAGGGCGGCATGGGGATTGCCGCAGGTGGGAATATTAATCCGCAAGGCGTGTCAATGTTTGAACCCATTGGCGGTTCAGCTCCTAAGTATACGGGCAAGAATGTCATTAATCCTTTAGCGGCGATTTGCGCGGTAGGAATGATGTTGGAGCATTTAGGCGAACTCCAGGCGGGTAAGGCCATTGAAAATGCGGTAATCGGCCTGGTGAACAAAGATTTGAAATCCCTGGCTGCCGGAAAGATGGGTTATTCGACTACGGAAGTCGGTGATCTAGTGGTTAAAAATTTACCATAGGGAGTGCTGGATGAAAAAATATAATGTGGCGGTAGTCGGCGCAGGAGTAGTGGGCATTGAGATGCTGCGTGTATTAAAACAGCGCAATTTTCCAGTCGGCCAATTGAAAGTCTTTGCCCGTTCGGCGCGGGAAATAGAAGTAGATGGCCGGAAATATCAAGTGCAGGAGATTTCTCCTGATGGTTTTAATGGTATAGATATTGCTCTATTTGCGGGGACTGAAGGGGAAAAAGGCGCGGCAGTCACTTACGCCCGGGAAGCGATTAAGAGAGGCGCGGTGGTGATTGATAACGGCGCGGATTTCCGTATGGATCCCTCGGTGCCCCTGGTTGTTCCGGAAGTCAATGCCGCCGATGTTAAAAAACATAAAGGGATCATCGCCAATCCTAACTGCTCTACAATCCAGATGGTCGTCGCGCTCAATCCAATTCACAGGAAGGCAGGCATAAAGAGAATCATTGTCACTACTTTGCAGGCCTCCAGCGGCGCGGGGAAAAGCGCGGTAGAGCAATTAAAAGAAGAGGTTAATTTGGTTGTCCAGGGCGGATTTAACAGTGTGCACGTCAATGCGGCGAATAAGTCTATGCCGCAGCAGCTGGCTTACAATTGTTTTCCGCATATCGGAAGTTTTGTGGAAGGGGACTACTGCGCAGGAGCGCGTACCGGCTCTTCCGCTGTGGCCGGGTACACCAATGAAGAGTGGAAACTGGTAAATGAAACCCGCAAGATAATGCATGCGCCGAAAATCAAGATCTCCGCAACCACTGTACGCGTGCCGGTCAGAACCGGCCACTCCGAATCCGTTTATATCCAGACAGCTAAGCCTCTAACTGCCCAGGCTGCCAGGAAACTTTTAGCCAATGCCCCGGGAATCGTGCTTATTGACGAGCCCAAGAATAACCTGTATCCCATGCCTAAAGATGCGGAGGGAAGGGATGATGTTTTTGTCGGAAGGGTTCGCCAGGATGCCTTTGATAAAAAAGGACTGTGGCTGTGGGTAGTGGCGGATAACCTGCGTAAAGGCGCTGCCACCAACGCCGTGCAAATTGCCGAATGCTTAATCTCAAGCTCGAAATAGAGTATGACGGCACTCACTATTACGGCTGGCAGGTGCAAAACGGCATAAAGGCCAAGGCAAATTACCACGCCGCAAGGACTATCCAGAACATTCTGGAACAAACCTTAAAGAAGATACTCCAGGAAGATATTAAGCTGATTGTGGCCGGGCGCACGGATTCCGGGGCGCACGCCCTTTCCCAAGTTGCTAATTTCAAGACTAACTCTAAAATACAGCCGGGGAGATTGCGCTGGGGGCTGAATTGCCTGCTGCCGGCGGATATCAAGGTATCCCGGATCCAAAAGGTCCCTTTGGGTTTTAACAGCCGCTTCTGGGCAAAATCCAAGATTTACCGCTATACGATCTTAAACCGTAAATATTCTTCCGCGCTCTTAGCTAACCGGGTCCACTTCTCCCATTATCCGCTGGATGTAGGATTAATGCGCAGGGAGGCCAAAGCCCTGTTAGGCAGGCATAATTTCAAATCTTTTCAGGCAGCTGACGCAAGAGATGCCAACCCGGTACGCACTATCAAGCGTATTAAGATATCCAGGGATAAGGGCTTACTGCATATTGATATTGAAGCAGACAGTTTTTTGTATAACATGGTGAGAAATATTGCCGGTACCCTGTTAGAGATCGGCAGGGGAAGATTCCCTAAAGGCAGCATGCTAAAGATCTTGGAATCGCGCAACCGCAAGGCAGCCGGCCCTACCCTTCCGGCAAAGGGATTATGTTTATTAAAGGTAAAGTATTAATTTATGCGCAGCCAGCTAAAGATCAATAACCCCTGGGGATATTTTTCCAAGATAATTATCCTAGCATATGCCGTTTTGCAGCTGTTGCGTTTAGCTGTCCTTCCCCAGTTTATAGATATATATTATCATCTTCAGGCCGCCTGGGGATTTATTCAGGCCGGAGGTTACAGCAGCTGGGATTTTTGGGAGTATGCCCCGTTTGGCAGGCCGCATATATATCCGCCGTTATTTCACATTCTCCTGGCTCTGCTTATGAAATCAGGGGCCGGTGTTATATTTCTTGCCAAGTTCTTTGAATCAGCGACTCCGGTTGTATTTTTAATAATTTTATGGAATTTTATAAGGAAAACCTACGGCGAACAGCTGGGTTTTTTCGTGGTCGTGGCGTTTAGTTCCGCTTTTGCTTTTTTTATTTCCCTCTCCAATCATATCCCAGCATCGTTGGCTTTGATTTTTGGTTTTCTTTCGCTGGGCGAATTATTTAAAAATAGGCTATTACGCGCGGTTATTTTGCTCGTTTTGTGCTTCTATACGCATATCAGCGTATCCTGGTTTATCGCCTTAAGCTATATCTTTTACGCGGTTATGGATAAGCAGTACAGAAGAAATTCCCTCAAGGTTGTTTTTTATTCATTGCTAATAGCTTTACCGATTTTGTTTCACCAGTTCCTGGCATTGCATTTTATCCGGTCATTTGGAATGGATATGCCTGAAAGATTTCACTGTCAGATCAAGGTGATTGATTATATCCTGGCTTTCTTTGGTTTAGCGCTGGCGGCTAAAATGACTCCCAGGCACAGGCTTTTTATCGGCATGTTTCTAGCCAGCCTAATTTTCTTAACATACCCCTATCGCTTTTTTTCAGGAGAAGGTTATCTTCCGGTTATTTTTCTTTCCGCTTTGACTATGCAGGCGCTCTGGAAGGAGAAAAAGATATTTGCGGGGGTTTTAGTATTATTTATTTTATTTATTTCGCCTACCTTATCCATGAATAAGCCGGAGGGCCCCAGAAAAACAGGACATCAGATAAAGTGGGTGGATTCTGCCCTTGCCGGGATGATCCTCGCAAAAGGTAATTCTGTCTGGTTCCCCTGGATGTATCTTCCCGCGGCAGAGGTTATAAAAACCAATTCCTCAGCCGGAGATATTGTTTATGCGAATATCAATATCGCCGGCTTGATATTAAGCAACCTTTCGCAAAGAGCTACCGCCAACGCTTTGCTTCCTGAAATAGGAACTTCGGAGCGCTTTGACCCCTTTTTGTCAGCGAAAATAATTATTTTGTCCGAAGATCTAGACCAGCGTTTGATAAATGACATAAGCCTTAAATATAACCTGGTCAAGATTAAAGAGAACAAGTATTTCTCGATATTCAAGAACCCCGCAAGCGCCTATAGGCTAAAAATAAGAAAAGCAGACCTTAACTTCCGGACAGTTATAATTATCCTTTTTATACTTGCGGGCTTGTTTTGGTGGAAAAAAAGCTAAAAAAAGCTAAAAATTATTTGACTTTATTCAAAATTTTGGTATAATCAATTTTCTATGAAAAAGACCTATACAGCCAAACAAGAAGACATCAAAAGGCAGTGGTATATCGCCGATGCCAAAGGCAGGGTGCTTGGCCGCCTGGCTTCTAAGATCGCTTCTATTTTAAGAGGCAAGCATAAGCCTATATTTACCCCGCATCTAGATACCGGAGACGGGGTAATTGTGATTAATGCCAGGCAGATTAAGGTTACCGGCCGCAAACTTAAGCAGAAGGTCTATCGCAGATATTCCGGTTATCCCGGCGGCTTAAGAGAGGTAACCTTAGAGGTGCTTTTAGCCAAAAAACCGGCTACAGTCATACACTTGGCGGTAGAGAGAATGCTTCCCGGGGGGCCGTTAGGCAGGGATATGATTAAGAAATTGAAGGTTTTCGCCGATGATAAGCATGATTTGACCGGCGTAAAACCGCTTGTTTTGGAGGTTTAAAATTTAAATGAATGATTTAGCTAAATATATAGCATTAGGAAGGCGCAAGGAATCAACTGCCAGGGTGCGTATGGAACCCGGCACCGGTCAGATTGTAATTAACAACCGGCCTTTTGAGAAATATTTTCTGCGCGAGACTGACCGCATTATCGTTAAACAGCCTTTAGCGCTCACCGAAAGCGCAAATAAATTTAATATCGCGGCCAGGCTAACCGGAGGAGGCCTCACCGGCCAGGCGGGTGCTTTGCGTTTGGGTATCGCCAGGGCGCTCTTGCTGGCGGATGCTAACTTCAAAGAGATATTCCGTAAGAACGGTTATTTAACCCGCGACCCGCGCATGAAGGAGCGTAAGAAATACGGCCAGAAAGGCGCGCGTAAGCGCTTCCAGTGGACAAAGAGGTAACAAGGAGCTGTAGATAGAATATAGCAGTCAGAAGGCAAGCTAAAGTTAAGAAGTCCCGCTGGGAAGCGGGATTTTTTATTGGCGGCGGGTTTTCGTTTCCGACGAGAAAAATCCTTGACGGAAGATCGATTTTATTCTATTATGAGTCAATCCTTCGGCACCCCGGCCTAAAGGACGGGGTTTGCTCAGGATTGATACTGAAGGCGGCGTAATCTTTCTCCGCTTGAGCGCCGCCGAACGTATCAATAATAAGGAGATTAAAATGGTCATCAACGTAGGAATAATCGGGGCAACCGGGCAGGCGGGTGAAGTACTCATCGGGTTATTGCTTAATCATCCTAATGTCAGGATAACCCATCTTTTTAATACCGGTAAAACTACGCAGGTTATCTCTGAAGTATTCCCTAAATTCAAGCACCGGCTGGATTTAGTTTGCGCAAAACCTGACTGGCAAAAGATCCAAAGAGATTGTGACCTGGTCTTTCTAGCCCTGCCGCATACCGTATCCATGAAATTTGCACCTAAACTTTTAAGTTTAGGAAAGAAGGTCATTGATTTAAGCGCGGATTACCGGATCAAGAACCCTTCGGTTTATGAAAAGTTTTATAAGGCCAGCCACAAGGATAAGCATAACTTAAAAGAAGCAGTTTACGGCTTACCTGAGTTAAACCGGGCAGAAATCAAAGCTGCCAGGCTGTTGGCTAACCCCGGTTGTTACCCCACATCGGCGATTTTGGCGTTAGCGCCGCTATTGGCTGTAAATTTGGTTGATACTGATTCTATTATTATTGACGCTAAATCCGGGGTAAGCGGCGCGGGGAAAAAACTGGAAAAGGAATATTTGTTTTCAGAGATTGAAGGCGATTTCCGGGCATATAAAGTCAATGTGCATCAGCATGCCCCGGAGATAAATCAGGCCCTTTCGAAAATATCGGGAAAAAAAGTAAACGTGACATTTGTTCCTCATCTGTTGCCGATCGAGCGGGGGATCCTCTCGACTATTTATCTTAAGAAAGCGGGCGGGGTTAAGCTTAAATGCAAAAGCACAGCGGAATTATTCAAAAAATTCTACAAGAATGAGCCTTTTATCCGGATTAAACCGGAAGGTATTTTCCCGAGGATTAAGGATGTGGCAGAGACGAACTTCTGCGATATCGGGGTTAAGGATTTTGGCCGAAGGATTATCGTAATCTCGGCGATTGATAATTTATTAAAAGGCGCATCAGCCCAGGCAGTGCAGAATATGAATATAATGTATAAGCTTCCGGAGACCGCGGGTTTATTATGAAAAAAGTCCTAAAAGCAGTTTTACCCGCGGGGTTTAAGGCAAATGGTGTGGCCTGCGGATTAAAAAAATCCGGTAAGCTGGATTTAGCCCTGCTTTATTCGGAGTTCCCCGCTGTTGCCGGCGCAAAGTTTACCACTAATAGTATTATTGCCGCTCCGCTTATAGTCTGCAAAAAACATCTTAAATCCGCGAAAAAATTCCAGGCGGTATTGGTTAACAGCGGTAATGCCAACTGCTTTACGGGTAAATCAGGTTTGCAGGATGCCTTTGTTGTCGCCGGATGTATTGCGCGGGAATTAAAAATCGCGAAGAACAGCGTTTTAGTCAATTCTACGGGGATTATCGGTAAACGGCTGGATGTCGGCAGGATTAAACAGGGGATCCCTGAGCTTGTCAGCGGATTATCAGGCGCAGGTATCCATAAAGCCACGAAAGCGATTATGACCACGGATACTTTTAGCAAAGAGGTAACCGCAAGCTTAAAGATCGGTTCCCGGCCGGTGCGTATTTGCGGTATTGCCAAAGGAGCAGGGATGATTGCCCCGAATATGGCAACTATGCTTTGTTTTATCATGACTGATGCCGGTATCTCTAAAAATGCGTTGAACAAGGCCCTGACATCCGCCGTAGAAAATTCTTTTAACCGCATAACTGTTGACGGATGTATGAGCACTAATGATACGGTTGTAATTTTAGCTAACGGTGCCGCAGGGAATAAAACTATCTCCGGCGGCAGGAGCCTGCGGGATTTTTCTTGCGCCTTAGATGCTGTTTGCCTGGATCTGGCTAAAATGGTAGTTAAGGATGCCGAAGGCGCTACGAAATTTATCCAGATCGATGTTTTACAGGCAAAGGATTTGCATGAGGCGAAGTTGGTTGCTTTGAATATCGCTAATTCCGTGCTTTTTAAGGCGGCTGTTTTTGGCGAGAACCCGAATTTTGGCAGGGTGGCGCAGGCCGTGGGAGCAAGCGGTATTAAAATTAAAGAAGGGGGTTTGAAAATAAAACTGGGTTCGCTAAAAGGCAGGCAGGTAAAATTGGCAGTTAATCTTTCCCGGGGCAAGGCTAAGGCCAGGGTTTTTACTTCGGATCTTACCCCGGAATATATAAAGATCAACGCGGAATACAATTAGAAAGGACAAATGGAAGACGCAATAAGAAAAGCAGATGTTTTAATCGAGGCGTTACCTTATATAAAGAGGTTTCATAAAAAGGTAATTGTCATTAAATACGGAGGAAGTATCCTGGGAGATGAAAAGATCCGCAACGGAGTCCTGGAAGATATAGTTTTCCTGAATTTTATGGGTTTACGGACGATCCTGGTACACGGGGGAGGGCCTAATATCAGCGACCGCATGCGCGCATCAGGCAAGAAAACGGAGTTTGTCGAGGGGATGCGCGTTACGGATGAAGAGACCTTGCAGCTGGTAGAAGAGGAGCTGTTGGTTTTAAATGAATTGATTGTAAATGAGATAAACCAGCTGGGTGCCAAGGCTATAGGCCTAAATGGCAAAGATGATGACCTGATCCATGTGGAAAAAAAGAAAACCAAGGTAGATATCGGCCTGGTTGGCAACATTAACTCCGTGAATACGCAACTTTTGGATAGCGAACTTAAGAAGGATAAGGTGGTTGTGGTGCTGCCGATGGGAAAAGGCAAAGACAAGAAAATTTACAATGTCAATGCCGATGAGGCTGCGGCTTCTATTGCCGCCGGAATGCTCGCAGAAAAATTTGTCCTCCTGACTAATGTTAAGGGGATCATGCGTAATTCCGAAGATCCGCATTCATTCATTTCAACCTTGACGGTTGATGAGGCGGTCGGACTGATTGAGAATAAGATTATCCAGCAGGGGATGATCCCCAAGGTAAAAGCCTGCGTGGAGGCATTAAACGGGGGGGTGAAAAAAACGCATATTATTGACGCGCGCACCCCGCACGGGCTGCTCCTTGAGATTTTTACCGACCAGGGTATCGGAACCGAGATTATAAAATAAATGAAGGCAGAGGAAATTTTTCAGGTTTATAAAAATGATATAATGCCCACCTACACCAAGGCGCCTCTTATTTTTATCAAGGGTAAGGGCTCGCGGCTTTGGGATATTTTCGGCAAAGCCTACCTGGATTTCTTTCCCGGCTGGGGGGTAGGAAATCTAGGGCACTGCCATCCCAAGGTGATGCAGGGGGTAAGGGATCAAATCAGCAAGTTGATTTTCGTGCCGAATAATTATTATCATCCGTTTCAGGCGAAATTAGCCAGAGAATTGATTTACTGGAGTTTTCCGGGAAAGGTGTTTTTCTGTAACTCCGGGGCAGAGGCAAACGAAGGGGCGATTAAGTTAGCCAGGAAGTTCGGCGCTTCAACCGGGGCCAGATACGAGATAATTACTTTTGAGAATGCTTTTCACGGCAGGACCCTTGCAGCCCTGGCAGCAACCGGACAGAAAAAATACCAGATAGGTTTTGAGCCTATGCCGGAAGGTTTTAAACAGGTTAAGTTTAATGATGTTGATGCTGTTAAGCAGGCGATTACTGATAAGACAGCGGGGATTATGCTTGAACTTATTCAGGGAGAGGGCGGGGTAAATGTCGCAAACCGGGATTTTGTTCTATTCTTAAGAAAAATATGCGATGAGAAGAAAATACTTTTGATCATTGATGAGGTGCAAACCGGAATTGGCCGGACGGGGAAAATGTTTTGTTATCAGAATTACGGCATAACCCCTGATGTGATGACTTTAGCTAAGGCCTTAGGCGGCGGAATGCCCATCGGGGCTATGTTAGCTAAGAATGAGCTTGGCGATATTTTAACTGCCGGTACGCATGCCTCTACTTTTGGGGGAGGGCCGGTAATCTGTAAGGCTGCCTTGGGGGTTTTAAGAGCGATCCAGAAGGAGAAGCTGTTAAAGAATTGCCGGAATATGGGGGAGTATCTTTTAGGGAAACTAAATCTTTTAAAGACAGCTTATCCGGTAATCAAAGAAGTAAGGGGCATAGGCTTGATGTTGGGCATGGAGTTAAGCATAGAAGGTAAGCAGATCGTGGAGAAGTGCATAGGGAAGGGTTTATTGATCAATTGCACGCACGATAAAGTTTTAAGGCTGATGCCGGCATTGAATATAACTAAAAAGGAAGTTGATAAAGCCTTAAAAATTTTAGAGAGTGTCTTGAAGGAGTGCGTATAATGAAAAAGGACCTGCTTTCGATTAAAGATTTGAGCCTGGCGGATATAGAAGCCATCCTTAAGCTTAGTGAGAAGCTTAAGAAGAATAAAAATAAATTCAGCAGGGCCTTATTCGGGAAGACACTGGCTTTGATATTCCAAAAACCGTCTAACAGAACGCGGGTTTCCTTTCAGGTGGGTATGTATCAGCTTGGGGGGAACTCTCTTTATCTGTCCCCTCAGGAGATAAATTTGGGCGTAAGAGAGAGCATAAGAGATGTGGCCAGGACACTCTCTCGCTATGTCGACGGTATTGTCATAAGGACCTTTGAACATAAGAACTGCCTGGATATGGCCGCTGTGGCGTCTGTGCCGGTTATAAACGGTTTATCGGATTTTTCGCATCCCTGTCAGGGGCTGGCTGATATATTTACAATCAAGGAAAAGCTAAAAAAGCTTAAAGATATTACTTTAGCCTATGTCGGCGACGGCAACAATGTTTGCAACTCTTTACTTTTTGCCGCAGCCAAAACCGGTATGAATATTAACGTGGCTGCTCCTAAAGGATATAGCCCGAGCGAAGAAGTAGTTAAGCTGTCATTAGCAATTGCCAGCTCAACCGGCAGCCGGATAAAAATTACTGAAGATCCGTTTAGCGCGGTTAGGGCTGCGCAGGTTGTTTATACGGATGTCTGGGCGAGCATGGGCCAGGAAGAGGAGATCAATAAAAGAAAGATTATCTTTAAAGATTTTCAGATCAATGCTAAACTCTTAGCTAACGCTCCGCCGGAAGTTTTGGTGATGCACTGTTTGCCTGCGCACAGGGGGGAAGAGATAACCGATGAGGTTATGGATAGCGGGAATTCAATTGTTTTTGACCAGGCGGAAAACAGGATGCATGTGCAGAAGGCGATTTTAATAAAATTATTAGCTAAGAATTAACGGATCCTGTCTGGAACTAGCAGGAGATAAAATGAAAAAAGTGGTGTTGGCATATTCAGGTGGATTGGATACCTCTTGCATAGTCAGATGGCTTAAGGAAAAAGGGTATGAGGTGATCTGTTTTGTGGCGGATCTGGGCCAGGGGTTGGGTCAGGGTGAAAGCTTTGGGGCAATTGAAGAGCGGGCTTTGGCTGCCGGCGCTTCAAAAGTTTATATCCGCAATCTGCAGGAGGAATTTATCGACGATTTTATAATCCCCGCATTAAAAGCCAATGCGGTTTATGAGGGAAAATATTTTCTGGCTACGGCATTAGGCCGGCCTTTGATCGCCAAATATTTAGTGCAGATTGCGCACAAAGAGAAGGCAGGAACGGTAGCGCATGGCTGTACCGGAAAAGGCAATGACCAGGTAAGGCTTGAGGTAGCCGTAGGCATACTTGACCCGAGATTAGAGATCATTGCCCCTGTCAGAGAGTGGGAGTTTAAATCCAGGGAAGATGAGATTGAGTATGCCTTAAAACATAATATACCGATAGACGTAACCAAGAAAAAGCCTTACAGTGTTGACCGGAATATCTGGGGGGTTAGTATTGAAGCAGGTGTT
This sequence comes from Candidatus Omnitrophota bacterium, assembly GCA_041645145.1. Taxonomy (GTDB): domain Bacteria; phylum Omnitrophota; class Gorgyraeia; order Gygaellales; family Profunditerraquicolaceae; genus UBA6249. The sequence continues at coordinate 34,950 of JBAZQO010000002.1, forward strand.
TTGGAGAATTTGGAACAGGAACCGCCGGAAGACGCCTATATAATTACCAAGAGCCCTACGCACACTTTGAGCTATCCGCGGTATATTGAAGTAACTTTTGAAAAAGGCATACCGAAGAAAATCGACGGTAAGGTATTCAAATTGAAGAATCTGATCAATTATTTAAACGAACTCGGCGGGCAATTCGGCGTGGGCAGATCTGATATGGTTGAGAACAGATTAGTGGGGATTAAATCCCGGGAGGTTTATGAGGCCCCTGCCGCCACTATTCTTTATACCGCGCACAAGGAGTTAGAGGCGTTGGTGTTGGATAGGGAACTGGCGCATTTTAAGGAGATGATCAGCCTTAAATACGCCGAGTTGGTTTATTATGGCTTGTGGTTTTCTGTTTTAAAGGAGGCGTTGGATGGTTTTGTAGAGAAAACGCAGAAGCAGGTCAGCGGCACCATAAAATTAAGACTGTCTAAAGGCACCTGTGTTGCTGTGGGCAGGAAATCCAGAAATTCACTTTATAAGAAAGAATTAAGCACCTACGGTAAAGATGATAAATTTGACCAGAAGCTGGCGGAAGGCTTTATCAAGCTCTGGGGAATGCCGTATAAGAGGTAAAACAAGGGGACGGTTCTATTTGTCTAAATTTAGACAAATAGAACCGTCCCCAAGATTTCCGTTAGATGTTAGTTAAGGAGAAAAAATGGCAAAAAAATTATGGGGCGGGCGATTTAAAGAAAAAATAGACAAAGATTTTTTTGATTTTCAGAAATCTATCGACTACGACTATAAATTGGCCGAGTATGATATTTATCATTCAATAATCCACGTATTCGCTTTAGGGAGAGCTAAAATTTTAGCAGGCAAAGAATGCTCTGTTTTAGTCAAGGCTTTATTGGATATTCTTGGAGAAATAGTCGGAAATAAATTTAAGCCAAGCCGGGAGTCAGAGGACATACATACAGAAATTCAGAATAGGGTAGAAAAAAAAGTAGGGAAATTGGCACTTAAGCTTCATACCTTAAGATCTAGAAACGATCAAATTGTATTTGATGAAAAGCTTTATTGCCATAGAGAGGCATCACTAGTTTCTGATTTGCTAGACGGACTTGTTTCTACTTTGAAATACCTTCAAAACAAGTATAACGGATATTCCTGGGTAGGGTACACTCATACCCAGAGAGCGCAACAAATTGCTTTTAAAGACTACCTGGCTGCTTTTAGTTATATGTTTATGAGGGATAAATCAAGACTTATTGACTTTAGAAAAAAATCGACAGCATTGATTGGTTCAGGTGCTTTTAAAGGGACCATTTTAACTAAAGAATATGATATGGCTATAAAAGATTTTTTGAAAATCCCTAAGAAAATTGTACTTGAATTAGCTTCCGTAATTAATGCCCCTGACAATGTCAGCGATAGGGATTTTGTTATCGAGTTTTTGAGTACACTTTCTATCTTACAAATGCATTTATCCCGATTAGCTGAGGATTTTATACTATACTCAACGAAAGAATTTAATTATCTTGATTTGCCTGAAGAGTTTTGCACAGGGAGTAGTCTTATGCCGCACAAGAAAAATCCTGATTTCCTTGAATTGGTAAGAGGCTATACAGGCCCGATTTACGGCAACCTCATTTCTCTTTTGACGACAATGAAAGGATTGCCTTTGACTTATAATAGAGATATGCAGTTGGATAAGGGGCCTTTATTTTCTTCTGTTGATATAATTAAAGACGAACTTCGGATTATGGCCAGGTTTATCAAGAATATAAAAGTTAATAAAGAAGCTATAGACAATGCTTTAAATGACGAAACCCTGTATGCTACTGAATTAGCCGAAATTTTAGTTCTTAAAGGCATCCCTTTTAAAGAAGCACATACTGTAATGGGAAAAATTGTAAGATATTCTCAAGATAATAACATTAAAATAAAAGATATGCCGGATAGCTTGCTTAAAACATTTTGTAGCAAATTGAATCAAAAGGGAATAAAACACATTCTTAATTGATATTTTATTCATTATAGCGGGTGGCTGCTAAGCCGAAGCCTTTGCCGCGCGCAACGCAAGTGAGCACGGCGAGGTGGATTGGCAGACAGGCCCCGCAAAAAAAGTTAAAATGCACGAATTCAAATACAAGAATAATCAGCTTTACTGTGAAAATGTAAAGGTTGAGGCATTGGCCCGAAGTTTCGGCACCCCGCTTTATGCCTATAGTTATGCTACCTTAATCGGACATTTTATTAAACTGCGTGATGCCTTTGGCGCGGTCAAGCCGCTTATTTGCTATTCGGTAAAAGCCAACTCCAATCTGGCAATTTTAGAGGCTCTGGTAAAACAAGGCGCCGGGCTTGATATTGTCTCCGGCGGTGAGTTGTACCGCGCTTTAAAAGTGGGATGCCCTGCGAATAAAATAGTTTATGCCTCTGTAGGCAAGACCGATAAAGAGATTACCACAGCCATAAGTAAAGGGATTTTGTTTTTTAACGCGGAATCTTTACCTGAACTGGAGAATATTAATCGTATTGCCCGCAAGCTTAATAAAATTACCCGCGTGGCTATCCGCATAAACCCGGATGTGGAAGCTAAAACGCATAAATTTATAACAACCGGAAAAATTACGAATAAATTCGGGATTGATTTGGATAGCGCCTACAGGATCCTGCTTCTGCGCGCTGAGTTTGAGAATCTGGATATATGCGGCCTGCATATCCATATCGGCTCACAGATCACTGAAAGCGCGCCTTTTGTGGCGGCAATAAAAAAAGTAACGAATTTTATTAAAAGGCTGGAATCGAAAGGTATTACCCTTGAATATTTGAATATCGGAGGAGGCATGGGGATTATCTACGATAATGAAACTCCTCAGACTGCCCGGATTTATGCCGGTAAAATTATTCCGCTTTTGGAGAAAACCGGCCTGAAAATAATTATGGAACCCGGCAGGTTCATTGCCGGAAATGCCGGGATACTGCTTACAAAAGTTTTATATATTAAAAATACACCTAAGAAAAAATTCATTATTGTAGACGGCGGGATGAATGATCTGATCCGTCCGGCGCTGTATTCCGCTTATCATAATATCCTGCCCTTACGCAAGATTTCCCGGACTGAAAAAGCGGATGTGGTTGGCCCGATCTGCGAAAGCGGTGATTTCCTGGCAAAGGAAAGGAAGATCGCTAAAGTCAAGGAAGGCGATTATCTGGCGGTCATGGGCGCGGGGGCATACGGGTTTAGCATGTCCAGTAATTATAATTCGCGCCCGAGGCCCGCGGAGGTCATGGTAGTTAAAGATCATGTATCTGTAATCAGGAAAAGGGAGAGTTACGCGGATTTGATCCGTAATGAGCTGGCCTCTGTGATTAGATAATATGAAGAGAATAGAATTTACCAAAATGGTGGCTTCGGGAAATGATTTTATTGTCATTGATAAGAAACTGCCCGGCGGTATTGCCGCATTGGCACGGTCATTATGCGATAGGAAATTCGGGATAGGGGCAGACGGATTGATTTTGCTTAATAAACTCTTACGCATGCGTATTTTTAATTCCGATGGTTCAGAGGCCCGGATGTGCGGTAATGGCGCCAGGTGCGCTGCTTTATTTAGCGGCAAAACAAAAGGAAAAATATTTACTCAAGCCGGCGTCATTAATACCGAGGTTTGCGCCAATCGGGTAAGAATTCAGCTTACTGAACCTAGAGATATAAGACTGAATATCCCTTTAAGAGTAAGCGGCAGGTTGATCAAGGTTAATTTTATAGATACAGGTGTTCCGCACGCGGTAGTCTTTGTAAACGGGATTGATAATATTGATGTGGCAAGTATTGGCCGCAGTATCAGATTTCACGCGAAATTTTCTCCGGCCGGCACAAATGTGGATTTCGCAGAGGTAAAAGGCAATAATCTCATCGGCATCCGCACTTATGAGAGAGGGGTTGAGGATGAGACCCTGGCCTGCGGCACCGGAAGCGTTGCCGCGGCGCTGATCTTTACCTTGAAAAGTAATTTAGACAGGCTGGTTAAGGTCAGAACGCGGGGAGGAGAGGAGTTAAAGGTTTATTTTAAAAAGGAAAATAACAGCTTTCGGGATGTCTGGCTGGAGGGCAGCGCAAAAATAGTTTACAAAGGAGAATATTATGTTTAAAGGCTCAATTGTAGCCATAGTTACGCCTTTCCATAATGGCAAAATAGATGAAAATAAATTAAGAGAGTTGATCGATTTTCAGATTAAAAACGGGACCAGCGGGATTGTTCCCTGCGGCACAACCGGAGAATCCGCGACTTTAAGCTTTGATGAGCATGAAAAAGTAATTGAGATTACCATTGATCAGGCTGATAAAAGAGTGCCGGTAATTGCCGGCACAGGTTCAAATTCTACCGCAGAGGCGATCATGCTTACTAAAGAGGCGGCCGCTGCAGGGGCAGATGCCTCTTTGCAGGTTTCACCATATTACAACCGCCCAACCCAAGCCGGATTATATGAGCATTTTAAAGCCGTTGCCCAGTCAGTGGAAATACCGATCATTCTCTATAATATTGCCGTTCGCACCGGCGTAAATATTGAGCCGGAGACAATCGCAAGGTTAGCGCAGGATTGCAAAAACATTGTGGCGGTAAAGGAGGCTTCCGGCAGCCTTGACCAGATGTCACGCATCAGGCAGCTTTGCCTTAAAAGTTTTGATTTGATTTCAGGGGATGATAGCCTGACTTTACCGGTATTAAGCATCGGAGGTACGGGAATAATTTCCGTAGTTGCCAATATTGTTCCCGGGGACGTCGCGGCTTTAGTCAGCGCTTTTGAAAAAGGAGATATTGGAAAAGCTCAACAGTTACATTATAAATTATTGCCTTTGATCAAGGCGGTGTTTATTGAGACCAATCCTATCCCCGTGAAAACCGCAATGGGTTTATTAGGAATGTGCCGGCCGGATCTGCGTTTGCCTATGTGCAGTATGTCAGCGGCTAATTTAGAGAAACTTAAAGAAGCCCTTAAAGATTACGGTCTGTTAAAATAGGGGACAGTTCTCCGATTGAGTCCAGAAACGTCCCTAAGAAGGAGTAGATATGGTTAAACTGGGAATTGCCGGAGCCTGCGGGAAAATGGGCAGGCGCATTTATGAACTCGCAAACCAGGATAAGGAATTGGAAGTAGGTTTGCTTTTGGAGAAAAAAGGCACTCCTTTGATCGGCAAGGATATGGGCAGGCTGAAAGTTTCATCCAATCCGGATGGTTTATTCCTGGTTGATGTCCTGGTGGATTTTACTTTACCTGAAGCAACGGAGGAGCACCTGGATTACGCTGTCAAATACAAGAAAGCACTTGTTTTGGGAACTACAGGCTTAAGCGAGGCGCAAAAAAACAAAGTAGAAGAGGTATCCAGGGTTATTCCGGTAGTTTTTTCGCCGAATATGTCTATTGGGGTAAATGTATTGTTCTCAATTCTTCCTGAGATAGCCAAAAGGCTGGGCCCGGATTATAGCGTTGAGATCATTGAGGCGCATCATAAAGGCAAGAAAGATGCCCCCAGCGGAACAGCCAAGAAAATGGCTGAAGTCATTTCTGCCGCTACAAAAAAAGATGTGCCGATGCATTCCATACGGCTGGGTGACATTTTCGGCGATCATACCGTGGTTTTTTGCGGGAATTCCGAGCGCATTGAGATCAGGCATCAGGCGCATTCGCGCGATTTATTTGCCGTCGGCGCCTTAAAAGCGGTTAAGTGGATTTTTGGCAGGTCCGCCGGGCTTTATTCAATGCAGGATGTTTTGAAAGGGTAAAAGATGTTTGAATTATCTAAAAAAGTTCAGTCATTGCCGACATATTTATTCTTAGGGATTGATAAAGCCAAACGTAAGGCGCGGCAAGAAGGCCGGGATATCATTGATTTTGGGATAGGCGACCCGGATCAACCTACCCCCGGTCATATTATCGACGCTTTAAATAAAGCAGCGAGGGACCCGGCAAACCACCGCTATGCCTTGGACCAGGGAATGCCTGCGCTGCGCCAGGCGATCGCCTCCTGGTATAAACACAGGTTTAATATCAGCTTAAATCCTGATACGGAAATATTGCCTTTAATCGGCTCAAAAGAAGGGATCGCGCATTTTCCTCTGGCTTTTTTAAACCCGGGGGATTTTTCCCTTATTCCTGATCCCTGCTATCCTCCTTATAAAGGCGGGACAATCCTTGCCGGAGGATCAGTGTATCTTATGCCCTTGCTTGAAGAAAATAATTTCCTGCCGGATTTAAAGCGTATACCGTTTTTCGCGCGGAAAAAAGCAAAGATCATCTTTGTAAATTATCCAAATAACCCGACCAGCGCATGCGCAACTGATGAGTTTTATTGCGGGTTGATTGATTTTGCGCAAAGAAACAAAATTATCGTAATCTCGGATTTAGCTTACTCTGAGATGGTTTATGACGGGTATAAAGCGCGCAGCCTGCTGGAATTTCCCGGGGCGCAAGATGTGGTTATTGAATTCCATTCATTGTCCAAAACCTATAACATGACCGGCTGGCGCCTGGGTTGGGCTTGCGGCAATCCCCAATTGACCGCGGCTTTAGCTAAGGTAAAATCAAATATTGATTCCGGGATATTTTCGGCGATCCAACTGGCCGGCGTTGCGGCGCTTGCGACAGAAGAGGACTTTATGCGCAAGGCCTGTCGGGTATACCAACAGAGGCGGGATATTCTGGTGGAAGGATTACAGTCGATGGGTTGGAAGGTAATTAAACCAAAGGCAACCTTTTATCTTTGGATAAAAACTCCCGGCAATGTTGATTCTATGAATTTTGCCTCCCGGCTGCTTAAAGAAACTGATATTGTGGCAACTCCGGGAGTCGGTTTTGGAAAGTACGGAGAAGGTTATATTCGTATGGCCTTAACTGTGCCTGAAGAGAGGATAAGAGAGGCTTTAGAGCGGCTGAAGAAGATTACCTAAAATGGCGATTTGTTATCTCGGTATCGGTTCAAACCTGGGCAATCGCAGAAAGAATATAAAGTTGGCTGTTAAAAAGATTAACTCCCTGAAAGATACTTGTGTACTTAAAGAATCCAAGGTTATTGAAACTCTGCCGGCTGGCGGCCCATCCGGACAGCCTGATTTTTTGAATGCTGCATTAAAGATTGAAACCAAGCTCTCCCCGATAAACCTGCTAAAAGAACTCAAGAGGATAGAAAAAGATTTAGGCAGGACCAAAACTTCGCGTTTTGGGTCCAGGGTTATTGATTTGGATATCCTGCTTTATGGGGATAGGATTATGCGCGGGGAGAGATTGATTATTCCGCATCCGCGCATGTTTGGCCGGGATTTTGTAACCCGGCCGTTGACCGAGGTTTTATGAAGATTTTCTACGATCCTAAAAAGCTAAGCGCGGCAATGCGTAGAATAAAGCGGGTTAGAAAACGCATAGGTTTTGTGCCTACGATGGGCGCATTGCACCCGGGGCATTTAAGCCTCATTAAACAGGCGCGCAAAGAGAATAATGCGGTAGTAGCGAGTATTTTTGTCAACCCGGCGCAGTTCGGGCCCAAAGAGGATTTGAAAAAATATCCCCGCCCGCTTAAAAATGATCTTACGCTTTGCCGCCAGGCAGGCGTGGATTTTGTATTCTTGCCGGATAGTAAGATTATGTATACCCAAGGTTATTCCACTGTTGTTAATGTGGAAGGGTTAAGCGATGTTCTTTGCGGCGCCATCAGGCGCGGGCATTTCCGCGGTGTAACTACCGTAGTTGCCAAACTGCTTAATATTGTCCGGCCGGACCTGCTTTATCTTGGCCAAAAGGATGCGCAACAGGCGATTATAATCGCCAGGATGATCAAGGATTTAAATTTCCCGGTTAAGGTTAAGGTTATGCCTACCATAAGGGAAAATGACGGATTAGCATTCAGTTCGCGCAACGCCTGCTTAAGCAGGAAAGAAAGGAATGACGCGGTAGTTTTATCTAAAGCCTTACGCCTTGCGAAGTCCCTGATTGATAATGGCCAGCGCCATACAGATAGAATTATAAGCAGGATGAAACAGCTTATTTCAAAAAAGAAATCAGCCAGGATCGATTATATTGTTGTCGTGGATTTAGAGAACCTTATGCTTCTAAAAAAGATAAAACCAGGCTGTCTTATTGCTTTAGCGGTAAGAATAGGCAAAACCCGGCTCATTGATAATACAGTTGTGGGGACAGTTCTCCGATTGAATTGAGAAACGTCCCTGTTTAAACATATGTCTAAAAAGAGTAAGCTTAGGATTGGTATTGTCGGTTGCGGGGCAATCGGCAGTTCATTGGCAAAAGAGATAGTTTCAAGTTTTTCTAAAGAGTCCAGGTTAGTTGCGCTTTATGACATAAAGCCGGAAAAAAGTCTGCAGCTTTCGCAAAAAGTTATAAAAAGCAGAAAATTATGCGTAGGGAGCCTGGATAATTTAATTAAGAAATCAGAGCTGGTTATCGAGGCGTCTTCCGCAGGGGCTGCCTGGGGGATTGCGAGCAAATCTTTATCCGCAGGTTGTGATATTATGGTGATGAGCGTAGGCGGCATGGTCGATCATCTTAGCCGGCTGTATGCGTTAGCCAGGAAGAATAATGCCCGGGTTTATTTTCCCAGCGGGGCCATTTCGGGGATTGACGCCCTGAAAGCGGCAAATATAGGGAAAGTGAGCAAGGTGGTTTTGACTACGCGCAAGCATCCTGAGGCATTTAGCGGAGTTAAATATGTAGCTAAAAGATTTAAACTCAATAACCTGAAGAAAGATAAAATCCTATTTTCAGGCAGCGCCTCTCGCGCGGTAAAATATTTTCCGCAGAATATAAATGTGGCAGCGGTTTTAGGATTAGCCGGCATAGGCATGCATAAGACGCAGGTGCGTATAATTGCCAGCCCTTATATAAGGAAAAACATCCATGAGGTCGTAATTGAATCCGATGCGGCTAGGATATTTACGCGTACCGAAAATGTCCTGCATCCGCAGAATCCTAAAACCAGCTTCTTGGCGGTGCTTGCGGCGATTGCGACTTTAAAACAGATTTTGCAGCCGATAAAAATCGGCACTTGACAATTAAAAAACAAGGAGACGGTTCTATTTTTTACTATTTTTTAAATTTAAAAAATAGAACCGTCCCCCGGATTTTAAAAAAACGAAAGGGGGTGAATTGAGAAAATGGCAGAGAAAGTAATGAAAGTAGGGGTCAAGAGGGAAAAAGGTTATCTCTATTATATTGACAAGCAGGGTGATGTCTCTTGCGCTAAGATGGCCAGAGGCAACAAAAAGGGAGGTAGCCCCAAGAAGGTAGCAAAATGCGGCATCAAGAGAAAAGTAGGCTACCTTTATTTCTTGGATAAGAAAGGCGATGTCTCTTGCGCCAAGATGAAAAGAGGCGGAAAGAAGAAAAAGAAGTAAGTAAGCTCTACATAAGCCCCGCCCTTATTTATAAGGGCGGGGCCTGTTTATATCACCTATAGGTTTAGCCCACGAGAATCACATGGTTTTAATAAATCCAAACTCATCCAAATTCGGGATCTTCCAGAGATATGTTCCCGTTAGCGTTCCTATCGGCGCAGGTTATCTTGCCGGATATTTACTGCATCACGGCAGGAAAGCCGAAATAATAGACGAACTCATCACACCGTTATCCAGGCCGTTGCTTGCTAAACTGCTTGATAAACTTTCTCCCCCTTATATCTTTGGGATCTCGACTTTGACCGCCTGCTCGCAAAGAAGCTACGATATCTCAAGACAGATAAAGAATTGGTATCCCGATTCAATAATTATTTTAGGAGGGATACATCCTACAGTCCTGCCGGAGGAGGCATTAGCAAACGCGGAGGTTGATTTAGTTGTAAGGGGGGAAGGGGAGGAGATACTGCTTGAATTATACGACGCGATCAAAAACAGGAAAGATTATTCACAGATAAAAGGACTGTCATATAAAAGCGGCGGTAAATTAATCCATAATCCGCCTGCTGAATTGCCCGTTTTAGATGATTCCTTTTTTTTCCCGTACCATCTTTTCGAGAAGGGTTTGGGGAAATATAATTTTGGTTTTATTGCCAGCTCAAGAGGTTGCCCTTATGATTGTATATTTTGCAGCCAGAGGAGGATATCCGGACAGAGATTCCGCTATCTGCCCGAGGGGGTTATCCTGAATGAAATAGATTTGCTTATAAATAAATATAAACAGGCGCACATCAACTTTGTTGACGATAATTTTACCACGGACAAACAAAGGATAATCCGCTTATGCCGGGCCATGATAGATAAGGGATTTCAAAAAATGGCGACCTTTGATTGCCAGACAAGGGCGGATGCGGTTAACGATGAGATTTTGTCCTGGCTGAAGAAAGCCGGGTTCAGGGTGATAAATTACGGCCTGGAAACCGCCTCAGAGAGACTGATGGTATTGTTAAACAAGAAAGAAACAGTAGCGGAGAATATCGCGGCGGTGAAGCTGGCAAAAAAACATGGTTTTGGGGTATCCGGGACTTTTATCTTTGGCCTGCCGACAGAGACAAGGCTGGAGAGATGGCAGTCCTACCGGCTGGCCAAGGATCTCGATCTGGATTATGTGCGTTTTAATAATGCTACGCCGTATCCCGGCACGAGGTTATATGAGATAGCCAAAGAGGAAGGCCGGCTCTTTGTGGAAAAGGGCTGGACCAATCTTAACGCCTGCGCATCCTTGGTTCAGGACTCGGTTACGGAATACCTGCTGCCCTATGTACCTGAAGGGTGCGATGAGAAGGAATTAAAGAAAGATATCATTAAGGCTAACCTGTTCTTTTCGCTTAGGCCCAGAAGGGTCTTTAGGCTACTTACTAAAAGGATCGGACCTGTAGGGTGGTTCTATCTTCCTCCCCGATGGTATCTAAGTTTAAAAGAATGGAGTTGTCTCATAAGATTGGGCGCTAGTTTATTAAGGTCCTTGGCAAAAATATATATATGAAGATAAGCGGAAGGCTTAGAGAGGTCATAGGGGTGGTGGCGGTTATGCTCGGGGTAGTTTGCCTGCAATGGGATTTGTGGGTTACCGGTAGGCTGATGCTCAGCCATGACAGTATTATATGGTTCGGCATTTTTTCTTATTTTTCCGATTGCCTGCGGTATGGAATTCTGCCTCTTTGGAATCCGTATATGAACTGCGGGGAGATATTCTTTTTGAATATACACGTCCTCCATCTATGGGACCCTCAAACCTTACTCCTGGTCTTTGCGGGTAAATTACTTAAGGTTAATACGTTGAGTATTTATCATTATGATCTCTTATTCCGTTACCTGATCTTTATTTGGGGAAGCTATATTTTCTTCAGGCGCGTAGCGAAATACAGGTTCAGCGCTTTCCTTGCTTTTGTTACCTTGTCATTTTCGGCGCTTTGCAGTTCCTATCTTAAGCAGCATGGTTTTATCCTCTGTTTTTATACGCTTCCCTGGATTTTATTTTTTTCCTTCAAGTTCCTGGAAGAAAGGGAGCCGGTATCCCTATTATGGTTCTGTTTCCTGTTTGGTGTTGCGCTTTCTACCTCCGGATATCATATAATGTATCTTATTTCTTCTGTCGCGGTATTACTTGCATGTATTTTTCTTTCCAAAGGTTTTGTCTTCCCTAAAAATGGCGGTTTAGCAAATAGCCGCAAAGCCGTATTAGGCGCTATTATAATTTTCCTGCTCCTTTCATTGAATTTAATTCCGGTTTTCCTGACTTATATTCGCGATACGGTGCCGGTTGTCAGGATCTTTGAAGCGACAAAGGCTGCGAATGCCTACCCTGCCGATTTCTTCAACTTGTTTACGCCTTATTCTTTTATGCTGCATTTTGAAATGATCTATTTTAGATCAATTCTTGCGTCAGAGGCGTTTTTGTACATAGGCTTAATCCCCCTATTTCTGGCCATAGTCGGTTTATTCTATTCCCGCCATAAATACAAAATCGGCTTTATGCTCGCCTTGGGTGTTACGGTATTATTGATGCTTGGCCCTAAGTTTGGCGTATTGAAATTCTTTTCTTATTTTTTCCCGTTTTTTTTCATAATCAGGAACACTCATACCTTTGCCACGTTTTTTATTTTTTGCCTGGTTTACTTTACTTGTATAGGCACAGACGCAATATTGGAGCGGATGGAAAACCCGGGATCAGGAAGGGCCCTGCCTAAGGGATTGATTTTAATCGCTCTTTTTATCATTGTTGCGGCCATTTTGATCAACCGCTATGTGCTGATGGTTTACCAGGCTCCATTAGCGAAGTCCCCGGAGCTTTATATGTTTGTATCTTCGCGTCTCGGGCAAGATTTCGCAACGCTTTTGAATAATCTTTTCTGCCGCTCCTACCGGCATGTTTTTATATTTATAGCATCCTTCTTAGTATTATTTTATGTTATCAAAAGGCCGAAGATAAGCCTGTGGTTTAAATATCTCACACTGGTTTCCCTGGTGCTTATCGACCTGCTTTCTTTTAACGCGGTTCTATACAGGTCTACGACTATGCCAAAGGCTGACCTATCTTTATGGCCTAAGGAGAAGCTGGCTTATAGCGATAAAAGGGTGCCTGTTATGTTGCCCAGGTATCCTTTTTTTGGTTTTGCCCCTGCGATGCAGAGGATATTTACCTCTTTTACTTTCAGGATGCCGCCGATAACGACACATTTTTATGAAATGAAGGATTTCTTTAATTTTGAGAATGACCAGATGATCCGGCCGGAGATAAAAGAGATCTTTATGGGAGTAACTGACGGGAGGATGAAATTTGTGAACGGCGTTGTTGTTTTGCCGGTTGAACGCCAGGCCCAGGAATGCGCCAAGCTTGAAGAAAGCATAGCCCAAAGGGTAGTGTTTATCGAGGAGCCCCCCCCGGCAAGATTTGCAAAGCTGAAAATACCCCTGGAAAAGATTGCAGATGCCCAAATCGTAAAGGGGAAAATCAAGATTTTGGGTTTTGATCCAAACAGTATGCTTTTGGAAGTGCATCCAGAGGCGGATTGTGTTCTTTATTACATTGATGGATTCGACAGGTCATGGAGGGTTTTTATAGACGGCAAAGAAAGCAAGATTTATAGGGCGAATATGGCCTTTAAATCCGTTATCCTTGAAAAAGGCCCGCATACCGTACGCTTTATATATGACCCCAAGCTATACAAAATAACCTTGTTTTGTTATTTTGCGGGCCTTTTCATTGCGGCCATCATGTTTATTTTCCACCCCGTATTCAGGAAGGGTGTACTTAAATGAAAGTTTGTTTTGTTCAGAAGCAAATCTTTCCGTATTTTGGGGTGATGGCCCTTTCCGGCCAACTCAAGAAACAGGGATATGAGACGGATATCCTGATAGATGCTTGTGAAAAAGACGCAGTTTCGGCGTTAAAAAAAGCTAAACCTGATTTGATCGCTTTTTCCGTATTGTCATCCGAGCATGCCTGGCTCCGGCAGATATCCTCCGAGTTAAAAAAGCAGATCCCCTCTGTTCCTATAGCCGCGGGAGGGGTTCATGCAATTCTGTATCCGGAGGAGGTCTTAGCGCTCCCCGGAGTGGATTATCTGTGTCATGGCGAGGGGGAATCCTCATTTACCGAGTTGGCGCGCTGTATCGCTTTAAAGAAACCAACCTCCAATATCCCCGGTATCTGCTTAAAAGAGGAGGGGAGTCTCCTGATGCGGGGTGTTGCTCCCATAACCGGAGATCTGGATTCATTTTTTGAGGACCGGCGCCTGTATTACGAGCGTTACCCTAAACTGGGAAAGCTTGCCTTAAAGGTTTTTATGTCCTCGCGCGGCTGCCCGTTTCACTGTTCTTTTTGCGCGAACAGCTCTATTATGCGGATTTTTGAGGGTAAGGGAGAATATATGCGGAGAAAGTCGCCGCAGCATTTTGTCGAAGAGATAAAACGCGTTGTTACCGACTATCCTACCACTTCGCTGTTTTTTGCCGATGACCTTTTTGCCATGGATACCGGCTGGCTTGAAATATTCGGCCCTTTGTATAAGAAAGAAGTAAACCTTCCCTATATATGCACAGCCAGGGTTGACGTGGTTAAAGAGGAGCATGCCCGGCTTCTTGCTGAATCCGGCTGCCATACCGTAAGCTTTGGCGTGGAAACCGGAAACGAATTATTGCGCAAAGGTCTCCTTAATAAAACCATAAGTAATAAACGTATATTTGAGGGCGCAGGCATTATTAAAAAAGCAGGCATAAGGATGCAGACCTCAAATATGTTCTGCCTGCCTGATGAATCGGTTGATGATGCGGTAGCGACGGTTGATCTGAATATCGCCATCGGCGCTGATTATATGTTTACGACAGTCCTGCTGCCGTTTCCCAAGACCGCCTTAGCCGCCTATTGCATAGATAAGGGGTTGCTTAAGAAAGAATATTCTTTTGAGGATATACCTAATTCATTTATCCAGGATTCGGTGTTGTCTTTAAACAATAAAGAAACCCTCCTTAACATCCATAAGGTAGCCCATCTTTGCGTGCGCTTCCCCCGCATGAAACCTTTTTTGATCTATATCGCCAAAAAAATTAAATGCAGGCAACTATTCTTATTTCTCTGGTTGTTCGGAACTTTTATCAGGTTCAGGGAGGAGAGGCAGTTGAGTTTATGGAGGACAGCGCGCTATCTTTGGGAGTACCGGCGGGGTTTGTGAGCAAACTATATGGAAAGAATAGATAAATTTTGTCAAAAATGGGCTGAGCATCTGCTCTGGGCCTCCATTTTGTCGTACATCCTTGTTTTCGGGTATTTGTGTTTTTTAAAGTACCAGTCTTTTAATTATACGGATTGGGATCTGGCAGGAGACGCCGTTGTCTTCTGGAGCAGTATTCATGGTAAGCTTCTATATTACTCCTTCCTGGAGCAGATAATTTTCGGGGCTCACTTATATTTAATAATCTTCCTGATTTTGCCGATATACGCGGTCTTTCAAAGTCCTTTGACGCTTCTATTTCTGCAAAGCATATTCCTGGGATTGGCAGCGTTTCCCCTGTATCTTTTAGCCAGGAGCAGGCTGAACAAGACCTTTTCTTTGTCTATAGCCATTGCCTATTTACTATACCCTTCGATCGGGTATATGAATTTGTTTGAGACGCATTTTGACATATATGAGATATTTTTTCTTTTCTTTGCCTTGTATTACTTTGAAAAAGAGAATTTCAGAAGGTTTCTTGTTTTTATAATACTGACCATCTTTTGCAAGGAAAACGCAAGTTTAGCGGTATCTATGCTCGGCATATACGCGTTGATACGGAAAAGGTCTAAAAAATGGGTCTTAATTCCTTTCTTGGCAGGAGTTGCCTGGTTTCTATTGTCGGTGAAGCTGATAATCCCGCATTTTACAAAGGACGCCCAATTATATCAGGGTGGTTTTATATTCAGCCACTATTATAAGCACCTGGGTAGTAATCTGTTTGAGATGGTTAAAACGGTTATCCTCCATCCGGTAAGTACCGCGTTTTTTGCTTTTACCCCCCGTAAGTTAACTTATATTCTTCATTTGCTTATGCCGGTTGGATTTTTGGGATTATTCAGCCCCCTGGTTTTGTTGCCGGCAATCCCGGTTTTTATGCAGAATTTATTATCTGTGGCCCAGACTCATTCGTCGATTGAATTTCAATATGCTGCTTTACTGATCCCGTTCATATTCTTTTCGGTAATCCACTCCTTTGTTAAGCTGCTGCGTTACAAGGTTGTTATCAGGAATCAAGGGGCATTATTATGCTGTTTTTTCGGGTTTGTTATTTTTTCCGGTATCTATTTACAGGCCCCGCAATTTGATATCATCGGATATATGTATCGGTACCGGATTGACTATTTTAGCGCGCAAAAAGATAAATTGATCAGGTCGGTGCCGCGCAAATCCCCGGTTATTGCGACTTTTCAGTTTTTGCCAAAATTAGCAAACAGGCGGGATCTCTATTCCATGCATCTTATAGCGATGGGTTACAAGATGTACACGAACACGAGATATGAGCCGCCTAAGAATCTTGAATACGCTTTGATAGATTTTAACGAGCCCCTTATGCTAAGCGCATTTTTCCCGCCGCAAGGGGCAGGCAATATCCGCACCTTTCTTGAAACCGGAGATTGGAGGGTTTTTAAGGCTTTTGATGATACGGTCTTATTCAAAAAGGGGTATGAGGAAGGATACCGGCTCTGCGAAGAGGTACGTAATCCTAAAATAGGCAATCCTATGAATCTGGTCTTGAAAAACGGGATTATTTTCTTAGGGTATGATATCGTGGATAATAAAATATCCGACAGCAGGATATTGCACCTGGTATACTATTGGAAAAAGACAAAGGGGGCAAGGCCTCCCTTGGGATTTTTTATCCAATTCTCAGATCCTCCCGGAAATGTCGTTTTTGTGAAAGGGCATATTTTCGGATACAGAGTATATTTACAGGATGAATGGAAGGATGGCCAGATAATGAAAGAACATCAGTATATCTTGATTCCTCCAGGAGCAGAAAAAAAGAGCTACAGGATTGATTTCGGCCCATTCATTAATTAGAGGCTGCGTAATGTCAACTGAAAACATAATTATCCGCGGGGCAAGGGAGCATAATTTAAAGAACATAAACCTGGATCTGCCGCGCAATAAGCTGATTGTTGTCACCGGCTTATCAGGATCGGGAAAATCCAGCCTTGCCTTTGATACGATCTATGCCGAAGGCCAGAGGAGGTTCGTGGAGAGTCTTTCCAGTTATGCCCGGCAGTTCTTAGAGCAGCTGCAGAAACCGGATGTTGAATTTATCTCCGGGCTTTCACCGGCAATTGCCATTGAACAGCGCTCTGCCGGAGGCAACCCCCGTTCAACGGTTGCCACCCAAACCGAGATCTATGATTACTTAAGGTTATTATTTGCCAAAATCGGGAAGGTCTATTGTTATAAGTGCGGCTCGCTTGTAGAGAGGCAAAGCGCCCAGGAGATAATCGAGATAATCCTGGATTCTGCCGCAAACAGCGATGTGCATATTCTTGCCCCCCTGATCAGCGGCAGGAAAGGCGAACATAAAGATGTTTTTCTGCAGATCCAGAAATCAGGGTTTGTGCGCGCCAGGGTTGACGGGAAAATTTATGAACTTGGGGCAGAGATAAAATTAGCCAAATATAAGATTCATAATATTGAGGTCGTGGTTGACCGCTTAAATATCAGGCAAGATGTTTTGCCCAGGCTTACTGATTCCATCGAGACCGCGCTTAAAGTAGGCAACGGTATGGTCATTATCAGCCCGGGCAAATCCCAGGATATGGTCTTTAGCGAGC
Source organism: Candidatus Omnitrophota bacterium (assembly GCA_041645145.1). Taxonomy (GTDB): domain Bacteria; phylum Omnitrophota; class Gorgyraeia; order Gygaellales; family Profunditerraquicolaceae; genus UBA6249. The sequence continues at coordinate 52,188 of JBAZQO010000002.1, forward strand.
AATATGCCTGCGCAAAGTGCGGCATAAGCTATGCCGCACTCCAGCCGCGTAATTTTTCTTTTAATTCCCCCTATGGCGCCTGCCCCGAATGTAACGGACTGGGCACTAAACTTAAATTTGACCCGGAGCTGATCGTCCCGGATAAAGACAAAAGCATTAATGCAGGCGCGCTTGCTCCCTGGAGGCGCGGAGGAAGAGGTTACATCCTTTATTATCGCTGGCTTATCCGCCAGTTGAGTTACCGCCTGAAGTTTGATTTGGATACTCCGTTTAAAAGATTATCCAGGCATGTACAGAAGGTCATTCTCTATGGGATAAAAGAGGAAGTTGGCAATAGGCCAGAGGGCCATGGTTTGGCTTCCTTTAGCCAAAGCCATAAACCTTTTGAAGGGGTTATCCCCAATTTAGAGAGATTATTTCATCAGACAGACAGCGATTATCTGAAAGAAGAGATAAGCTTGTTTATGTCCAGCCTTCCTTGCCCGGTGTGTAAGGGCGCCAGGCTTAAACTTGAAAGCCTTGCGGTGAGAATAAATCAGAAGAATATATGGGAGGTCTCCCGGATGTCTATAAAAGAGGCGCTGAATTTTTTAAGCTCCCCTAAATTAACGCACAAGGAGAAACTGGTCAGTTACCAGGTGTTAAAAGAGATAACCCGGAAGTTAAAATTCTGCGTGGACGTGGGCCTGGATTACTTAAGCTTGGATAGGAAAAGCTCAACCTTATCCGGGGGAGAGGCGCAGAGGATACGCCTGGCTACTCAGGTGGGCTCGGGATTGGTGGGAGTCTTATATTGTTTGGATGAGCCGAGCATCGGCTTGCACCAGCGGGATAATAAAAAGCTGCTGGCAACATTAAAGGCGCTGCGCGACCTGGGGAATACTTTAGTTGTCGTTGAGCATGATGAAGCCACTATTCTCGCTGCGGATTATATTGTGGATTTAGGCCCGGGCGCGGGCAGGCACGGCGGAAAGGTTATCTTTTCCGGCGTCAAGGATGCGCTTCTAAAAGATAAGGAGTCCTTAACCGCGAAATATCTACGGGGTGAACTTAAGATTGATTTACCGATAGTGCGCAGGCCATGGAGGACAATGAAATATATTGAAATCAAAGGGGCAAGCGAGCACAATCTTAAGAACATTGACCTGCGTTTCCCCCTGGGCACGCTTATCTGCGTAACCGGGGTAAGCGGCTCGGGTAAATCCACCCTGATTGCCGATATACTTTATCCGGCGCTGGCCCGGAAGATTTACAGGTCCAAGATTAAGCCCGGGGCATTTAAGAGTATAAGCGGGACAGAAAACATTGATCAGGTGATTGTGGTTGATCAGGCTCCTATCGGAAGGACCCCACGCTCAAACCCGGTAACTTATACCGGGGTGTTTAGCCATATAAGGGATATATTTGCCCAGCTTCCCCAGGCGCGCCTGCGTGGATATAAACCGGGAAGGTTTTCTTTTAATGTTAAAGGCGGGCGCTGTGAATCCTGCGGTGGAGACGGGATAAAAAAAATCGAGATGCATTTCTTACCCGATGTATATGTAAAATGCGATTTGTGCAAGGGCTTGAGGTTTAACGCCTCAACCTTAGAGATTAAATATAAGGGAAGGTCAATCGCCGAAGTTTTAGAGATGACTGTTGAGGAGGCGCTGGAGTTATTTGTGAACATCCCAAAAATAAACAATACCCTGGGATATCTCTCTGATGTAGGTTTGGGTTATATTCAATTGGGCCAGAGCGCAACTACCCTTTCCGGGGGTGAAGCGCAAAGAATCAAACTTTCTTCGGAATTATGCAAACGCTCAACCGGCAAAACGCTTTATCTTCTGGATGAACCTACTACCGGGCTGCATTTCGCGGATGTGGCCAGGTTAATAAACGTGCTGCAGAGATTAGTCCAGCGCGCCAACACGGTTGTGGTAATTGAGCATAATTTAGAGGTAATTAAATGCGCGGATTTTATTATTGATCTGGGGCCTGAAGGCGGAGATAAAGGCGGAGAGCTTCTGGCCGGCTGTGCTCCCGAAGAGCTGGTTAAGGCGGAGAATTCTTACACCGGGAGGTCTTTAAGAGAATTTTTGTCAAGCAAATGAAAATCGTAAAAACGGGCTTTACAATCATTATTATTTTAACTTTAGCGGTTGATTCCCTTGCTTTGTCTGCCGGTTCAGCCGCGGCAAAGGAAACCGAGATCCTTTTTATGGCCAAAAAGGCATACGAGGACGGTTTTTACGAGGTCAGCCTGGGGATGCTGGAGCGTTTTCAAAAAGAGTTCCCGGGCTCAACTAAAGCAATGGAGGCCCGCCTTTTAACGGGTGAGTGTTATTTTTATCAGGGTCGCTATCTGGAGGCATTAAATATTCTCGAAGGATTATTGGATGAGCCTGGTTCCAAGGATTTCAGGGACGCTGTTTATTTCTGGATTGGCGAGGTGCATTTTAAAGGCAATAATTACGAGAAGGCGGCAGCCTTTTATGAATCGGTGATCAAGGACTTTCCGCAGTCATTTTATACGCCGGCAGCGTATTATTCGCTGGGCTGGTCATTTTCTCTTTTGGGAAAATACAGCCAGGCCTTGCAGGCCTTTGAACTCCTACGGGGAAAATTCCCCAAAGAACCTCAAAGTAAAGATGCCGCTTTCAAGATAATCGAGTGTCTCTACAATCTTAAGGAATACTCCTATTTGAGAAACAGGATCAAGCCTTATTTTAAACTTTACGCGGATGACGCATTACGCCTATCTTATTTGTATTTTTACCTGGCTGAATCTGATTATTACCTGAATAACCTTGAGGAGGCAGCCGGTAGTTACCTTAAATCCTCTCAGGTGACCGGGGATGATAAGGTCAGAGGGCTGGCTCACTTAGGGTTGGCCTGGTCTTATCTTAAGCTTAAAAGATATAAAGAAGCGGAGGAAGTTTTCGCGGATATCAAGCAATCCGGTTTAGATAAGAAGAGTATGGATATCCTGTTATTGGGCCAGGCAGTGTTGATGTTTCAGACCAACAGGGTGTATGAGTCAAAGAAGATTTATGACCAGATTATTAGTGTAAGCAGCGATCCCCTAATATTAGTCCAGGCTTATTTGGGCAAAGCCGACACGCTATATAATCTCGCAGAATACGCCGGAGCAGCAAAAGTATATAAGGAAGGCCTGGATAAAACAGATAAAGACAGCGGAAAGGCTGGCGTGCCTGCGGAGCTGATAAATAAACTGCGTTATAACTTAATCCTGGCTTACATTAAACAGGGCCAGTTGCAGCCGGCAATAGAGGAACTTAAGAATTTCGCCGGAAAGAGCCCTGACCAGGAAGCAAGGGTTGGCGCGTTTTCTCAAATCGGGGACGCTTATCAGAATAGCGGTGAATTTGCCAAGGCAGAAGAAACTTACGCAAATATCCTCAAAGATTACCCCAATTCATCCTACGGCGATTACGTGCAATATCAGCTGGGTGTGGTACAGTTAAAGAAAGAAGACTTAACGGCAGCAATAGCATCATTTAAGCTTATGATTAAGAATTACGCGCAGTCAAGGCTGCTGGATGACGTGGTTTATTCCCTGGGTTTGGTTTATTTCCAGAAGGAAGATTATATTGCCGCTTGTGACATTTTTACTAAGTTTCAAAGTAAGTTCAAGGATAGCCCGCTAGCCGCCAAAGCCCTTTATATGCTGGGGGTATGTTTTCTTAACCTGGGTAAACCAAACGAAGCGCTTTTTGTCTTTAAGGATATTAGCAGGCAGAATCCACAGGATACCGAATTATTTCAAAAAGCCGAATATGAAGTTGCAGATTGTTATTATAAATTAGGCCAGGAAAAAGAGGCGGTTAACCGGTTTAAGCTTTTGCGCGCCAGATATCCTGATTCAAAGGTTACCCCGGAAATTATGTGGTGGCTGGGGCAGTATTATTACCGGCATGATGACCTGAATTTGGCAGGCAGATATTTCAGTTCTTTGGTCAGGGATTTTCCCGACAGCAATCTGGCCGGAGATGCTTTTTATGCCTTGGGTTTAACTTTTAGCGAGGAAGGCAAGCTTACGCAGGCAGCTGATAATTTTAAAATGGCAATTAAACTTGGCAATGCCGGTATAAAAGGCCAAGCCGCAATAGCTTTAGGGGATCTTTATTGCCGGGAAGGAAAGTTTGAAGAGGCGCTCGCCAAATATAAGGAGATAATCAGGGATAACCCGGATATAGGTAAGCTGCTTTTTTCCCAAATTGCGCAGACTTATTACAAAATTGGAGATTATGACGGGGCAAAATTATTCTATTCCAAAAGCCTTGAGGCCGCCGGCGCTAAGGAGGCATCCGGCATCCGGTTTGGTTTAGCCGAGGCGCTTGAGGCCAAGTCGGATTTTGACGCGGCAATCCAGCAGTACCTTTTGGCGGCCAGCCTTTATACAGGGCAGGGGGAGTTATTTTCGCGCGCGCTTTTACGCGCAGCCAAACTTTATGAAGATAAGGAAAATTTCAAAGAAGCGCTGAAGATTTATAGGCGGATTATCCAGAAGGGCGCACCCGAGGCAGAATTTGCCCAGGAAAGAATAGACTGGATTAACACGAACGTGAGGGTAAAATATCCCGCCTCATAACCTATGCCAAAATTCTCTCGCCTGCCTTTGGCAGGCGCGACAATTTTGGCATATTCGGCGGGATTTCGCTAGATAAAAGCTTAAAGGAGCTCAAGAAAGTAGTTGACTTATCTTAAAATCTTTATAAAATAGACTAAACGGAGGGAATCATGATTACTGAGATTGGTATAATCGCCGGGGAAATCTGGCATTTTCTGGATCAAAAACAAGAGGTTAGTTTAGAGGATTTAATTAAAGGTATTGACCGCCCGCGGGATAATGTTTTAATGAGCTTAGGCTGGCTTGCCCGAGAAGGCCATGTTATTTTACTGCAAGTAAATAAAGACTACCGGATTTCCCTAAGGAAAGATGCTTAATCGCGGAAGAAAAGGAATAGCCCTTTTTATTGTT